>DATLSI010000250.1:0-7078 GCA_035534255.1 Ktedonobacteraceae bacterium | reverse complement strand
GTTCAGTAAAGCGGCCCAATCGTTGAGCAACGGCGCCACTCCTGTCTCTTGAAAAAGGCGTTCCAGGTGCGGGCGCTGCTCGGCTTCACCCCAGTCGCGTATCCAGCAGAGATATTCGAGGAACTGCCCCTCCAGTCCTGGTTCATGACGGGCAGGATTCCACCACAAGGCATCGACGGGTGGCGCCAGGTGAGCCGTGTACGGCACAATGGAAGGCTTTGCCGCGCTCTTTTCCCAGCGCGAAGGAAGCGACACGCCGCAGAAATGTCCCATATCGCCATAGGCTCTCATCGCGCCGACGTGCGTATTCGGTGGATAGATTTCACGGAAAAAATCCCCCAGCAGGTAGGCATGGCTGTGGCGAATCACAATGCGGCTGCGGTCAAGAAAAACATTTGGGCTACGTAGTTGCCGATCAAGATAGGCGCCAAAATGGAGAAAAACCTCTCGATCAAAGGGATAGGGATGACAAAACGTTACGACGATGGAAGAGCCGTCCGCGCGTCGCCCGGCGCGTCCTGCCCGCTGTAGATAATTGGCCTTTCCTGGCGGGACGTTGCTCATCAAGACGGCATTCAGGCCGCCAATATCGATACCAAGCTCCATCGTGGTCGTTGAACTCAGGATGTTGCGGATACCTGCCTTGAATAACTCTTGCAGACGCCGATTTTCTTGCGGAGAAAGTTGCGCGCTATGTTCTTCCGCCCACAGTCCCATGGTGAAAACAGGGGAGGAAGTATATTCGCGACGCTGGCGCATGATCCGAGGATCATTATCCAGTTCCTCGTCGGTGACTTGCTCAAGGTGAATACAACCGGTTTCGGGAGCGCATCCAGCCACTTCGCGCGGCCAGATATGGCCCGTCGTCGGACAGCGATACAGGGCGAGAGGGCGCCTCAAACCCAACGCTGGAAACTTGATCCGGATCGCCCAGGTAGGCCCGCCTTCTGAACCTCGCTGTGCCGTTTCGAGCCAGGTGAGAGTTTTTCCAGCGTTTGCCTGCAATTGCCGAAACGCTTCTCGCAGCAGTTGTTGGGCAAAGCGGTCTATTTCCGTTTCGGTGATGGCACATTTTCGCGCAATCGCTGCCGCAAATTTGCGGCGACGATGCTTCTCCGTCGCTCCGACAAAGCGCTGCGTGCGCGCCTTTAACTCTCTGTCCTCCGCCGACCAGCGACCGATCAGATTCGCGAATTCATAGGCGCTATCTTCGGTGTCTGATCCGAGAGTAATCACGCCATCGGTACGCAGTGTATCGCATAAGGCGGCCAAAAACGCGGTCCAGCATATTTGCAGGTGTCCACGGGCGGTTTGAGTCGGCAAGGTTCCAAGCAGAGACTCTGGAACAGCGAGCGAGTTCAGGCCCGGATAGGTCACTTCCGCCAGGCCGAGCGTTTCAAGCGAGATTTGCTGCTGCGTGGATCGGGCAAATTCGCGCGCCAGCAGCGTCTTTAAACGCCGGTGGACATGCCGGACGTGATCGTTCCAGGACTGATCAGGGTGCAACTTCCAATCGTTGGCAACATCCTGCTCGGAGGTCTCCATATCGATGAGTTGTTCAATCACTAAAACCTTTGTCAAAGCTTTGATCCAGGTGTCTAAAGAGCCTCCAACTTTAAACTCTGTTTCTTGCTTGATCATTTGTTCAAGTTGTGTTTCTAAGCGCAAGCGTTGGGCGGGTGAAAGCTCTTGCTGTGTCAATCTCTGTCTTGTTTGAGCGATATCTTCCTCGACATCCGCGATCACCGAATCATCAACTACAGGAGACCCTTTCAGGCACTGCGCCATCGCAGCGCGCACCAGTTGGATTTCGTGCTGTCGTGTCAGGCGTGGCCCCAGCCGTGCAGCGCCTTGCCGACTATCGCTGAAAACGAGCATCCGCCGCCCTTCCGCGGGAAGCCAGCGTTTGTATGGCGCTGGATGAACAGGAAGCTCTGCCAGCACGCTTTCGGCGAGGATGGAAAGCGCGAGTGTAGAAGGCTGCGCAAACGGCTTCCAATCCTCACTGTCATCATCGCTGCACCAGGGACATGTTTTGATTATGTAGAAGAGTCGTCGGTTGCCCATATGGCTCCGATCATAGCGACCCGTGAGGGTATCGATATCTATTGGCGTAGAATCTGGATGCTGCTCAAGCGCCATCAAGATAACGGTTTTTGATGGGAACAGCGAGGGGACAGGTTTGAGGCAGTTGTCCACTGTATCATCGACGCCCGCGATCACCCATTTGCCACAGTTGGCGCAGCGGTATAACGACAACATGGCGCTCTGGCAATATGCGCAGCGGTCGTGCAAGCCCTCGGCAATACAGCCAAGTTCGGATAGTTTCAGGCTGTCAGGTCCGCTGCATTCGCTATTCAGGCATACTCCCAGGCCGTCAGTTGAGCGCGTCAGCAAGTGAATGCGGTTGGGGAGCAGGGGATAATCGTTGATGCCATATCGCGCTGACGCTCCCATCTGCAATAGCAGCATGGTCGCTTGCGTCGCATCCTCATCGGCGGCGTTCCACAGCAGTTGCGTGACATCGCGAAGCGACAGGCGCTTGCGCTCCCAGAGAATAGTTTCGAGACGGTGGAGCAGCGGCGAACTCCCAAAAGCATGATACAGGAGCAGAGCCGGCTTGTTCTCGCTGTGCTTGAGAGCATCCTCGACTGCCTGCTGATCGACGAGCAAGGTCAGGCTGCTGGCAAGCTCACGGCACATCTGCGCATCTTCTTTGAATGTGGGCCTGCTTTGAGGATCGAGTTCGATGGTAGGGCCAGTGAGCCAGGAACGATCGACCATTGCGACGGCTGATGGTACGCTCCGCGGAGGACGTTCCGGTGGGAGCGAGATGCGCTCCGCTTCTCCACGAATAACGCGCACGAGCGCCAGTTCTTTGGTGAAAAGCTGGGAGGCGAAGGTTTCCAACTCGCCCGGCGTATCCCTTCCAATCGTGGCTGAAGTCGCGATCTGCAAAATATCCTCCGGCGTGCGCTCGCAGCGATCAAGTAACCGGCGCAGCAAGAGTGTAATCTCGGCGGCCAACGTTCCCGTGTAGAGATGCGCTTCATCCAGCACAATTGCGCGCAGCGACTTGCCGAAAAAGACGGCATCTTGCGGACGGCTGAGCATGTATTCCAGCATAGAATAGTTAGTAATCACGATATCAGGAACAGGACCGCGCGGCCCTGTTGTGGGATCAATCGCCTTGCCGTTGTGCGTTTCCAGTCCGCGCGCTTCGCGCCGTGTGCGCATGCGGCAAGCATCCCACTGGGTAATGCCTTCCTTATTGGCGAGGCCGCTATCTTCCGGCGTTTCGCTGGTAAAATGAAACACGGTGACTGTCTGCTGGCCCTGCAACCAGGTATAGAGGCGTTCCACCTGGTCATTCACGAGCGCATTCATAGGATACAGAATAATGCATTTGACGCCTGGATCGTCGGATTCAGGATGCGTATAGAGATCGTTCAGGATAGGTAACAGAAAACTCTCCGTTTTGCCCGCGCCCGTTCCGGCGGTCACGACAATGGCCGGTTTGGCTCCTTGAGGACGAGCGATCTGCGCTTCGATAATTGCGTCGCGCTGGTGGAGATAAAGCGGGCGGTGTCGCGGGATAACAGCGGGTTTATCGAGATGGCGGCAGAGCCCGGCATGAAACTTGCCTTGCGCCACCAGTGTTGCCAGCGAGTCAGAGGAGGCTTTTGCCGGAAACGCGCCCTCTACCCACAGATCGCTGACCAGCCCTCCCGTTTCAGCCTGACCTTCCCACAAAGTACGGCAGGCTTCCGTCAATTGCGGATCACGCACGAAATGAGCGTCGAGCGCAAAATCGACGAGGCGCTGCTTGACCGCCTTTGATAACGCGATAGCATCGAGCTGGGATATTGACATGACCGCTTACCTCCTCGTGACAACAGACTGTGCAATAAATTCGAGAATTCTGATTCCCAGCAATCGCCGGAATGGCTCAATGCTGAGAGCTAAAGCAATATTGTTCTCCTCAATTGATGTGGTGGCTTTTCTTTGGAACAGGCGCAACGCAGGGTCCAACAGCCCTCTGCGAATGAAGTTGGTATCAATAGAACCCATGGTATCAGAAGTAGTTTCTAGCAAAGCATTCTTTTGTTGCTGCACCTCCTGGTCACTGGCGGCTTCGGCGAGCGTAGCCACAAGTGTACGAAAGAGCGACTGTGTAGCTTTCACACCAGATTGAGGCAGGTATACATCTCGTACAAACTTCTGGAGCATCCTACCCATAAGAAGTGGGTCTACGCGCAACAGTCGCCAGGCAGTGCGAGTCAACGGTTCCTCTAAATGCTCACTTGTCCCTCCCAGTTGCGTCACCAGCCGCTGCGCGGCCATATCGCTGGGCCACCAGTTCTTGAACACTATACGAACAGCAGAGAGCCAGCGCTCATCCTCACTCACCCAGCGCAGGTGAGGATGTGATAAAGCATCGGATAGCCATAAAGGGAGGATACGGCTGCCTGCCTGATGAACCAATTGTTGTACCTGCGGCAGGTCACGATCGCTCAAGATCGGTAACTGAAACCAGCGCAGCATGGTTGCCACGGTTTGTATATCTTGTGTCTGCTGATGTTGCAGCATATTGCTCCAGTTATCTTCCCACCATGCGCCGAGTCGTACTCCATCGTAAGCGATGGCGATCACAAGAGGTCGCACGGCAGATCCGGGCAGTTCCAGTACCCAGGCGGGAGTTCCGCGTACCTGAACCAGCAAATAGTCCGGGTTGCCAATATGCAGCAAGCCGTCCTCGTCCCAAATAATGACTTCGTGGTGTTCGTCCAATTCTATCGGATAGATAAGCTGGATGGTATACGAGCAGTCTTCTCGCTCATGATTCTCCCTGACGCTGTCAATGATACCTCTATTCATTACCTCGCGAATCAGAGGAGCATCTGGTTCGATGGCGTTGTAGGGACCAAGTCGAAGTTTTACAGGCGCTCCCAGTCCGGCCAGTGAACCAATGGGATGTGGAGTAGGACGCGGGCGACCTACCCAGGAATCGCCTTCCAACAACGCCCACTGTTTAATGTGCGGTCTAAATATCTGAACTGGGAACGTTTTTGCCTGCTCTACTGTCATTGTTGTATCAGGTTTGAGCGCTGTCCAGCCCTGCATGGAAAGCATCGCTGCTCCAATAACTTCAACATTTACGGCGCGCGTAATGCGTGCAGAGGAAGCTTCCTTTCTCACGCCGATAGTAAAGCTGAGTTCGGCAAGATGCGTTCCATGAAACAACATATCGGGACTGACGACAACAGGCTCTGTGATCACTGACCCTTTATCGCCCTCCATAAAATCAATGGGTTTGGAGTTCAGGCGAATAAACGAGATGAATAGGTCCTCTGGATAATAGATGATAGCCCGAACGACATCACCAAAGACGATCTGTTGCGAGGTATCGTACAGCGCGATGTCTATTGATCGCGCCCAACGTGGTTCCTCGCTTTTGGTGAGGTCTTTCATATTGGGCTGCCAGAGAAGCTGCCCGTCTAACTGCAAGCTTAGGGAAGCAGGCCAGCCCGCGTTGACGAACGAAAGGGTTGTTCCCGGCGCATCGAGTTTGTACCAGTATTGCGGCTCAGGAACCAGAGTGGTATCGGGAGATGTGATCAGGGAGTAGGCGGCCTCTGGGCGCATCATATCCTTCCACACATCGATACGCTTCCGCGATGAGGCGCGAAACGCAGTAACCTCGTCATTGGTGTCCCACAGCGTCAAGGTATTGCTGGCGATAACCTGCCCGGCGGAAGAAATAAGCGTGGCAACGAGAAGCGGCAGCGTTGTCGGCAACACAATCTCCTCTGATGGATGAAAGACATAGACCCCGTCGGGACTTCTCTGGAGCTGGGTGTAAGCGCGTCCATTGATCATTACATAATAGAGGGGATCTGATAGCTCGAATTGCGCGATATTTGACACATAACAGACGAACTCAGGAGCTTTTGGCGGATCCCAACGCAGGATTGGCTCAGAAATAAACGGATCAATATCATCGTTTGCCTGTGTGCTGGCCGCTTCTGAACCCTCTCCTAGCTCTATTTTTGCCGTGGCCTGGATGAGCAGTTCCTCGATCCACTCTGGTAATATCCAGGGATTATTGGCAAGTCGCGCTCTCATCAGGTCAGCTTTGATGTTTTTGCGTCGGAAGTTACGCAGGTCGTCCCACAAAGCGCGAAACGTGTCACTTTTCATCGACCCATCCAGTAAGTGTTGGATCGCCTGCGTTCCTCCTTGCCCAACCAGCCATTCCGGCAGCCTGCGTTGAAAACCCTTGTACGTGAAACCGAACTGCAAGTAAACGGTATCGAACCAGTTTTGCAGCCCTTCAATGCCAAAAACATGACGCAAGTTGAGCCAGCGCGCCCCCGCTTCAAGCGCATCTTTGTGCGCGCGGGTGGGCTGGCCCCCGGTATAGAGAGTACGTGTCGTGCTGGGAGGAAAACAGTCATGCTGGAATATCGACCAGAGAAAGCCATCAGTGGCCTTGCGACGCGCTGTTTCGGTCGTAAAGAGCAACAAGAGTATTCCCAGCGCGGTCGAGCAGGTACACTCGCGACTTCCTACGCGGAACGTATACCAGGGATTATCTTCTAACCATTGGTGAATAGTTCTCCCGCTGAGGTTACTGGCCCAATCACACAGCCAGGCAAAATCATCAGCATCGAGTTGTAGCTCCACGAGAGACCATTTCCTGGAGTAAAGTCTCAATTCTTGTGCCCTGTCCAGTATCGCAGGAATGCTTTGTCGAATCGCCTGTTCTCCGTCGCTCGGGGAAATGTCTTGAAAAATCCGCACGGTCATTGTCCCTTTCATTGCCCGGACGGTAGCAGGCTCTTGATAACGCTCTGCTTGCCGAGGAGAATAAGATAGTTGCGCGGGCGCGAAAAGGCCACATAACAGAGTGCGTCGCGTGTTGCCTCTGCGGCAAGCAATTCTTCATCCAGTTCGACGATAATGACCACGCGGCGCTCAAGCCCCTTGAAGTTCTGGATAGTCGTATACAACACTTCACGCTGCTTGCCGCTAGAGTGTTCGACCAGCTTATAGTTCCCGTCCAGCTTCAGCGCTG
>DATLSI010000249.1:0-4050 GCA_035534255.1 Ktedonobacteraceae bacterium | reverse complement strand
CTCGTATCCTAAAGCCAGGAGGCATCATAGCTATGGTAAACGACAATGTTCGTTACGCCGGAGAAGAGGTCCCGGTAGATCTCATTTTATCTGATATGGCAGAATCATTTGGTCTGAAGACCAGGCATATCTGGACTCTGGGCCGTGGCAAGGGAAACAGCAGCCAACAAATGGGTAATCACGGACGCGCGGAATTACGCAAATGCGTCTACGTGTGGGAGAAACCACTGATATGACAACAGATGAATCCACGCTTTTACGTGAGGCCAACCGCCTAAATTACCGGTTACGTTCAGCGTTCTTTTACCGCAAGCTAAAAGAATACAATACCCTGGCGTTCTCACAAATGATCACTGAACTACTTCCTATCGAAAATCTCTACAATTGGGATGAGCGTGAAAATTGGGATATCGGAGAGGACGCTTTTGCATATATCAAAGGACATCAGCATCTCCATCTTATTCAGGTATTCTGTCATCCGAAATTACTGCGTGAGTATCCTGCGCTATTAGCATACTATCGCAATATCGCTGCGCTTTCCCAGAAAGCAGTCAGATATCTGACAAACATCGATATAAAAAAATATGAAGAAGATAAAGAAAACCGTTATTTGATGACAGAAGTTCAAGGGCTTACCCTGTCTCGCCTGTTCAATACACACATCTCGCTGATAATTGATAGCTCTATACAAAGCCTTTCCAAAGACGAGTTGCAGGGTTTACTGCTAACATCGACAGGAGCTCAAATAGATGGCTCCTGGCGCAATAAAATCGGAGAAGAAGCTGAAAAAATAGTCCAGCGTTTGCTGGTAAATGAAGCAAAAGAACGTAATCTTCTCTCGGCGCTTATCCCCATTACCGGCACTTCAGCAGTAATCTATAATCCTACTGAGTTAGAAGAGCAACTGGGCCATATCGAACGATATCGAGGTATCCTTTTAACAAATCAAACGTCCATGTTATTTTCCAGTGAACCGGATATTTCTCTTCTGGATAAGCAGGGAACAACTGTAGGGGTCATTGAAGTCAAGGGCGGGGCTGATCCTGCCGGTGCTCTTGAGCGATACGGGGCCGCAAAAAAGTCTTTTGACGAAAGTCGACGCATCAATCCAACAGTAAATACCATTCTTGTGGCAAGTTGCATTACGCAAGAAGTGCGCACTCGCATCCAGCAAGACCCAACTATCTCTTTCTACTTCAATCTCACAGAAATGCTCAGCGATTCGACAATATCTGGTCAGTTTATGCAACAAGTATTTTCCATGTTAGGAGCATAACACACTCTTTTCATTACCCCCAACCCGGCGCTCGCATCCCTTTATCACTTCCCATTTACCAGCGCCGCCTCGATCAGCGCGGGCAAAATTTCATTGGTGAGAGTCTGTATCTGGTAGAGGCTTTCGGCCCAGGGAATATCAAGGTGGTCGCGTAGGCCCTGCACTTCGGCCAGTTGCAGGACGCTTTCGTCGATCAGGCTGCGGAAGTAGAGGAAGGCGCGCACGGCATCGGCGACGGGGACATGCGATTCGCGCGTGATCGAGCCGTATTCGTGGCCCAGTTGCACCGCCTCGGAGCGCAGCTCTCCATCAGAAGTCGTACCGGTCAGGGCGCGCAGCAGCAATTCCAGTACGCGGCGTCCCAGGCTGCGATATCCTTCACGAGCCGCATCATTAAAGTGGGCATACCAGGAGAAGGTATCGAGCGTGCCATCGGTAAAAGCGAAGCGCACGCGTCCGAGCACGCTTTGCACCAGCAATTGCGCGGCGGGGCGTGGCTTATGTTCACCTTCATGGCGCAAACGTGCCTCAATATCCGCGCGGCGAAAACGGCGATGGCCTCCATTGGTGCGACGCGAGGGGATTTCGTTGCGATCCGCCCACAGGCGTACTGTCGCGGGATGAATACCCAGCATATCGGCTGCCTCGCTCAAGCTCAACCACTCATCCCCGCTATGTGCTGTTGTCATTGACCCTCCTCACCTCCTGGCTACACTGCACGATGGATGAGATATAGCTTCTCTGTTGTGTGGCAATAATCCATTGCCTTCATTCTATGGGATGAGCAAGGCGGCGTCAAGTGGCACACAGTATGGGTCTGCATTCCTCCGGGTGAAAAAGGACGCATATTTATCGCGTCCGCCTATGCCGACACTCGCCCATGCGGACGCGATCAATCGCGTCCCTACAAATCACCCGGAAGGACGGAGGACCGTAGCATTTTTGTTGTAGAGCTTTATTCCGCGCCCGTTCAATGCTGTAAATGCGCTTCCGCACCCGCTACTGGCTCTGGCATATCCTCGTTCTCCGCGGGTCTGGTCCGTCGCTGCATGGTAGGGGCTGCATCGCGATCAGAAACGGCCAGCGCGATACTTGCAGCGATTAATGCGAGAACAGCAGCAGCAAGGAAAGCGGCGTGATAGGCCGTCAGGTTTGGCACGACGGTTCCAGTCGCGCTCAGGCGCACAGGGCCTACGATGCTAAGAACACTGCCGAGCACGGCGACGCCCAGCGCGGCCCCCAGTTGTCTCTGCGCGCTATAGAGCGCTGACGCTCGCCCTGTGTCGCCATGCGAGATGGTCGCAAAAGCGGCTGCCTGTAGCGGTAAGAAAGCATATGCCATCCCGGCTCCAATCAAAAACATCAGCGTTCGCATGAGCCACAGGTTGGTATCCAGCCCCACCAAGCACAGCAGAGCCATCGTGATTGCTACACCGGTGAGTCCGGCTGCCATGAGGCGGCGTGGCCCAATTCTGGGATAGAGCCTGGCGACAATCTGGGTGGATAACACCACCCCTATCGCTTCGGGAAAGGTCGTCAATCCTGAGGTGAGCGCCGAGACGCCGCGCGCCTCCTGTAGAAAGAGCGGGCTGACGAAGAGCGCGCCGAGGAAGCCGGCGCTGGCAAACAGGGAAACCAGGTTGGTGGCGCGGAACAGGCGGTTGGCGAACAGGCGCAGGTCGATCATCGGTTCGGGTGTGCGCAGTTCGATGAAGACGAACGCGCTGAGCACGAGCAGGCCCACGATCGCGCTGACGAGAATGCGAGCCGAGGCCCAGCCGTAGGATGGCCCCTCGCTCAGCGCGTACATGGCGAGCGCCAGGCCGATGCCAGCCAGCAAGAAACCCACAAAGTCGAATCTGCCGGCGGTTGATTCGCGATGTTCGGACAGGAAGATGAGACCAAACAGGCACGCGGCAATGCCAATGGGCACGTTGACGTAGAAGACCCAGCGCCATGACAACGAGTCCACCAGAAAACCGCCGAGCACCGGTCCGAGCGCGGGCGCGAGGACAGTCGGGATGATGAGGACACGCGAGACCTGCACGCGCTGCGAAGGGGGAAATGTGCGGTAGAGAATGGCGGTACCCACCGGAGTGAGCGCGCCACCGGCGGCTCCCTGCAAGACACGGAACACGACCAGCATGGGAAAGTTCCCGGCCACGCCGCACAGGGCCGATGCCACGCTGAAGAGGGCCAGCGCGAGCAAGAAAACGCGCCTGGTGCCCCAGCGGTCTCCCAACCACCCGGACGCCGGCATAACCACGGCGAGGCTGACCAGGTACGCCACCACCACCGCGTCGATGGAGGTATTGGACACGCCTAACTGGCGTCCCAGCGAAGGCAGGGCTACATTCACAATAGTCGAATCCATGATACTCATGAACATGGCGGCGACGAAGACGATACTCACACTCACTTTAGGGTCAAGCTTACGACGGTACATTCGATGTGTTCCCAATCCTTCTATCTGCTCTGGTCTCGAATACTGTCTCTTATTCTACGACATTTCTTACGTGGGTTGAGGAGCTTTCAATACGGTTTTTTCCCTTGCCCCTTTGCTGTTCCCGTTGTATAGTATCTGCGTATAAGTAAGCACCGGGTTCCACAACCAAAAACCAGAACGGAGAATATAACCGTATGCGACTTGGATTACAGGTTCCCAGCTTCACCTGGCCCAACGGGCAGGAGCAACTGGGCGATACTTTTGGATTGGTAGCTGAACGCGCCGAACGGGCGGGTTTTTATAGTTTGTGGGTAATGGATCATTTCTT
>DATLSI010000248.1:0-13215 GCA_035534255.1 Ktedonobacteraceae bacterium | reverse complement strand
GGGGTGGGCATAGTTGCCGGTACAGTCGCTGTGCGTGCTGCAATAGAGGGGATCGAAGCGGCTATCGCCGCCAGTATTGGGAGTGCCGTGCGTGTTGTTATAGGCGGTGGCGTAGCTGATCTTCTCGCCCACGCCCGTATTTTGGTCCTGGGAGAAGTTCAGGTAGTTCCAGCAAGAACGAAGAGACGGCGGCGAGTCAGCAATTGCCTTTTTCGAGGGGGCGGGAGAATAGGGGGTAAAGTATTACTTGAATGCGAATCAAAACGAGGCCGGAACATATGTACCTCCGTGTCTTTGTAATCAGCAATATGCAACAAACAAAGGAGGGGGATTGACGGGCACCAGCGAAAATAAGCACGATGATAGAAGGCATCACACAATAACCCATGTTTCATGAAAAAATGGGAAAAGTACTATAACAGTAGTGAGCCGATTATTTTTGTCCCCGTTTCCCCCAGGTGACAATTAAATGTAGCTTGAAAATGAGAATACACAAGAAATTGATGTTTGTCAAGCGTTATAGTACTAATACAATCAAAAATGCCTGAAAAGTAGGAAAAGCAATTCTGTATATTTAATGAGAAAGCTACATTATCATAGCCCAAAAGCATATGGCAACAAATCGGACACACTGAAATCTCGCTCGACACCATCGATGTAAATAAGTACAATCTAATCAGAGCCTGCTTGCTCATATTTCGTTCTGGCATTGCCACCTCAAACATGGTGACGCGCTTTATAAATCTCCCCCGCGTAGATCTAAATTGCATTGCAACAACTGATACAACTGATACATCTGCAACAACAGACACATCTGAAACATTCGACACAATGACACAAATGCCACTTGCTTCTCTGGAACAAATGCGCTATCATACAAGAGTCTTCGTGTCTCTTGCTAGCAGGAAGGAGGGAACCAGGATGGCGGCCAATGGACGGCGAAAAGAGCAAAATAGACGTGTTGGACCAAGCGTTGATTCAGGAAAAACTTCTCGCGTGAGTAAAGCCGCCGGCAGCATCGGCTCAGAATCTATGCGGGTCGAACAGCGCTCCAACTCGACCACCACAAAACAACGCTCCAACAAGGCGCAGTCATCTGCCGGGCGATCAAAATCCAGCAATGGCAAACAGCCCGCGAAAAAAGGCTCGTCTTCCAATCGTCCTGCCCCCACTCCTGCTGCTCCTGCTCCTCAACCCGCCGATTCGCGCGTCATCGCAAAAATGCACGGCAAGTGGCAATCACTTGCACCACACCACAAACAGCGTTTCTTCAGCATCCTGCTCCTGTTCCTGGCGATACTCCTTTTTGGCGGTCTGAGCGTCTGGCATAGCGCTCCAATCCTGGGAAAAACAGGTGGCTTTTTCATCTTTTTCTTTGGATGGGGCGCATATCCCCTGGCTGTGGGACTGATCTTCTTCGCTTTCGCCCACCTGGTTGAGGGTATGCGTAAGATACCCTTTATTCGCTGGTCGCTGGTCATCGGGCTGCTGGTGATGTTACTGTTGTTGCTGGCCGAGACTCACCTGTTCGCTGCGAATTCGAGTGCGAGCGGCATTTTTGGCGCGTGGTTAGCGCGACCGCTGATTGGTTGGCCTTCACCAACGCCACACGTCCTGGTTATCGGGCTGTTGATACTCGCGGCCATCTTCACGTTTCGTATTCGACACGGTCATGTCAGGTCTGTGGCAGGCTTCGTCAAAAGGTCGCTGTCTGACCCCAAACGAGCAGCAACGCCCGGTGACGCAACAGGTCCATCTCCCTATCTTGGCCAGCGCCCGCAGTTCAGTCGCTTCGCGAAAAGCCCTGCTCAAGCGCCACCTGCTAACCCCGATGCGCTTGAAGACGACGGCAGGGGGGATGATGACAACGTGGCGATTGACTTTGACGCGGATTTTGATGATGACCCGCTCAACGACATCAATCTCCATAAGCAGCAAGTGGGCAATGTGCCGCGTGGGAATCGCGCGGCGCAGCCATTGGATCGCGATGAGCACCTGGCCGCCGTCAAAGGAGCGCAACAACAAGCCCTGCCATTTGACGAGGCTGCTTCGCGCCGGTCTGTCAATGGCCCGCTACATCACGAGATGGAGCCGCTCGCGCCGAATCCCCTGCTGGCAAAACAGCCTTTGATCGTGACACGCGCCGCCAAAGTTGCGGTCGAATCACCCTGGAAGCTCACGGATACGACTCTGCTGAATAATCCCGAAGAAGTAAAAATACACTTGCTGGGCGATGACACGTCTTCGCTGGCAAAGGTTATCCAGGATACGCTGCGCAGCTTCCGCGTAGAGGCCGAGGTCAGGGCAGAAGATATCAGCATCGGGCCAACCGTTATTCGCTTTGGCATACGTCCCACCGGCAAGCCTACTCTGAAACAGGACGAAAAAGGCCGCCTTGTACCGCTCAAAGACGGCGCTGGAAACATCGTCTACGAGCAGCGCACGCGTGTGAGCCGCATCATGGCGCTGCAAAATGACCTCGCGCTTGTGCTGGAAGCCAAGTCTATCCGCATGGAAGCGCCTGTGCCGGGTCGCCCCTACGTCGGCGTGGAGATTCCCAATAAAAATAGCCGCCTTGTCACCCTGCGCGAAATTCTGGAGAGCAAGGAGTACGCCAGCGCAAAGGCCAAATCGAAATTAGCCGTGGTGTTGGGCAAAGACGTGGCCGGTGCTGTGCGCGTGGGTGATCTGGCGCGCATGCCGCATCTGTTGATCGCGGGAGCCACCGGCGCGGGCAAATCGGTCTGTCTCAACGCCATCATTGGCAGCTTTCTTACCCAGGCTACGCCCGATGACGTGCGTATGTTGATGGTAGACCCCAAGATGGTCGAATTGAACATGTACAACGGTATCCCACACCTGCTCGCGCCCGTCGTGACCGAAGTTGACCAGGTGGTAGGCTTACTCAAGATCGCCATCGCCGAAATGGAGAAACGCTACCGCCTCTTCTCCCAGTTGAACGTGCGCAACCTCGACGGCTATCGCAAGATGCGCGCCGAACGCCAGGCACGTGGCGACAACACCCTGAAGAACCTGCCCGCTATTGTGATCATCATCGACGAACTGGCCGACCTGATGATGGCTGCCCCTGAAGAGGTCGAGGGACTGATCTGCCGCCTCGCGCAGTTGGCGCGCGCCACCGGCATTCACCTGATTATCGCCACGCAACGTCCCTCGGTTGATGTCATCACCGGCTTAATCAAGGCCAATATCCCCACGCGCATCTCCTTCATGGTCAGTTCGGCGGTTGACTCGCGTACTATCATCGATATGGGCGGCGCGGAACGCCTGCTTGGGCGCGGCGACATGCTGTATCTCCCCGCGGACGCCGGCAAGCCCGAACGCATCCAGGGCGCGTTTGTCGCCGACGATGAGGCTGAACGCCTCGTCGCTTTCTGGAAACAGCAGGCAGCAGAGCATGCAGCCGCCATCGCAGCAGCGCAGGGAGGCACTGCTGCCCATGGCGCTGGCGTAGCCGTCCCGCTGGCGGTTGAGCCTGGCTGGGAAGTCAGCGAACACGTCTCCGACGAATATGAACTCGACGATGAACTTTTCGAGCAGGCCGAGCAGGTTGTGCAGGAGTACGAACGCGCTTCCATCTCGCTTTTACAACGCCGCCTGCGTATCGGCTATTCACGCGCCGCCCGCCTGATCGACCTGCTGGAAGAGCGCGGCGTCATCGGGCGCATCGAATCCGGCGGTCGCGCCCGCGAAGTCTTCGACAAACGCGATAAACATGCAGGCGGAGGCGAGGGCCGCACAATGGCCGATGAAGCCGCCGACATCATCGCCGAAGAAAAAGCCCGCGAAGATTTCTTGAAGAAACAGGCGAGCAGGGGGAATCAGCCAGGCGCTGGACACGAAGACGAAAAATCAGGGGGATGACGATGCAGTTCTTTGCATCAATCTGGTAAGTTTTTGTTTTTAGCCTGGCTCTTCCAGGTCCAATTCCCTTAGCAGCTTCGCATCCTGTTTGCTGCTCAAATCCAGCTTTGCAAATAGATCGGGGCGTCTCTCTCTCGTTCTCCTGATCGATTCTTTGCGCCGCCACTTCGCGATCTCCGCGTGATTGCCCGACAGAAGAACGTCGGGGACGCGCCAGCCGCGAAAATCGGGGGGGCGTGTGTAGTGGGGGTATTCCAGCATACCACCGCTGTGCGACTCTTCAAGGGTAGACTCTTCGCCGCCCAGCACGCCGGGTATGAGGCGGCTGGTGGCATCTACCACGATCATGGCGGCCAGTTCGCCGCCCGTCAGCACGTAATCGCCGGTGGAGAGCTCATCGGTAACAAGATGCTGGCGCACGCGCTCATCGACGCCCTCGTAATGGCCGCAAATGAGTGTAATACGCTCCATCTGGGATAACTCGCGCGCAACCTGCTGGTTGAAGAGGCGGCCCTGAGGCGTCAAGAGAATGACCGGCCCTGACTGGTAGACAGCTTCGACAGATGCAAAAATGGGTCCAGGCTTCATAACCATGCCCGCGCCGCCGCCATAGGGATAGTCATCGACAACGTGGTGCTTATCGGTGGTGGCATCGCGCATATTGTGCAGCGCGATGCTCAGCAAACCTCGTTCACGGGCACGTTTGAGGATGCTCTCCGAGAACGGCCCCTGGAACATAGCGGGGAAAAGCGTGAAAATATCGAAATGCATGGACAAGCCGCCTTTTAGGGTGCTACAACTCTGCTCTATGTTGTGCTACAATAGCATGGTTGCAAAATACTGACAAGTGGCTATAGTGGGTTGGAGCCTCAGATGTCTTTATCCCAGGTACAACAGCCCGAGGATTTGCACGATCAAGTCGTCATTCTCGTGGGCAGCGCGATTCGCTTATTATGTGGTGAGGCAGGCGTTTTTGTCGTTTCCAACGAAGCCTTCGACCCCTTGAGCAGCGCCGAATATATCGTGTATCGCTTGAGCGATGCTGGCCGCACACGCCTTTTAAAGTTTGTGCGGGAACGCGAACAGCCGGATATGGAGCATTCGCTGCTAGTTGATGCCATACCAGACGAGCTGGTTTCGCAACTGGGTATGCTCGATGTGCATGTTGAAGAGCAGCCACTGGTAGGACTTGAACGATGCTCCATGAAGGTGTACGATCATGCAGGCATACTGGGTACGCTGCATTATGTGCGTCAAGCAGGCGCGCATTCCTGCTTCGAACGAACCATGGGGGACGGAGACGCGCTGCCGCTGTTTATCGCGCACCTGGCCACCGGTATCCGCTCTGCCTTGAAGACACAGGTGTTGCTGAAAGAGCAGAACCGCCTGACCGACATCTTCCAGCAGAGCGCGGAAGGCATTCTGACCGTTGATGCGCAGCTGCACATTGTCGATTTTAACCCGGCAATGGAGCGTTTGACGGGCTGGCATGAAAGTGAAGTGCTGGGCCAGTACTACTATCAGGTAGTGCGCCCACAGGACCGCCAGGGCAATCAAGCAGGCGAGCGCGACTCGCTTTTCGCGCGGGCATTCGCGGCTCAGAGCCACGTGCAGCGCGAAATGGTCATGACGACGCGTGACGGGCAGCGTTTTGATGTCTTTGTCACAGCTTCCTGCGTGCGTTCAAGCAGAGGTGAGCCAATTGGTGGTATCCTTACTGTACGCGATATTTCACGCCAGCGCGAGCAGGAAGAGCAGCGATCAACCTTTATCTCGGTAATCTCGCACGAGTTGCAAACGCCCATTGCCATCATCAAAGGCTATGCCTCAACCCTGGCGCGTCCTGATGCCGTGCTTGAGCAAGAAACGCTGCGTTCGCGCCTGCTAGCCATCGAGGAAGAGGCGGATAGCCTGAATAAACTGGTGGGCAATCTACTCTACGCCTCGCGTATTCAGGCCGGCGGCTTGCAAATGGATATCGCGCCGCTCGATTTGTCCAGCCTGGTACAAAAAGTGGCGCTGCGGCTGCGTGTGAAAAGCCAGGGCGCGACGGTAAAGCTCGATTTGCCCGCGCACCTGCCAACGGTCATGGCGGATCGCGATCGCATCGAAGAAGTGCTGCAAAATCTGTTGGAGAACGCTATGAAATATTCGCCGAAAAAGCGCGTAGTCACAGTTTCCTGCCGCGCTACCAGCGAGGAAGTGATCGTGAGTGTGAGCGACATCGGTATGGGCATTTCACTGCGCGACCAGGAGCAGATTTTTGATCGTTTTCACCGCGTTGACAACAGCTCGACGCGCTCAACTCAGGGAGCCGGACTGGGTTTATATATCTGCCGTGCCATTGTTGAAGCACATTGGGGGGCACAGGGGACGGGGAGACACATCTGGGTTGAGAGTGTCCTGCATCAAGGCTCAACGTTTTCATTTAGCTTGCCTCGTGAAGAGAAAGCGCATGTACCTATGGTGGTGTTTTGATGGAGAAGGATCCTTTCGATCAGCGTGATATGACCATTCTGGTTGTGGATGACGAACCGCGCATCCGCGATTATGTGCGTATGAATCTGGAATTAGAACGCTATCGTGTGCTTGAGGCCCGTAACGGCATCGAGGCGCTCGATCAACTGCGCGAGCATTTGCCCGATCTAGTCGTGTTGGATGTGATGATGCCTGAAATGGACGGCTTTGAGACGCTGCGCTATATTCGCGAAGTTTCGACCATTCCCGTAATCATGCTCACGGTGCGCCAGACAGACCAGGACAAGATACATGGTCTTGACCTCGGCGCGGATGATTACCTGGCCAAGACTGCCAGCCCGCGCGAGTTGCTTCTGCGCATCCGCGCTTTGCTGCGCCGCTCGTATATGGCCGCGCCCGCCCGCAAAACGGAAATCGTGGTTGATGATGATCTCAAGATCGATTTCGCGAAACGCGAAGTGATTGTGCGCGGGCAAAAAGTTGTCCTGCGACCCACAGAATATCGCCTACTCTACCACCTCGTCAGCAACGCTGGCCGCCTCTTGACGCATGAAACGCTGCTTTCAAAGGTGTGGGGAAGTGAATATCGCGATGAAGCGCACTACCTGCGCCTGTACATTACCTACCTACGACAAAAGCTCGAAAAAGATCCGGCTCACCCGCAATACATTTTGACAGAACGTGGCATCGGCTATCGTTTCAAAGAACTGGAGCCGTGATTGGATTGAGCCTTACAACGTGTAATGCAGGTGTGAAACAATACTCCTGGCGCACTATCAATCACATTTCAAAGTCTCGTAAACACGCTAGAAAAAGAGAGGGATGAGTATGAATAAAAAAGAACGCGTTGACGCCGCGCTGCGTGGCAACCCGGTAGACCGCGTACCCGCCAGCATGTGGGGACACGACTTTACGCGCGAATGGGATGCAAACACGCTGGCCGAAGCGATGGTGGAAAACTTCACGCGCTACGACTGGGATTATATGAAAGTCAATCCGCGCGCCTGTTACCACGCAGAGGGATGGGGTATCAAGGTGCGCCCTTCCGGTGAAAAGTACAAAGGGCCGGTATTCGAGTACACGCCTATCAAGAGCGCGTCAGATTGGAAGCGCATTCGCCCGCTCGAAGCAGATCAAGGCGCGCTGCGCGAGCAGTTACGCGCCTTGCAGATGATAAATCATTCCATAGGATACGATGCCTATTTCGTGCAAACCATCTTCTGCCCGCTTGGGGTTGCTCAATACCTGGCTGGCAATAATAAAGAAGCCGTCTTGCATACCATCCGCGAGGATCGCAGCGCCATGCATGCCGCGCTGCGCGTCATCACCGAAACCTTCACCAGCTATGCCATCGCCTGCCTGGAACAGGGCGCGAGCGGCATTTTCTACGCGACCAACGGCTGGGCCTCAGAAGGGATGCTCACGCCCGATCAGTACCGTGAATTTGGCGAGCAATACGACCTGGAATTTCTCGACGCCATCAAGAGCCGCAGCAAGTTCAATATCCTGCACAACTGCGGCTCTCATATCTACTTTGACCTGCTGTCATCCTACCCGGTACATGCCATAAGCTGGGCTGCAACCCTGGAGGGCAATCCCCATCTCGGCGAGGGGAAAAAGCGCTCAGGCAAAGCCGTGATGGGCGGTATCAGCGAGAAAACAACGCTCAAGAGTGGAGTACCCGACCAGGTGCAAGAAGAGGTCGAGAAGGCGCTGGAACTGACCGGCGGACTGCACTTCCTGCTGGCTCCAGGCTGTTCTATCCCCCCGGAGACGCCCGCGCAGAACCTGGAAGCCATTCGCCGCTCGCTCTCTTGACACACTAGTACACATTGGCTATACTTCGTAGCACAGTGGTAAAATAGCGATGATGCGCGACGAGATATTCGTCGCGCCACATTCTTTCTGCATACAAGCATTCCGACATACATAATGGGTAGTGGGAAGGCACTTCGAAAGTGATGGAGCGATATCAGACGATTCGAGCATATTCAGCGGGCGGCGTTGTTTTCCGACTCGCCCCGCTACAAGCACAGGCGAACGCGCATGCTGATTACCAGCAGCAAGGCACTACTTCTGAACCAGTCTCTGTAGATGTTGCACTGGTGGGACGTAGTCACCAGGGAATATGGACGTTGCCAAAGGGAACGCCGTGTGCCGGGGAAACTATTGAGCAGGTAGCAGTGCGAGAAGTGCAAGAAGAAACTGGCTTAGTGGTACAGTTAATTACCTATATCGGTTCGATCTCCTATTCATTCATTCGCGACCAGGTAAGGTATTACAAACAGGTGCGGCATTTCTTGTTTGAGGCAGTTGGGGGAGATATTGCCTTGCACGACCACGAGTATGATCGCGTGGCGTGGTTCCCACTACCCGAAGCATGCCGCCGTCTGACCCACCCGAACGAGACGAACATCCTTAGCCAGGCAGACGAAATAGTGCAGCGTTGGTTACAGCACCAGCAGAAGCAGGAAAGGCAATCATAGCCCAATGCCAGAATCGCGGCGCTATCCACTTATGCGGCGTTTCCTTTTCCCCTATAGCGGGGAAGAGGCACTTACACCCGGGCAGGGCGCGCGCGTATTGCTGGCGTGGGCAATTCTTCTCCCTCTCATTATGTCGTTGCTGATCGTAGTATTAGCGATTCTCATGGCATCATCGTTGCAAAGGATACTGATGCTATTTGGTTTTGCATTTGTCTCCGGCATGTGTATATTTGGAATACTGGGTTTGTTAATCGTCCTGGTCAATAATCGATCTGCTCGCATCCGGCGAGCGTGGAAGGCCCAGAGAGGCCCCCAGAGTGGTCAACAATAACCAGTGGAGGTACCCTAATGGATCTGAGCGTTGAAGGCAAGTCTGAGCGTATTCCACCTGGCTCACACATTTGTCAACTCTATAGTAAGGTGATCGAGATTCCGGGCGTGACCGCTCGTTTGATGCGCGTGGGGCTTTCGCTGTCAGAAAAATGCATGTTCGCAGCCGCTCCCGCGCAGATAAAAGAACTGCGCGATGAACTCACCAAATTGCAGATAGACGTTGATGAAGCCATTGCGGGTGGGCAACTGGTGTTATACGAGGAACGCGAGGCATTTTTAGCAAACGGCAAACGCTTCGATCCCTATTTTCTCCTCTCATCCCATCAAACCTTTATCGCGCAGGCTCTCCGCGAAGGATGGCAGGCCGTGCGTATCTCCATCGATATGACCTGGCTCACCAAAGATATCGCCACGCCCGAACAGATTTTGAAGTACGAAGCAGCCTCAGACGCGGTCTTTACTTTCCAGAATGCTCCAATTATTGCATTGATGCATTACGATCATAGTAAACTTTTGCCCAACCTGGTCGTCGAAATGCTCAAACTGCACCCCATCGCCGTTGTCGGAAAGTACATCAAGCGCAATCCCTTCTACCTGAACTCCGAACAATACATGCTGAAGATTCTACGTATCAACCGGGATAAAGAGAAAAACAATTAAGAAGACGATCAGGGCGACCCGCGTGCGGGTCGCCCTGATCGTCTTCTTAATTGCAAACAATCTTAGCTGTTAAACAACTGTCCCAGCGTCCCACCCATATTGCTGGTGCCGCCCGCCTGCTGCGCGCCTTCAGCGGCTGGTGGATGATAGGTCATAGACTGCAAACCGAGCCGGCCGGGGCCGGTGAAACGGTTGAGCACAATCGACGCGCCGGCCATCATGCCGCCAATCGCGCCAAAGATGCCGCCGCCGCGCTGCGAACCGGCAACAGTTGTCACGGACATTTGCACCGAGGGGTCCTTCCATAGCCACGCGCCCGGCTCAACGTCCAGCATTTCGCCCGGAGCCAGCATCTTCTCGAAGACGTTGCCATAGCCGTGCAAGAGGACCATGCCTTCGCCACCGCGACAGGTGAACTGGTCGATAAAGAGACCTGTGCGACTGAAGAGGATATTGGCCGCGCCCTGCATGAAGGTGAAACCGTAGTCCACGTTGCTGGTAGCAACCAGGAATTGATGCTCGCGCACTTCTACCATCTGGCCCGGCTGCAGGCGTAACGCCACAATCTGGCCTACCGAGTCGCGCGAGAAGGAGATGTTGCCAGGTCCCTGCGCCTCTGTAATGAAGATTTGCAGGCCCGCGAAGAAGCGTCTCGCCATGCCTTTGAGCGATTTGAATCCGATCTGCACACCGGGATGCTTCCAGAGCAGGATGTGATGCTCAAAGTAAATGGTGAGCTGGTTGCCCAGCATAACATCGACCACCGGCACAAGTTGCCCGTCAATCGATATGACCATATCGGCCACCTTTAACGGGCTTTTAGGGTTGTGAAGTTCAGCTTTGGGAACCTGCGCGCCAAAGACGCTGTTGTTAGAATACTCTTCATACTGGTTGGGCGGAACGTAGCCGCTATCCGGCATTGGCGTACCGTACTGGCCCGGCTGGCCTGGCGCGCCGTACTGACTGGGTTGAGACGGCGGTGGCGGGGGCGTTGGCTGTCCTCCGACATTCATGGGAGAGCCACAAACACCACAAAATTTAGTACCTTCAGCGACCTGGCTTTGACAACGGGGACAAATCATGTACTGACCTCCTTAGTCTGGCACAAAACTATTTTCGGGTCTGTCGAGTATATCGTATCGAACTGGATGCAAACAGCCAGCAGCGCGTGATAAACATAACAGTAGCCGTTTAGCATGATGATATCACATATTGGCTTATTGACAAGTGGGGATTCGGGGGGGTCTCCGCCCTTCCGGGTGAAGGATATAGACCCTTCGAGAAAATATAAAAGAAAGGCACAAAGATGTGAAACGTCTGACCTCACTGAGAACGAGAACCTGGTCTCAAAAAAGCCAGCACCTCACCACAGCAAGAAAGACATCACACCCCTGTACCCATCATTTACATAAATTCAATTAGAGATTATAGCACAAAGCTATCAGCCAGAGGACTGCGGTTATTGCCATTCTGTTTCTCGCCTACCCCTCCGACAGCCTGCTGACCGCCGGTCTGGCGAGAGAGGTAGCTGTTACTGTTTGACGAGCTTTGCAGATTCTGCAAACTTTGCAGCGTTGCCTGTGACTGCATGCTGGCCTGTAAATTGCCAGCAGAATCGGTCGCAAGCTGAATTGTCTTGCCATCGATAACAACTGCCATACCGACGCCGCGCCGCAGATCAGCAATCTGACGGCGAAGTTCGCGGTTCTCAGCCTCTAAAGCGTCCATTAATTTTTTTTGTTCGAGCAGCATCTGTGCGATGCCTTCAAAACCTGCGCTAGCAGCACGATCCATCATGGATTCCTCCTGCGAATAGGGTGTACCTAATAATTCTAAAACAAAATCTCCCAACACAGCGCCACATCCTCCCAATTGCTCACGTACTCAACTCAAGAGATGTACGATCCGATCCCAAATGGCAGCCGCAACGCCTGTTTTGGGCATCACTGGCAAATCTTCCATAGACCCATCGGCATGAAAGATATATACCTTATTGGTCTCCGCTCCGAAGCCGCTATCCGAGCGACTCACATCGTTTGCCACCAGTAAGTCCAGGCGTTTGGCAGCCAGTTTGCCGCGCGCGTAGGTTATCAAATCGCCGGTTTCGGCGGCGAAGCCCACACGCACTAATCGTCGCTGTTGCCCGTGTGTGCCTGGAATACTTTCTGTGCCTTCCTGCTGTTCGGAGGCAAGCGCGAGTTCTCCCAGAATATCCGGGTTGCGCACCAGGCGCAATTGAAACCCGCCCTCGGCATCCATTTCTTGCGCTCCCTTCCCCTCCTTTTTCAGCTTCCGCGCCGCTGCCACAGCCGGGCGATAATCCGCCACAGCCGCGCTCATCACCAGCACATCCGCCTCTTCCAACGCGTCAAGTACCGCGTCGCGCATTTGCAGCGCGGTCTCGACTCTCCGCACATCCACCCCATAGGGCGCATCTAACGCAACAGGGCCAGAGATCAAAATGACATCCGCGCCGCGATCGCGTGCTTCCGTTGCCAGGGCGTATCCCATCTTGCCAGACGAGCGATTGCCCACAAAACGCACCGGGTCGATTGGTTCCTGTGTTCCGCCAGCAGTCACTACGACCCGGCGACCCGCCAGGTCCCCTGCGCGCCCCAACACCACCTGTATGGCTCCGAGCAGTACGCCAAAATCGGGAAGCCTGCCCACGCCCACTTCCCCGGATGCCAGTCGTCCCACCTCCGGTTCGATGATGTATGCTCCGCGCTCTCGCAGTAACGCCAGGTTCGCCTGGGTCGCGGGATGCGTATACATAGTATGATGCATCGCCGGAGCCAGGATAAGCGGCGCTTTCGTCGCCAGAGCTACAGCGGTCAACATATTATCAGCGATCCCATGCGCAAGCTTCGCGAGCGTATTGGCTGTTGCCGGTACAATGACCAGCGCCTCCGCCGCTTCCCCCAGGGCAATATGTGTCTCTGCCGCGCGTCCCGAAGGTTCCCACAAATCACTGTACACCGGGCGATGGCTCATGGTGGAGAAAGTCAAGGGACGCACGAACTCTTCGGCCCGTTCTGACATAATCACATCGACCAGCGCGCCCACTTGTTGCAGGCGGCTGACCAGCTCGATTGCTTTATACGATGCGATTCCACCACATATACCGACGAGAACATGTCTATTCAGTAACACTGTTTGCTTGCTCGCGATCCTCAATCATACCTTGTGACTCAAGGTTATTGCAACAATAGCATAGAATGATACACCTTAACAAGCAGATTACCAGGAAGTACCAGAGCGAGCCAGCCTCCCCAGGGCGGTGACAAGCCCACGCCCCAACCCGGTTCGGCCAGTCACCCACTGTAGCAGGGTACGGGCGTGGGCTTGTCACCGCCCGGGAGGGGAGGAGAGG
>DATLSI010000247.1:0-2947 GCA_035534255.1 Ktedonobacteraceae bacterium | reverse complement strand
AGTAATGCAGTGCTGACGGCGATTGCGCTCCGCAATTATGCCTATCAACTGCCATTCGTTGCCATCGATCAGCTCTTGCTCTCGGCTTTTTACGCGCGCAAAAATACGCTCATTCCCGTGCTGGTCGGCGTGGTCAGCTTTAGCGGCTATTTGGCCGTCGCTCTGCCATTCCGCAACACAATAGGGATGCCCGCGCTAGCCTTTGCCAACACAGTGCAGAATTCGCTGCACCCGATTATCCTTCTCGTTTTGTTGCGTATGGCAATCGGGCCGCTACATCTGCGCGAGCTGCTCCCGGCAACGCTGAAAATCTGCGTTGCCACGGCGGCAATGGTAGCCGTCGCCTGGGGGCTGCAAGTCGCGTTGGGCCATGTCGCGCTCTTCTCCACGGGCCATTTTTCAGGGCTATTCCTGACAGTCGTCATCGTGGGCGCGCTTGCCATCGCCGTCTACCTGAGCGGTGTCCTCTTGCTCAAGGTGGAAGAAGTGAGCCTCTTGAAAACGGTGATCATGGCGAAGTTGGGCAGACGGCAGGAGTAATCATACACTTTTACGCTCCTCTTTCAATCTATCCCACTCGATTTTTGTACGTCTTAAAATCAGGATAGATGGAAATATTTCTCTCTCCTATCGGTATCTCCTGCATATCAAGGACTGGACTGGACGGAATCAGCGGAGTATCCTTCATCAGTTTGTTGTATAACGACTGAATTGGATTGGCATCTTCAGCACCAAAGGGCGCTTCATTCACCAACTGTAACACCTGGGGCCACGTTCCCCATGCAGCACGCCGGTCAAACTCTGGTCCATCAAAAAAATGGGCGAGATAGCGTCCAAGCACAAAAATGTACGTTTTCTGCACCTTCAAACGCTTCACTAGCTTTGGATCCAGTCGCGCGAGCAACGCGTTGGCCCCATTGCGATTCAGCCATTGCACGCAGGCCAACACCTGTTTACCCGCGTTATAAAAGTAGTCTCGCTGCCTTATCCGCTCCTGGCGCGAATAGGCGTAGAGGTCCTGAGACTTGAGTTCAAACAGGGCCAGCACTCCTGTCTTGCGATCAAAAATGAGGGCATCTACATCCGTCGTCAGGTCGCCCTGCACACCTCTTAGCTCTACACTGTCAGCACTTCTCACGAAACGTTTGTCCGAGAAAAGTTGATACAGGTCCTGCCGAAAGACCTCTTCGTGCAGGTGAGATGCCGTATGGTACTCGTAGGAGTGCCGCCGCTTCAGTTCCCGTGTGAGAAAAAGGAAAGGTTCGCTCAGCAGCCCCGTTAACGACCATACTAGATGCTGTTCATCAAGGCGAAGCAATGGAGGTGCAGGCGTACCCGCTACAGAACAGTGGTAGGAGACATTTTCATGATCAAGGCTATACGCATCTACAACACGACGAATGGTTGCACTATCAACTCCAAGCGTTTCGGACAGCAACCCCGCCAGTGCGGCAGCAGCATGGGGAGGAGCTAACAAAGCTCTCAGGGTACAGGAAGGGCGCTGCATAACAAATGTTCTGCATAAGTCGAGATGCTTCAGAGCCAGGCCAATGAGAACAGCCAGGACATTTCTATACAGTTCAACCGTGCAGCCACCAATCAGCGTTTGAGCTGGATACAGAAAGTGACAGGCTATGATCTTTACCCGCAACATGCCCAACCGCCTATAATAGTCGTCAATCTCTGGCATCGTTCTATAGACGGTCATATCTGCTTGCCATCGACTGGCAAATGCATCTAGCTGTTGCTTGATAGGAGCTTTTTCCATAGCAAGTTCCTGTAGCTCGCGCTCGTAGGTTTTGGCAAGTGCATTCCTCCACCATTCAATATCTTCGCGCTCTCTCCACTCGGTCGGCATTTTCTTGCTAGCTATCCAGACAGAAAAATCCTTCTGTCCTCCCTGCTGCATTCTCATAAAGCCAGTCTCACAATGCACGAGAACTTGCTCACCTTCTGCCAGGCGATCACACTCCAGCAGTACCTGATCGGCCCAGGCATCAAGTGTGCTATCAGGAACAAGAGGAGAAGCAGATGGAGACTCAGCGGCATTACCAAAACATACCTGTAGTGCCTTCTGCCAACCTGAAGGGTACAGGTATGAGCTATGCGCGGTAGCGCTCTGAGGAGCAGCATTCAACATATCCTGCAATTTGAGGTAGCGCCAATCTCTCGCGCTGGTAAGAGCAACGACAGCACTGCCCCTCTGGGCGGGAAAAGTCTGGCGAATGCGCTCCTGCTGCTTATCTAGCAATTGACAGAGTTGCTCTTGTTTGGAAAGTGAACTCATCTTCGATCCTTTATGTGTGCTATTCCCAACGCGAAGCGCAACGATAAACGCTTCCGCATCAAGAAAAGGTAACAGCCAGCCAGAGCCAGGAACAGAATACATTCTCGGCCCGCTACAGAAATCATGCTCTTACTGACGTTACTTAGCACACTGGCAAAGACATGAGACCAATTTACCTCCTGAGGATTTCAATGAAACTGTATCACGAATATTCTGACAAGAGCAAGCAGGAAGGCAAATCCTCAGCGCACGCGCGCGAACAGGTCGTTTTCTCCCGCGATATCAGGGCCGACGCGCGAGGCGGCCAGGTGGTAGCTTTCAAAGCCGCGCCACTTACGCTGTAACTCTTCCGGAATCTTTGCCATGAAGTTGTTCGGGTCCATCTGGGTGCGATGCATGGCCCAGGATCGCCCTTTGGTTTCCAGCCACGGCTCGACATTGAGCCGCACGTTGATCAGTTCGTCTGGCATACCGAGTTTGTCGGGATCAAGGCGGCTAAACGATCCCTGATAGTTTTGTGTTTGCATCCATTCGCCCATGGCCTTGAGGGCGCTGCGCGGGAATGAACTATAATAGAGCTTGGATACCGCGTGCGCCGCTCCCAGTTCCGGGTATTGCACATCATCGGCGGCGGCGTAGAAGGCGCTGGTCGTATGGCGA
>DATLSI010000246.1:0-22660 GCA_035534255.1 Ktedonobacteraceae bacterium | reverse complement strand
GGGCATTATCTGGCGACGGAATGCAGACTCTTTGTACTGGGAGGAGGAGGAAGATATAATACTCGGTGAGATGTACCCGACGGAACCACCAGAGGCAATACAACGGGCATTACCACACCGGACATGGGCCAGCATAATGAGCAGAGCGAGTCACCTGCATATCCGCAGATTAAAAAAGCCAGGAGGTGCAATACGCAAACGGATGAGCATAGAGGACTTGCAGATAGCGGAGAGCTATGGCATTCCTATGGAAAACTTAGGAGAGACACTTTTCGCACAATGGGTATGATTATCGATGGCACAACCGCTTATATCATGACCTCTAACTTCTCGCGTTCCGCGCTGGGCGGCTACAGCGTCAGTAGTGGCTACGACAACCGCGAATATGGCATTATCGACACCAATTCGCAAGATGTTCAAGCCGTTATTGCTATCTTCAATGCTGATTGGAACCACACAACCGCGCAATTCAACGCTCCTAACCTTGTCGTCAGCCCCATCAATTCCCGCAACACGTTCACAGCCTTGATTAACAGCGCGCAGCATACACTGCTCATCGAAGCAGAAGAGATGAACGACAGTTCCATCGAGCAGGCGCTGATTAACGCGGGCAGGCGCGGAGTGCAGATCGATGTGATCCTACCTTACGCGAAAAGCACATCCAGCGACAGCAATAGCCAGGGTATCGCAACCATCAGGCAAAACGGCATCACGATACGCGAGGACCCGCAGCTGTACATGCATGCCAAGATTATCGTTGTGGATGGAGTCAAAGCTTTCGTAGGTTCAGAGAACATCTCCACGCAATCGCTCGATGAAAACCGCGAACTGGGTATCATCGTTTCAGATACCGCCATACTGAGCAAGCTCCAGAGCACGTTTCAAATAGACTGGGGTGTTTCGGCTCTTACATATTGAAACGTCTGTGAAAGTAGAGACGTTACCATGAGAGAATGTTAAAAAACCTCTGCTACATCGTATGTAAATACACAGATAACAAGAAACATTACAAGGCTCTCAAACGAGGCCGCTTCTCAGACGAGTTCACATATTTCAAAGGGGAAGAGAGATGAAAAAATACCTTTATGTGCTGGTAATAGTTGTTGTTTTATCATGGACTTTAAGCGGGTGTGAGGTATCAATTTCGGGAAAGAGTCCAGGAGGTGGAATTACAGCAACACCT
Source organism: Ktedonobacteraceae bacterium (assembly GCA_035534255.1). GTDB lineage: Bacteria > Chloroflexota > Ktedonobacteria > Ktedonobacterales > Ktedonobacteraceae > CF-113. The sequence goes on along the minus strand of DATLSI010000246.1, from coordinate 21,477 downwards.
GTAGCTACTGCATCAAGCGGAATTCCAAAGTTTGGTGTGCAAACGAGAACATCAGGGTGTGTAGCACATGGAGGGCTGGCAGACTCTGCCTGTACTCCTGGTGCGATTTTCCCAAATGCGACCGTCCAAGCGATTTGCAAGTCTGGATACGCTAGTTCAGTACGAAACGTACCGGCTAGCGAAAAAGATCAAGTCTATGCTGAGTATGGGATAACTCATCACTCAGCAGGTCAGTATGAAGTCGATCATCTTATCTCCTTAGAGCTAGGCGGATCTAATGACATTGCCAATCTCTGGCCTGAAGCAGCCTCTCCAACACCAGGGTTTCACCAAAAAGATCAGGTAGAGAATTACCTGCACGATCAAGTGTGTTCAGGAGGTATATCGTTGAGAGAAGCACAAAATGAAATCGCTACCAATTGGCTCGCGGTGTATAATCGTATGCCCAAATAATAAGGAAATAAGTTAGATACTACGGAGGATGAGTTCATGGAACAGCAGAGTGATCTGGCTACGATGTTCCTACTTTCGGGTGAAGGCGTGAAGATTTCCTATTACATCAATGAAGATGACTCGTCTGAGCTTGATTACCAGGACTCGCAGGGAAGCCTCACCTTTCAGAGCGACCATTTGCATATCCAGCAGAGTGCGATTGGCACCCTCGTCACCGCTACGCTCACGGACGGTGCCGAGGCAGGAGTAAAGACATGTACTCTAGTGTTACCAGGCGTTAAGCTCGGAGGACAGACAAAGCAGCTGCTAGAAACATTTGCGGTCATTACGCAAGGCTATAGCACAGTATCGAGAGTAGGTGCTCAACTTACCTATCGAGTGATACCTCTACAAGGGACAGGCCAGTATACGGATTACTAGATACTCATTTTCCTTTGCTGCCTTTGGCAAACCAGAAGACAAGAGGGTGTACTGACCCCATCAATTCCCGCAGCGCTTTCACAGCCTTGATTAACAGCGCGCAGCATACGCTGCTCATCGAAGCAGAAGAGATGAACGACAGTTCCATCGAACAGGCGCTGATTAACGCGGGCAAGCTCCAGAGCACATTTCAAACAGACTGGGGTGTTTCACGAAACGTGTAAGGAAAAACTTGCGCACCTGTGATACGATTCGAGTCAGAAATGGAGGTACACATTACATGGTAACAGAAGTGGCAATTTTTCAGGCCCTGCCCGGCAAAGAAGACGAACTTGGGCATGCGATTTTAAGGGGATTAGAAGTGATCCGCCAGCATCCTGAATGCATCTCGGCCCGCGTGGAACGCTGTATCGAGCAACCCCGGCAGTACATGCTCATCAATATCTGGACTTCGTATGAAGCGCATACAGTAAGCTTCCGGGGCGGGCCGCTTTTCCCGCAATGGCGCAGTTACATTAACGGCCTGTTCGAGGAATCGCCCTCAGTCTTTCACTACCAACCCTTTTAGGAGTAAGCCGTATGGCAGATTTGCAGGATGTTTCTCCTTCTGAGCAGGCGGCTAGCAACGATGAAGAATGGCTTGAGGCCCGCGTTGCGCAGTTGCGTCACCAGATCGAGGAAGCCAACTACCAGTATTATGTCCAGGATAACCCTACCCTGGCCGATGCCGAATACGACCAGTTGATGCTCGAATTGCAGCGCATCGAGTATGAGCATCCTGAACTACAGACACCCGATTCGCCTACACAGCGCGTCGGAGCAGGGCCAGTGCAGGATGTTCAGCAGCGCCGCCATCCTGTCCCCATGCTCAGCCTGGCAAATGCGCGTAACGAGGAGGAGTTGCTGGTCTGGCATAAACGCGCGCAGAACATCCTGCCCAATGCCACCTTTGAATACGTTTGTGAACTCAAGATCGATGGGCTTGCCATGGCCCTGACCTACGAACATGGCAAGCTCACCACCGGCGCATCGCGTGGAGACGGACTGGTCGGCGAAGACTGGACGCCCAATGTGCGCACCATTCGCAACATTCCGCAGAAGTTGTGCGGCGAGCGTATCCCCGCCAAAGTGGAGGTACGCGGCGAGATCTACATGTCCACCAGGAGCTTCGAGAAGTTGAACGAAGCTATGACGGATAATCGTCTGTTTGCCAATCCGCGCAACGCTGCTGCCGGGTCACTGCGCCAGAAAGACCCGCGCATCACAGCTTCACGAAACCTGGACTTCTTCGGCTACCAGATTGGCTATATGCAAGGCATGGACTTCAATAGCCAGTGGGAAGCATTGCAACTCATTCGCGAGTGGGGTTTCACGGTTAACCCGCATATCCAGCTTGCCAAAAATCTCGAAGATGTGATGAAGTTCTGCAAAAAGTGGGAGAAGGAACGCTTCAATCTGCCCTACGAGATCGACGGCGTGGTGTTTAAGATCAGCGACCTGGTACAGCAGCAAGAACTCGGCACGGTGGCACGCGACCCCCGCTGGGCCATCGCCTTCAAATATCCACCTATACAGGTCGCCACAAAGCTGCTCGATATTCGCGTCAACATCGGGCGCACCGGCTCCGTCAACCCCTGGGCCATGCTGGAACCCGTCAATATTCGCGGCGTGACCGTCTCGCGCGCCTCGCTGCATAACGAGGGCGACATCCAGCGCAAAGACCTGCGCATCGGCGACTGGGTGCTGGTGCAACGCGCCGGCGAGGTCATCCCCCAGGTAGTGAAGCCTGTCATCGAACGGCGCACCGGCAACGAACAAGTCTACCACCTGCCGGAACGCTGTCCTATCTGCGATACGCCCATCGTGCGCACCGAAGATGAGGCCATGGCCTACTGTCCCAACACACAATGCCCGGCGCGCAACCTCGAAAGCTTCATCCACTTCGTCTCCAAAGCTGCCATGGATATCGATACTATTGGCGAGCGCATGTGCGCGCAACTGGTAGAAGCGGGCTACCTCAAAAGCGTGGCCGACTTCTACGCACTGACGCGCGACCAACTGCTCTCCCTTGAAGGCATCAAAGACAAAAGCGCGGATAACATGCTCAAAGCCATCGAGGCCGGCAAACACCGCCCGCTATGGCGACTCTTGTGCGGCCTGAACATTCGCTACGTGGGCGAAAAAACGGCGCAGATACTCGCGCAGGCATTTGGCTCGATGGATCGTTTACTGACCGCCAGCGAAGCTGAGATCATCGGCAGCGCGGGCATCGGCCCCGTCATCGGACAGAGCGCCTACGCGTGGCTACAGGACGAACAGAATCGCGCCCTGATCGAGCGGCTGCGACAGTACGGCGTCAACATGACCGAGGAACAGAAAATAGTCGCTGGCCCCTTAGCTGGCCAAACCTTCCTGCTCACCGGGCGTCTCAGCAGTATGACCCGTCCCAACGCCGAAGAAGCCCTTATCCGCCTGGGTGGAACGATCGCCACCGGCGTCAGCAAGTACCTCAGCCACCTGATCGTGGGCGAGGACGCCGGCTCCAAGCTGGCAAAGGCGCAGAAAGCCGGCGTACCTATCCACGATGAGCAGTGGCTGCTGGATTTATTGAATCAATACCAGCAGGATGGAAATCAGTGATGCAAAAGTAGGAATATTCTAAACGAACTTCATCTCCAGGAACCGACCGCGCAGCGCGTTCACCTGCGCCTTAACGTTCTTTCCGAGAATGGCGTCGTGCATCAACTGGGCCAGTTCGCCCATAGCGCGCTCGTCCATGCCGAAGCGCGTCATTTCGGGGACGCCGATGCGCAGACCGGAGGGATTGCGCGGGTCAGCATCGCCGGGAACCATGTTGTAGTTAACGATGATGTCATTGGCCTCCAGGCGTTTGGCAACTTCGACGCCACCGCCCCATTGCGAGACGTTGACTGCGATCATGTGACTTTGAGTATAACCAAAGTCTCGCGCCTCGACCTGTGTGCCAAGCTCGTCCAGGCTGCGCCCAAGCGCCTGCGCGTTGCGCACGATTTGCGAGGCATACGCCGCGCCAAACTGCTTCATCTCGCGGATTGCAACCAGCAGCGCGGGCAGCGTGAACAGGTGATGGTTGCTGGATGTGCCGGGGAAGACGCCGCGATCAGCCGCGGGCCAGTACTTCTTTTCACCTTCCGCGTCAAGGTTGCCCAGGATCACGCCGCGCTGCGGGCCTGGGAAGGTTTTATGCACGCTGGCCGTCAGCCAGGTCGCGCCCTCGTGCAGTGGTTGCTGGAACTCACCGCCCGCGATCAATCCGAGCACGTGCGCGCCATCGTAGAGCAACGGGATATCCTTCGTTTTGCAGAATGCCACTACTTCCTCGACCGGCTCAGGGAAGAGAAACAGGCTCTTGCCCATCACCACCAGCTGCGGGGAAACGCGGTCGATCAACTCGATGGTTTTCTGCGCATCGATATGATAATGGTCTTCCGTAAGCGGCAAATAGTGCAGGTTGACCGAGTTCGGGCCACCCATCTTGAGCGATTGCCCGCGATTCTGGATGCGCCGCCCAAATACTCCCACCGGCCCATGACTGATATGCCCGCCCGCGTCGGTCGAGTTTGCCACCACTGTATCGCCGCCGCGTAGCCAGCCCATGGCTATGGCAGTGTTGGCATTATTGCCGCTTATGGGGCGCACGTCAGCCTGCCGCGCGCGAAATAGCTCAATGATCTCGTTGGTCGCCATGCGCTCTATCTCGTCGATATAGCGCGTCCCCTGGTAATAGCGATTCACCTTGTCGCCCTCATTGGGATGCCCCTCGGCGTAACGACCCATGAAGTCCGATAGTTGCACGCGCCGCACCGCTTCGCTGGGCGTGTTCTCGCTGGCGATCAGGTTGATAGTCTGCGTCTGCCGCCAGGTATTCTGCCTGGCAATAATATTCTCAATGTCGCGAATATCTACACTCATATGTTTCTCCCTCGTGGTTATTACTGCGTTATGAAATATACAATCCAGTATACCGCACGCATTGCAAAGTTACTATATGCAGCACGCCGCTATCCCCTTAATCAAATACGCCAGCGTCCTCATATCACCGACAAGAAACGTCTCCTTCACATCGACGGGGCGCGTCTCGCCCTGCCGATTGATCCATACCGTCGTGTAGCCAAGCTCGGTGGCAGGCACGATATCGTATTTGAAGCCAAAACCGGCATGCCAGATATCAGACACAGGCAAACCTAACCGCTCGCGCGCCAGCAGGAAGCCTTTGTGAGATGGTTTATACGCTCCAGCCTGTTCAGCCGTGATAATCTCGTCAAATTTCACGCCGATGGTGCGCTCGCTTTCAGCGATGATAGCATTGTCGGTGTTGGTAATCAACACCACTTTGAGGTACTTCTGTAGCTCAAGGATAGCCTCTTTCGTGTCGGGAAAGGGCGGCCATGTACCCATCGAATGAGCAAATTCATCGATGTCCTGCTCGGCATAGGGAATCTGGGCCGTGTCGAGCGCCATGCGCATCGTTTCGTGCAGAACCTCGCGATAGGGACGATAGCGTTCCTGAATATATACGAACTGTATCTCTTCCCAGCGCCGTTGCAGCGCGCGCGCATCGATATCTTCGATATTGTGAGCGGCCAAACGCTGCGCGAAAAACTGCTGTACCGCGCCTTCCCAGTCGATCAAGGTACCATAACAATCAAAGGTGATGGCCTTCGGCATCGTAATCATAGTCACTCCTCCACAAATTGGATTTTCTCAGTCAGCGCATTACTGTTGAACAAAGCTCCTGATACTGATATACTACAATATACTCACTGAAAGGGATGGGCAAACTGTCTTTTTACCTTTGGCCGGAATAGTCCACAATTGGCGTGGGGATGCAGGCGGTCTACGACCACAATCTTAGTCTAGATAGATCACCTCTGGCATAGAAACTTAGGAGGATACAGTTTCATGAAGGTCTATACTGCGGAACACATTCGCAATGTTGCGTTGATTTCCCATGTTGGAGCAGGTAAAACATCTCTCATCGACGCGGCTCTGTATGATAGCGGAGCGGTAACGCGACAGGGCAAAGTCGATGAAGGTAGCTCAATCGCCGATTATGACCCCGACGAACTCAAACGGCGTATGACACTGCATGCTAAAGTGCTACCCGTTGAGTGGAAGAACGCCAAGATCAACTTTATTGACACCCCCGGCTACGCGGACTTCGTGGGCGAGGTCAAGGCCGCGCTGCGCGTGGCAGATGCCGCGCTTGTCGTCGTGACGGCTGAAAAAGGCGTCGAGGTCGGTACCGAACTGACCTGGCAGTATGCCGACGAGCGCAACTTGCCGCGTATTGTGCTGGTCAACAAGCTTGATCGCGAAAATACCACCTTCGACCAGGCACTTGAATCCCTGCGCAAACGCTTCGGCTTAAAAGTCGTCCCCCTGCAACTTCCCCTCGGCGAGCAGGCCGGTTTTCAGGGTGTCGTGGACCTGGTCACGCAGAAAGCCTACACGTTCGAGGGCGGCAACAAAGTACAGGAAATCCCTGTTCCTGCTGATCTCAAAGACCGCATCAGCGCCTACCGCGAGCAATTGATCGAGTCGGCGGTTGAGAGCGATGACGCGATAATGGAGAAATTCCTGGAAGGCGAGGAACTCAGCGACGCGGAAATTCTCTCCGTTGTCAAACAGGGAACGCGCAGCGGCCAGTTGGTCCCCGTACTCTGCGGTTCAACCAGCAAAAATGTCGGCGTGCAGACGCTGCTTGATGCCATTGTCGATTATCTGCCCGGCGCAACAGAATCTGTGCCGGATGATGCCAGAGCATTCGGTAACACCGTCTCGATGTTCGTCTTCAAGACGGCAGCGGCACAGGTCGGCACCATCAGCAACTTCAGAGTCTATAGCGGGACGCTCAAACCTGACATGCATGTGCATAACCTTCACACAAAAGCCGATGAGCGCATCGGGCAGCTTATCCTGTCACGCGGCAAAATGCAGGAGAACGCCACCGAGATTCCCGCGGGTGATTTCGGCGCGGTAGCCAAGCTCGCCAACACCCATACCGGCGATACGCTGTCTGGCAATAAAGACGCTGGCAAACCATTAGAACCCATCAATTTCCCTGAGCCTTGTTACACGGTAGCCGTCTTCCCCAGAAGCAAAGCCGACCTGGATAAGATGAGCAATGCGCTGGCGCGTGTCGCCGAGGAGGACCGCACGCTGCGCGTCGCACGCGACCCACAAACCGCCGAAGTGCTGCTCTCCGGCATTGGAGAGTCCCATCTTCAGATCGTCATAGAGGGCATCAAACGCAAGTACGCAGTTGACCTGGAGGCACGCGAACCACGCATCTCCTACCGCGAAACCATTCGCAAGAAGGCGCGCGCCAACGGTCGCCACAAGCGACAAAGCGGCGGTCACGGGCAGTTCGGCGATGTCTGGCTAGAGATCGAACCGTTGCCACAGGGCGGCGAAGAAACCTTCATCTTCGAAGATAAGGTCGTCGGCGGCGTGGTTCCCGGTCAGTTCATCCCCGGCGTGGAAAAAGGCGTGCGCGAGTCGCTCAAGCGCGGCTTCATTTCCGGCAACCCTCTCGTGTATGTCAAGGTAGCCCTGGTGGATGGCAAATACCACCCGGTTGACTCGTCCGCGCAGTCTTTTGAAATCGCCGCTTCCTACGGCATGCAGGAGGCTGTCCCACTGGCCAATCCGACCCTGCTGGAACCCGTCATGACCGCCACCATCACGGTGCCGGAAAGCTATATGGGCGACATCATGAGCGATATCAATACCAAGCGCGGGCGCGTGTTGGGCATGTCAAATCTCGGCAATGGCCTGCAGCAAATTACCGCCCACGTACCACAGGCCGAAATGCTGCACTACGCGACCGATCTGCGCTCGATTACACAGGGACGCGGCACCTTCAAAATGGAGTTCTTCCAGTATGAAGAAGTTCCCGCCAATGTGCAGCAGGATATCATCGCTCATCACAAGAAAACCGAAGCCGAAAAGTAGTCAGCTTCGTTATAACATATGTTCGACTTTTTGCCGGACAATACTGTGAAGCGCGCGACCAATGGCATCTGCGGACAGCTGCGACCGGTTCCAGTTCGTTCCAGTCGCAGCATACCGCGCCTTGCCAACAGGGGAAGCGCTCCACATGCGGGTCAAATGTCCTATACGGACAATGATCTGTAGCGCATCCAGGCCATAGACCTGGATGCGCTTTTTAGGCTTCCAAAGCACCTCGTTTTTGCGTTGATAACGCAGCTTTACATTTCCACGGATTCAATGTACTCTAAAGGAAACGATTGTTTTTTTACTTGCACAGGTTGAGGAGTAATATTATTATGTTACCCTTTGATATCGCGAACATCATAAAGCAGTTTATTCCTCCTCACAAACAAGTCGAGCTACAAGATCGTATCGTTGATTCCTTAACAAAAGCCTTCCCCCACTGGCAAAGCGTGATACAAACCTTTCGTTCGGATGCCGCTTTTCGCGATGCGCTATCAAAAGCGTTGGAGCGTGCTGTCCAAAAGTTCGCCAGCAACTATGAAGATAAAGAGATAGTTGATGCTGTCACGCAAAACTCACGCTTCTGGGACAAACCAGGCGTGCAAAGCACTTTGCAGGAGATTGTTGCCAGACCATCTTCGTATCTTCAATCAGAGCGTGATACCCTATTTCATTCCTTTGCCGACGTGTTATCTGCACTTGAGCGCGAGAGAGTCGATCACGCGGTGCGCTTTTTCCTGCGCTGCTTAACTGAGGAAGTCATCACTATTCCCCAGCTCGCCCCCATCTATCAGACGCAATTTCAATTGGCTTCGCTTGAAAAATCGTACGAACTGGTTGAACTGAATCGTGTTCATAACCAGATGATGAAGGCTCTCGTTGATAACGTAGCTCAAAACCAGGGGCTGCTCCCTGCTCCCGCAGAGCCTATCCTGGCGAAATCGCACGACAACTTACCACCTCAATACGGTGAAATTTTAGGGAGAGAGAAAGATATAGCGCGCGTGCTCGAAGGTTTGAAACTGCGCTGGCCGCTCATTTCCATCGAAGGCATGGGTGGTATGGGCAAGACAATTCTTGCCATGCAGATAGCCCGTTCTTGTTTACCAGGACCAGCAGCAGCGCTCGACCCACCTTTCGAGTATGTTGTATGGGTTTCAGCGAAGGACCAACCAGAACAGACACTCTGGCTGAATGAGGTGCTGGATACTATCGGGCGCGTCCTTGGTGATTCCTCTATCGTAAAAATGTCATCAGAGCAATTAACACAAAAGCAAATAGAGGTAGATCAGTTATTACGCAGTCACCGCACTCTGATCATCGTAGACAACTTCGAGACCATTAAGGACCCGGCTCTTGAAGCCTGGATACAGCCATAGAAGAATTAGTAGACCTCATGCTGTTGGACAATAATGAAGAACTATCAACATTCAGCCTGCGTTATAGTATTCATCCACTGACACGCTCTTTCGCCAATGCCCAATGCGGAATGCACAGGACTTTGAAAAACTGGCAAGATTGCGCTGGAGTGCGTTTTACCTGGACTTTACAGCCCGCTACCTGGTTCGAGAACAACCCGCACAACGTTTCTGGAATACACTTATCATACGTGGCTTTACTCCCATAGACTCAGAATGGCCTAATCTGAAGAGAGTTTTGGAATGGGCAGACCAGGAAGGACAGGACCAGATTTTAGTCGAGATGATGCTACTCCTGGCTCATTACATGGGCTGGCACTTTCTCATTACAGAACGCCTTTACTATGCCCGTAAAGCCGCGGAGGCTGCTGACATATTGAACCGCAAAGAAGACGCAGTACTGTTCCGTGTTGATAGCCTCGGCTGGATTCTTATTGATGCAGGTCATCTGACCGATGCTAGAAAAGAAATTACAACAGGCCTGGCAATCGCTCAAACCCTCGAAGTCTCTAACCCGGAGGCTAATGATCTCATAGCTTTAGCCACCACATTCCTTGCTAAGGTATCCATGGAAGAAGGGAATATTCCTGAAGCATCAGCATTAATCAGCAAAGCTAAGTCTCTTGCAAGCATTCCAGTAATCAAATGCCGAACCGACGTGATAGCTGGTGACATCGCATATAAAATGAAAAATAATGCAGAAGCCATCAAGCTCTATGAAAATGCCTATCGGACCGGCCAACAATATGGTAGCGAGGGGGAAGATATAGATTTGCACTATCGTTTAGGCAGTGCCAACCTGGCAATTGGCAATCTGGAGGCCGCGGAAGCCCATTTCACCATGGCGCTTCAAATAGAGCACCGCTACATTACCCACGAAACGTTATATGCGAAATACGGGCTGGCACGCATCGCCCTTGCACACGGCGATAAAGGCAGGGCGCGTTGTCTCGCACGCGAGGTTGTCAACGATTTTTCGCCTGCCGTTTCTTCTCATCAATTGTTGAACCAGGTGCAAGCTTTTTTGCTCGCCCTCGATGAAGGTTAATGCTTGCGGTATCGTACAGGCTTGCCCTTATTCTGCTGGTTCTTTTTTGTGTGACTGCCTCCCGTCCCTTTTTCCCTGCGCGAAACCGCGTTGGCCTCATTCTCGTGTCCGTGAGCGACCAACCATTGTTGCGCCTGCTCGTGCAAACCTGGCAAAGTCGGAGTCCCGGCAATCATCATCCACATAGCAAATTCGGGATCAGCAGGCGCACCTACATCCCATTGATTTTCGGCTATAAGAAATTCACTGACCTGCTGCACATCCAACGTGCGCAATACAGCATCCAATCTCTGGCGAAAACTCGCATAATCAGCCATTTTTCCGCTCCACCTTTATTTAATTGAGTTTACTTCGATCAGTACCGCCTGTGCGATATCTATTACTCATTGAGAGCATCTGTCGAATGAACGGCACTTCGCGCCTCAACGTCTCAATCTCACTCTCAAGTCGCTGCGTTGTCACGTTCAACTCAAGCAACTGCTGCTTTTCTTCGTCCTCGATATCCAGAAAATAAGCGATGAAGTGAGACAGTTCTTCGGGAACTGTCGGTAAATCAAAGCGTGTCTCCTGCTTTCCTACCACGTCCAGCAAGATTTGCAGATAGGTATCAAAGAGTTCCCGCGCCCTGGCAGCCTGTCCGTTAAGCACTTCTTCCGGTTCGTATAGGTCCTCGTAGACTTCAACTATCCCGGTAATATACGGTTTCTCATGATGCTTGTCCAGAATATGGAAACGTTTCCCACCCCTGGCAATCAGATTCATGCGTCCATCATCCATACGTGACAACGCCAGTATATCAGCCATCGTGCCGATTGGATAGGTCTCCTCGCGCATTTGCACGCTATCAGGCCGCACCAGCACAATCCCAAAGGGTTTATCTTGCTCGTAACACTCGTTGATCATCAAGCGGTAGCGAGGCTCAAAGATGTGCAGCGGCAGGTCAGCCCCCGGAAAAAGCACGACATTTAACGGGAATAAGGGAAGTTCAATCGCCATTATGATGCTCCTCTGGCAGATAGCCACCTCCGCCGGGGGTACTAATTGATAGGATATCGCCCGCGCCCACATCGAAGGTGACTTTGCCGGGCAGCAATGTAACGACGCCGTTGCGTTCTAACTGGTTGACTCCCGCCGCACCCGCCTGTCCGCCGCGCAAGCCATACGGCCTGTATATACGCCGCTCGGTCAACAACGTGACAGAGGCAGGAGACAGAAAGAGCAAATCGCGACAGAGTCCATCACCGCCGCGATAGCGACCCGCGCCGCCCGATGCATGCCGCAGACTATAACGGCGCACGCGCACGGGCAATTCCATTTCAAGCGCCTCGATAGGCGTGTTGCGCGTATTGCTCATATGCACATGCACACCTGACAAACCATCCGCTCCTGGCCGCGCGCCCATACCGCCTCCCATCGTTTCATAGTATGCAAAGACTTTTCCGCGTTCCGTATCATACCCGCCAAAGGTCAGATTGTTCATAGTACCCTGCGATGCCGCCGGTATGCGTTCGGGCGCGAGTTGCGCGAACGCACCAAACAGAGCATCCACTATACGCTGCGAGGTTTCTACGTTACCTGCCGCCACAGCAGCCGATTGTTGATCTACAAGCCTGCCCTCGCTCACCGGATTGAGCAGCGAATCCACGGGAATAATTATCGTCACAGGCTCCAGGCAGCCCTGATTGGCGGGTACATGCTCCCCTACTATACAACGAACAACATACAATACAGCGGAACGAGTGACAGCCTGCACAGCATTGATACAGCCCGCGCTGCGCGGCGCGCTGCCGCTAAAATCAACCAGCAGCGTCCCTTTATCGATGCGCACGCGCACCACAATGGGTAAGCTTTGCGCTCCCCAGCCGTCGTCATCCAGGTAATCGGTAAAACTTGCCTCCGCGTCGGGCAAGCGCGCCAGTGCCGCGCGCGTCAGCTGCGCCGCGTAAATCAACAACGCCTGCGCGTGCGCTCGCGTGGCACTCGACCCATAACGGGCGATAATCTCATGCAGACGGCGCTCGCCCACCCTGGCAGCAGCCATCTGGGCATCCAGGTCTCCGCGCCGCTCCCAGGGTGTGCGCACGTTGCGATAGAATAGTTCCAGCACCTCCTGATTGACGACACCCTTTTTCGCCAGCTTGATAGGCGGGATAATGAAGCCCTCCTGGTACAATTCACGCGACATGGGCATCGAGCCGGGCGACATGCCCCCTATATCCGCATGATGCGCTCGGCTGGCTACAAATCCAAACAGTTCTCCATGACACCCGTCTGGATCATCGCCAACAAACACCGGCGAGACCAGCGTAATATCCGGCAAATGTGTCCCGCCCAGAAACGGGTCATTCAGCAAAATGAGATCGCCCGGCTCAAACCTCTCAAAACGTTCAATTGCCGCCTGCACCGAAGCAGGCATAGCGCCCAGATGCACCGGAATATGCACCGCCTGCGCGATCATCCTCCCCTGCGCATCGAAGCACGCGCACGAATAATCCTTGCGCTCCTTAATATTCGGCGAATACGCCGTGCGCCCCAGCGTCACCCCCATCTCCTCCGCCGCCGACGCAAACAAATGCTTGAAAATCTCCAACGTCACCGGATCAATCGTAGTCATTGTAAGGGCGGGGGCGGGGTTGACGTGGGGCGGGGACCCTTGCGGTCGCCCTGGGTCAGCTACTCCATCTCGTTCCATTTCGGTCAGCGTGGGGTTGACGTGGGGCGGGGACCCTTGCGGTCGCCCTGGGTCAGCTTTGGATTGCCGATTTAGCTCGCTTTCTGTCTGTGATACAACCATATTGCCCCAGGCATCGACAACGCCTTCCCAGCCAGGCGGCAGCAAAACCGTACAATCGGGCTGCACGAGCAAAGCCGGACCGACAACGCAATTTCCATGCCGCAGCAATTCGCGATCATACAGCTTCGCCTCAAACTCGCCTGACGCAAACGTCAGCGGACGCGCACCAAGCAGAGCATTTTCCGCTGCTGGTCCTTCAAGCGGGTGCATGGGAATTGGAGGCGTTTCCGGCTGAATGCTGGCTTTCAGGCGTATGCTCACTATCTGCACAGCCTGCTGCGGATGACTGTGGCCAAAGCGCTGTTCGTGCATGGCGTGAAAACTCGCCAATGTATCAGCTAGATGCCCTGCATCAGGAGTGGTCACTTCATAAGACTGACCACGGTAGCGCAGATCGTAGGCACGCTGGAAAGTAATCTTAGCCACAATCTCAGGCGTACCGTCGGCTGGATCAATGGAAGCGATTAACTGTGTCCCTGCCTCTTTCCGCATCTCAGCACCGGCCTTTGCTTCCATCTGCTCAAACAAAGCTTTCAACTCAATATCACCAGCAGTGGCAGCATCGAGCATGACGGTCTGCGCGTAATCCTTGACGATTGGAGCCAGGATCATACCAAGCGCGGAAAGTACGCCGGGATAGCGTGGAATAAAGACACGCGGGATATGCAGCGATTCCGCCAGTTCGCAGGCATGCAGCGGCCCGGCTCCGCCAAAGGGCAACAGGGTAAAGAGGCGCGGGTCGTATCCTTTCTCAAGGGAAACTGTACGAATAGCGCGTTCCATACTGGCATTAACCACGCGAATGATGCCCAGCGCGGCCTCCTGCATACTGACATGCATCTCGCGCGCCAGCATTTCCACACGCTCAAACGATCGTTGAGGATACAGCGTGAAACGCCCGCCCAGGAAAAAGTCCGGCACGATACGCCCCAGCACTACGTTCGCGTCCGTGACGGTCAGCGCGTCTCCTTTGCCATAGCAGGCCGGGCCGGGATCAGCGCCCGCCGACTCAGGGCCAACCGTCAGGGCCTGACCCTCGTCGAGTCGCGCTATCGAGCCACCACCCGCGCCAACCGTATGCATCGCCACCATTGGAACACTCACCGGACAACCCGCCACCACACCCTCGGTCGTTTCCGATATTCCCCCCGGACACAGCGCAACATCCGTAGAAGTTCCACCCATATCCAGCGTAATCAACCGATCATATCCTGCCATTCTGGCTATATGAAACGCGCCTATGACCCCACCTGCCGGGCCGCTCAACACGGTGCGCACCGGCTCGCTGGCAGCAGCCACAGCAGAGATACTACCGCCCGACGATTGCATAATGCGCAATGGTCCCTGAAGCTCCTCTTGCAAGGTACCGAGATAGCGCGCCATTAACGGCTGCACGTAAGCATTGACTGCCACCGTGCTGGTGCGTTCATATTCGCGGAATTGCGGCAAAATCTCGCTCGACAGGGAGAGATACACTCCTGGCAATCGTTCACGCAACATTGCGGCCAGCATCTGTTCATGCGCCGGGTTGCGAAAAGCATAGAGCAGCGAAACAGCAATGCTCTCCGGTTGGCATGCCAGCAGTTGCTGGACGAGCGTTTCCATTTCTTCAAGTGTTGGAGCGCGTAGCACGTGTCCCTCATAATCCAGGCGTTCGGGTAATTCCAGGCGGCGTTCGCGGGGTATTATTACCGGCGGGCGCTGCTGCATGAGATCATAGAGCGCGGGACGGTCCTGCCTCCCTATTTCCAGCACGTCGGCAAAACCCGCCGTCGTTACCAGCGCTGCTCGCGACCCCTTGCGTTCCAGCAGCGCATTCGTAGCAACCGTCGAGCCGTGTACGACCACGCATTGCGCATCGACGCCCAGATCACGCATGCCATCGAGCAATCCCCGCGCTGGTTCGTGCGGAGTACTCGGCACCTTGTGAATAATAAGTCGCCCGGCTTCCTTCGGTTCCGTTCGCGGGTGTACAAAATACACCATATCGGTGAATGTGCCACCGATATCGACACCCAGCATAGCCGGCGTCTGTTGCTGTTCGCTCTCCATCATTTTCCCTTGTCACAACCAGAAACATTATGCATGCTTATAGCTTACAAGAAACGATGGGTATAGGACAAGGACGCGCTAAATCGCATCCCTACAACATATCCATCACAATCGTCTCGCCGCCGCGTTCCGCTGAACGTTTAGCGGCTTCCATCACGGTGATATTGCGCCTGGACTCTTCGGGCGGCACAGCCAGGAGTTCGCCGTTGTGCAAGTGGTTTGCCAGGTTGCGATGGAAGGCGTAAGCTGGCGGTTCAGGTAGCATCAGGCGTTGCTGGTGAATTTCCCCGCTCAGCTCGCGCGTATAGACATCGATTTCGGGCAGGGCTTCGGAGAGCGCCAGGCGTTCTTCTATCAGATCGCCCGACCAGAGGCGCGTCTTGATCGTCTCCTGTCGCCAGTGACCCACAATGGCACCCTTTGTTCCCAGGATATACCACTTGGGCTTGGGCGCGGCTGCTATATCCGAGTGCATAAACTCGGCCTCCTGCCCGCCCGCGAAGCGCAGGTAGACCGCCGAATGGTCGGCGTTGGTGACATCATGCCAGACCCGTTTGTGTTCGACGCCGCGCACACTGACCACGCTATCAGGGAGAAGTTGTAAAATCCAGTCCAGGTAATGCGAACCCCAGTCATAGAAGACGCCGCCGGAAATCGGTTCGTGCGAATGCCAGTAGTCGCAAGGATGCGCGAAACCACCAATAAACGTTTCGATGTGAAAGACATCACCGATGGCTTGCTCTTTCAGCACGCGTTGAATCGCCAGAAAATCCGGGTCCCAGCGCCGGCACTGGTAGACAGTCAAAGCCAGTTGTTTTTGGCGCGCAAGACGTATCATTTCATCGGCCTCGGCGGTTGTCAGGCAGAATGGCTTCTCAGATACCACGTGCTTCCCTGCGCGTAACATCTGCATGGAGATGTCGGCATGCGTACTGGGCGGCGTAGAGACAATCACGACATCAATCTCAGGGTCGCGCGCTACCTGTTCAAGATCGGTGCAGGTTTCAATGCCAGGAAATGCCCTGCGCGCAATCGCTAAACGCTCTTCATTGCGATCGCACACCAGCGCATACGCTAACCCTGGCACGTTGCTGATTGCAGTGCCATGCTCAAGGCCAATCGCGCCATAGCCGATCATGGCTACGCGCTTTGTCTTCTCTCGCTCATCCACACCCGCGCTAAAGCGGATCGCGCGCTCGATCACCTGGCAAAATACCGGATGCTCTCGCGTGCGCGCATCGCTGCCCAGCGTTGTACAGAAGACGCGCCCCTCCCCATAGCTGCGCGTATAGGCCAGCGTATAGATTGCGTAGCGCCAGGATGTTTTCCATAGTATTTGCGCGTCAGGAGAGACGACATCCAGGATATAAACGCCCTCTAGCACCGCAAAAAAGGGAGCGACACGACGCGTCATATAGTGATCTGCGTCAGCCACGCGCGCAATAATCTCGCTGCGCGGCGTGCAGATGCCATGCACATTACCCAAAACGTCGCCCAGTACCGGCTGTTCGTGATAAGCTTCAGTCGCGTCACCGATACAGACCAGCCCGCCGCCGCGCTCGACAAAGTCGCGCAGCATCTCTTCCTCTTCCAGGTCAAGCGGCCCAATATCACCATCCAGAATGACCACCTGTTCAAACGTGTGAACACCGCCTTGACTTTTGCGCCGCGCAATGTAATCTCGCGCGGTGATCGTGCTGATATCTTCAAACATGGAAACTCCTGTTCTCTTCACGAAGCTTTCAAAGACGTTCTGCATCGCGCCCAGGTCAGCGAGCCTCGTGATAGTGGGGGTGTTCGTGCGAATGGTCGGGCCAGTGCTGGTGATTATGCGAATGCATACTGCCAACCGGTGGCAACTCTTCCTTCGCGTGGGTATGAGTACCCTCGAGGTGATTGGGATGATCGTGCCCTCGCCACAGGTTCTCAGGGCGATAATTTGCAACCAGCAAGCTTTCGCCGTGGTGCCAGCGATCGCGAAAGACATCATAGTTCTTCTTGCTTTTTGTGGTTTGTTCCTCTTCGCTCAAACTGTACCATTCGCGATGTGGGTGCTTGATGATACGCTCAGCTACCAGGGGCGTGGTCAACGCGCGATAGCCAGCGGTCTTGAAGAAGAAGCTGAAGTAGATATCCATCAGGCGATAGAAGCGGAAACGTTCATCGATCCAGCCAACTTCTGGCAGCAGAGCTTTGCGAAATGCCATCAAATAGCCCTCGATAGCATCCACGTCGGGTCCAGTAGCCTCGCGAAATTCGCGCAGGTCGTCAGTTACCAACCCGTAGGGGCCAGCAATGCCCATATTGCGATCGGCCAGCGTTTGCGCCAGTGGCTCCCAGATATCACCATTCACCTCGATTGAGGTATCCATCAGCACGATATAGCGGCCCCGGCTGGCGCGCATGCTGGCATTGCGCCCGGCGGCGAAACCCATATTATGGTCGGCAAACAACACCTGTAACCCGACGACCTGCCCATCATCCGCCTGTAGATCACTTTCCCGCGCCAGTTGCTGGAGATATGCCAGTGTGTCATCGGTGGAACCATTCTCAACAACGATCACTTCAATCGAGCGCCCGTAGCTATAGCGCACAATACTCTTGATAGCACGCTCCAGGTCTTCGCGGCTATTATGCGACAGCAGATTGACCGAAAACTCGTAGAGATCGGCTGTATTCGTATTATCGGGTGCATCGGTGGAACTGGACAACACGGTAAATTCATCTTCCAGGCGGCGTGGCAGTACCAGCGACCCCTGCGTGGTATCCCGCAGTGTGTAGCCCTCCGAAGCCAGTTCTTCGCGCACGCGGTCAGCCTGTGAATATTGTTCCTGCTGGCGCAGCGATGCGCGTTGCTGCACCTGCTGCGCCACTGACACGGGCAGCCGGGCCAGGTATGTGAGCGGGTCGGTCTTCTTCTGTGGAAGATCACTCAGCAAATAGTCTTTGAGACCAAAGCCGAGGATGCGATCAAAATCGAACAGCAGGCGCACGCGCGATGTGGCGTCGCAATCTTCAGCGCGCAGCATAGCCCATACCACCGCCATGGCACGCGGCATATTCAAATCATTCTCAACCTCGGCCAGGAAGCGCTCTTGCCAGTAACTCGCATCAAGCGGTTCTTCGCTCAAGACCAGGGACCTATCAGACTGCTGGTACAACTGGTAAGCCAGGTTGCGCAGGCGTTCCAGCGCAGTTTGGGCCGCCTGCAACGCGCGGAAGGTGAAGTTCAAACGACTGCGATAGAGCGCGGTCGTATAAAAGTAGCGCAAGGCCAGTGGATCGAAACCGCGCGCCTCAATCTCTGAGCAGGTATAGGCGTTGCCGGTTGATTTCGCCATCTTCTGTCCATCCGCCAGCAAATGTTGGGCATGCACCCAGTAGTTGGCGAACTGCTCGCCGGTGAATGCTTCACTTTGCGCGATTTCATCTTCATGATGGGGAAAAATATTATCGACGCCGCCGGTATGGATATCGAAATGCGTACCAAGATACTTCATCGACATGGCGCTGCACTCAATGTGCCAGCCGGGGAAGCCACGTCCCCAGGGACTATCCCACGCCATTTCCCGGCCCGGCTCAGCTACCTTCCAGAGCGGGAAATCTTCTGCATTATGCCGGTCCTCAGCCACACCTTCGCGCACGCCCGCCAGCATATTTTCAAGCTGGTTGCCGGAGAGTTGGCCATAGCCGGGGAAGCGTTTGATGTCAAAATAGACATTGCCATTGACCTCGTAAGCCACCCCTTTTTCAAGCAAGCCCTCAATAATAGCGATCATCTCCGCCACGTGCTGTGTGGCACGCGGAAAAACCTTCGCTGGTTCAATGTTCAGTTTCGCCTCATCCTGGTGAAACGCATCGGTATAAAACTGCGCGATCTGTAGCGATGTTTTGCCCTCTTTGCGCGCCTGGGCCAGCACCTTATCCTCGCCGCGATCAACCATCTCCTGTCGCATATGACCCACGTCGGTAATATTCTTGACGTGCAGCACTTCATAGCCCCGATATTCGAAAGTACGCCTGATCCAGTCTGCCATTGTAAAGGTACGCAGGTTGCCGATGTGGATATAGCGATAGACGGTCGGGCCGCACGAATACATGCCAATCTTGCCCTTTTCACGTGGAATAATCTTTTCAAGGCGTCGCGTCAATGTGTTATAGATCTTCATGCTCTAATGTTATCCTCAGCAGACGGCCCATGGAACCACTGACTCCAGGCCGCTCTCATACCTTGCGGGAATACGCTGGTAATGCCCCATTATGTCATTCAATACAATCATTCACATGATATGGTACGAGCCTGTGTCATTTCTTGTCAAGCTGAAGCAAACTCCAGATCTCGTTTCAAGCGAGTCGCGCATTCACAGGCGCAGGCCATCAATTATAGGTACCCTGCTTATGATACGTTGCACAGGTTTTTCTGGATGAGATACGTACATTGGAGACGCTTGAGAGGACAGGAACCGGTAATAATCTAGCCTGTGCGAGCCAGTCAATGCATCGGGGAAACGCCATTTTAGGCAAAAGATGCAAAAATGTGGTATAATATGCATGTACGAATGAAAAAGAAAACTTCCATGTTATCATAGATGATGACCTTAACCCGAGGGGATGCGGGCGATGTGAGGTGAGGATGATGAACCAACGTCGATTCTTCTCCATGCAAGTCTCCAACAGATGTATCATTTTGAGAACAGCAACATCCCTGTTTGAAAGAGATAAAGGAGATATCATGTATAGAATAGTCCATGTCATAGCTCGTGATGGTAAAACACTCCAGGTACCGTTGACTGCCCAGCAGGCCGCCTTTTACATGCGGTTAGCACAGTTCAAGTCTACAAGTAACCCTGTAGTCACGTTCGGTGATTTGTTAGCAGAAAAGCGAGAAAAGGAGTTGCGGCTCAAGTCGAACCAGTATAACTAACGTTCAACCAGAGATCGGGTATCCGGATGGGTACCCGATTTTGTTTTCATCACACGGTGAATGAGAGTAACTGTCAAGCCTACGCCGTCAACTCGCGCACAATCTGCTGCACGCGCGCGCCCGCGGCTCGTCCTTTAGTTTCCTTCGCGGCGAGAGGCATCACTTTCTTGAACTCTTTTCCCTGTTCATCGATTAGCCTTGCCACGATTGAGCGTAGTTCATCATCGCTCAACTGGGAGCCTTGCAGGTAGGGTTGTAATATCTCCATTTCATGCTGCTCTTTATCGGCAAGGTCGTTTCGCCCACCCTGCTTATACATTGGGATGGCCTGGCTGCGCTTCTTGATCTCTTGCTCCAGCACTTTCAAGGTATCTCCCTCAGTTAGCAGCTGCCCATACTCAGCGTTCTTGCGGTCGGTACGCGCCACTTCCAGATTGTGAATAGCGCCCAACGCCATACGCAATGTGTCAAGCTTAAGTTGATCGCGCGCGCGCTGCGCATCCTGTATATCTTTTCGCAGTTGTTGCTCGAGCGGAAATTCCTCTCGCGCCATGACAAACACCTCTTCTCATTGTATACTGTAGTAATGGCTCCTAGTGTACCATGTCTCGCTACAATTTGCCAGAGAAAATTCCTACAACACGCGCCGCCCCAGCACCATCTTTCCACGCTTGATAATCGTCTCCTTGCCAACTTTTCCAGCATCTGCTATCGCTTCAATTACCTCGCGCAGCGACTCCTCGCCTACCGCAATACGCAGGCGCACCACGAACTCCTTGCCCGTTCCCAGGCCAAGTTTACGCTGCCAGAACGAGGCATGCAGCAGGTTCATTTGCCCGGCCACGTGCTCCATAAGCGCGGAAACGTCCCGCCGGAAATCGCTATAATGCACCGGGCCTTTACTGAAGGCAAAGGTGACTTCCTGCGTCAGCGCGTCACCGGCAAGGTCGGCTGTCAGTTCCTCACCAAGCTGGTAGACCAGGTTATACGTACCAAATGAAGTACGCCCCACGTATTCGATATGATCGCCATGGCTGCCCGTATAGATACCCATGCGGTCGCGCACAACATGTTCCATCACATCATAATGCAGTGAACCACGAAAAAGCAGCCATGCCTCGTGCAGCGGACCCTGACCGGGCTTGAATCCCAGCGATGCCATGTACTCGCGCCCATCCGTCACGCGTTTCGCCAGCTCAGGATCATGCGGCATCTCCTCTGAAAAGACCTCTTCGCCTGACCCTTGCATACCCAGCAGCGCCTCTGAGCCGACTTTAGCGGCGAAACGACGAAAATCACGCTCAATTGCCTCTTGCACCGCCTCAACATTCGTCGTTTCCGCCAGCAGACCCAGCCTCTGTAGTTTGCG
>DATLSI010000245.1:0-18072 GCA_035534255.1 Ktedonobacteraceae bacterium | reverse complement strand
GGCGAGGCGCAGGCGCTGCGGGTGGATGCGCGGGTGTGGGCCGGTCAACTGGATGTGCGTGATGCTGCCAGTGCGGCAGAGCGGGTTGAGGAAGCGGCGAGCTACCTTGGCGGTCTCGAACTGGCGGTAAACAATGCCGGCGTCTCTTCGATGAAGCGCGTGGTAGATTTGACGGAAGCCGATTGGGACTTTAACATGGATATCAATGCCAAAGGCATATTTCTTTGCAGCCAGGCCGAGGTGCGTTACTTTTTGCGCCAGGGACGCCGTGACATTAACCGCAGTATTGTCAATACGGCGTCAATGGCAGGCAAGAAAGCCGCGGCGCTGCTGGCCCATTATTCGGCATCCAAGTTCGCCGTGATCGGTTACACTCAGGCGCTGGCCCTTGAAACTGCGGCTGACGGCATTCGTGTTAATGCTGTTTGCCCCGGCTATGTGCGCACTTCCATGCAGGAACGTGAAGTCGTCTGGGAGGCTAATCTGAGGGGCATCACTCCCGAAGAAGTGCGCCAGGATTACCTGCGCGCTATCCCTCTGGGCAGACTGGAAGAGCCGGAAGACGTGGCACGCGTGGTGGTTTTCCTGCTCAGCGACCGCGCCGCCTACATGACCGGGCAGGCCATCAATGTCACAGGCGGGTCAATCATGTTCTAAACATTTGGAGAATCGATGAGTCAACGCACAACTATCTTTTTTGCGAGCGATATACACGGCTCTGAACGCTGTTTTATCAAGTTCATCAATGCCGCTAAATTTTTTAAGGCCAATGTTCTGATCCTCGGTGGAGACATCACCGGCAAAGCGCTGGTGCCAATTGTACGCAAGACAAGTGCTTCCACCTATACGGCAAAGTTTCTGGGACAGGATGCCACACTCGAATCAGAAGAGGACATCGCCGCCTTTGAACGCCAGGTGCGTCACGGCGGAGCGTATCCCTTTCGCACTACGCAGGATGAGTTGGTCGCTATGGAAGCTGATCGCGCGCTGGTTGACACGCTCTTCACGCGCCTGATGGTTGAGAGCGTACAGCGCTGGTGCGAAATCGCCGATGAACGCTTGCGCGGAAGCGGCGTGCGCTGCTATATCGACGCGGGCAACGACGATGAGCCGGAGATTGTCGAAACGCTGAAGCAGGCATCGTATGTCGAGATGCCTGAAGGCAATGTGGTGTTGATCGATGATGAGCATGAAATGGTCAGTTCAGGTTTTGCCAACACCACGCCCTGGCACGCGCCGCGTGATATCACCGAAGAAGAACTGGCTGCGTTTATCGATGCGATGGCAAGCCGACTGCGAGCACCGGAGCGCGCAGTTTTCAATATCCATGTACCTCCCTTTGCCTCTGGCCTGGATATCGCCCCGCTCTTGACCGATGATTTGAAACCAGTTGTGACGGGGGGTGAAATCGCCACAGGGCCGGTGGGCAGCAAGGCGGTGCGCGCCGCTATCGAACGTTACCAGCCCCTGGTTTCGCTGCATGGACATATTCATGAATCGCGCGCAGTTAATAAGATTGGGCGCACAACAAGCATCAATCCTGGCAGCGAGTATGGCGATGGCAACCTGCGCGGCGCGCTGGTTAACCTGAAAGGCAATCGGCTATTAAGCTATCAACTGGTGAATGGATAGGGGTCTAGAGAAGCGATTGTTGCCCGGCAACAATCGCTTCCAACACTTATAACTGGCTGAGGGCGTTGAGCAGTTTGATCCCATCGGGCGTCCCCAGGCCGGTGCATGCATCCCAGCCTGGCCCGGCGGTATAGCTGCCATTATTGCCGCTGGTCACATCTCGCAGGGCGTTGGTCTGCATGAGTTTGGCATAGTTCTGGTAGAGAACGGGATTGAGATAGCCAGCAGGCTTCCCTCGCTGCTGGTTGATCAGCGCTATCAGCCCTGCCCACAGGGGCGCAACGGCGCTGGTGCCGCCGAACACCACATCTTGCCCATCGACGTGAACCTGGTATCCCGTTTGTGGGTCGGCATCCCCGGACACATCAGGCACACCGCGTCCGGCGTGCTGGTCATTGACCGATGGAGGGATGTTCGCGTTCGCCTGCCACGTTGGGAGGCCGAAGACATCACTGATACCGCCACCCGTGGCTGAACTTGTGCTGTCGTTCCACACAACCTCGCTGCTTACCGTGTTGTTAGCCGCTTCCAGTCGCGTGCCGCCGCAGGCCAGCGCATACGTGCTGCTAGCGGGAAAGTCAACGTGTGCCTTTCCATCGGTCACACCATCCGACGAGCCATTGTCACCAGCGGCGCAGCAGACAGTAATGCCCAGCGCGACAGCCGCCTGGAATGCCTGGTCCATCGCTTGCATTGCCTGGGCTGTCCAGGTCGATTCAGAGCCACCCCAGCTTATGGAGATCACGGTTGGGTTGTTGGTGGTATCATGCGTGGCCTGCGTAATGGCATCCAGGAAGCCTTGATCGGTATTTGGCGCGAAGTAGACGGCGATATGCGCGCCCGGCGCTATAGCACCTGCTATCTCAATATCCAGGTCGACTTCACCATCTGCGCTATCGGGAGTGCCGGTAGGAGTATTTTGCCCGCCATCTACGGAGACACTTGTCACCACAGGCAGAGCGATGCCCAACTTTTGAAAGTACGCCTGCAGGTCGCTATTTGCATAACCGCCTCCCAGTTCGATGAGGGCGATACACTGGCCACTTCCATTATTGGTGGTTGGAAAATCGTAGAGGTTGGCAAGTTGTGGCGGAGTATAGGAAGTGGTGACGGCATTGGCATGCACAGTCCCTGGCGTTTGCTCATAGCGTTGTAAGTGCGGTCGAGCCTGCGGGCGATTATCCAGGCCGAAAACGCCCACAATGATCGGTTCTAGTTCTTCTGGAATGTGCAAGTGGCCTGTACGGCCCCGGTAACTGCCACCCGGATGCTCATATTTTTGCAGTTCGGTGGCGAAGGCGGCGCTCATGTCGGCAATGGTGCCGGCAAGCACGATCCTGCGCCTGGCTGGTTCTGTTGACACAACGGTGAGATTGCGCGCGCGCGCGAACTGCTCGACTTTCGCCACATCCGCGGGCGCGGCGCTCTGAGTTGCGTTAAATTCCTCTCTGCTGAGAGGCGGGCGCTGCTGTTGGACTTGTTCGCTGATTCTGTCGGCCAGGTTGCTCGTGACAGGGGGCCTTAAGTAGATGGTAGCCTCAATACGCTCGTTTGGGTCCACGGGACCAACGGGGCGCGCGTTAGGGAGAGGCTGTCGCTCGCTGCCAGCAAGCTGTTTATACCCCTGGGGTGGTGTGTTAGCCAAGTTCTTGCTCCTTTTCTCATCTTCCAGATTAAAATCAACTTACTTTATGCTGGGTCAGATCGAGGGTAAATGAGTCGACCAGTTGCGCCGGAGCGCCCCACGACTCCTGAGGGCGTGGCACCGAATAGTACTCGCCTTTGAGCGTCTGCGCGGTGACTTCCATGCGCATGTATCCATGCCGGTTATCAAGATAACTCTCCAATGTGACACCCGTATCAGGGGTGGGCATCGGATAGGGTGTCTGTATCGGTTGACCTTGCGGCTTCATCATGTAATGCAGGTTCCAGTAGCCTCCCGCGCCAGCAACGATATAAGGAACATCGCGGCCATTGAGCGATCGCGTGAAACGCTGGTAGTTGTGAACGTGGCCCGCGAACACGGCGTCAGGAACGCGGTTGGTCTGTTGGATGGCGTTATCGAGTAACTGCCCCATATATTTACTCCCGCTATGGTAGACATCCGCGGAGTAGATCGGATGGTGCACAGCCAGGATCAATGCCTTGTTCTGTGGCGCGTTTGTCAATTCTGATGTCAGCCAGGCGGTCTGGGTCGCGTCAACATATCCACCTTCAGGCACATTCGTATACAAGCCGATAAACGTGATAAACGGCGTTTCCAGCGTCCAATAAACATTGGGCTGTGTCATCGCGTCACGGCCGGCGTCACCGGATTCCGTTGTAAGATGCGGGGTGGTAGCGCAGAAGTTCTCAACGAAAGCGGCCAGCGATGGCACCGAGGTGTCTATCAAATCACCGTCATGGTTGCCTGGGATGCCCAGAATCGGCGCTCCGTAATGCATATTTGGCTCGTAGAACTGGGAATAATAGTCGCTTGCCTGCCCGTAGTAATAGACGACATCGCCAAGATGGTAGAAGAAAGCGGGTCGGGCGCTCGCGTCGGCCATATTAAGGTCAGCATCCATGTGCTGCATGACGATTTCCTGCGCCTGTGGAGCTTTGACACCGCCTGTATCGCCCACGATGTGAAATACGAGTTTACCCGCGCTGTTTATAGCCTGCATTTGCGCGGGCGTCAACACACTATCGAGCGATAGATGATAAGGAGCCTGCCCCGTGGGCGTCGGTAAGGGCTGACGTTGCTGGTTGGGTAACGCTTCCTGCGTTCTTTGAATTACCGGGCCACCGGTCGAGGACGGTCTGCTCAGGGTATACCTACGGCTGCTGCTATTGCCCGATTGCTGTTGACTCATGATTTGCACTCCATGAATGTTATTTTCGCCTGTTCAGGCACGCTCTATAATAGCAGGTTTTCAGCCATATTGCTAACTAATCCTCGCTTTATATACGCGCAAGTAGACGATTTTTGCAGAATCGCCTCACCAGGGGATACAATAAATTGTCAGAGTAGTTCATTGTTTGATCTATCAATGGGTGACATTGCCGTCGCCCCTGGTTACGGAGACATACGCATGCCAAAAACTATGTTTGAGAAAATCTGGGAAGCTCACATTGTTCGTGAAGCGCCCGATGAGTCCACTATCTTGTATATCGACCGCCATCTTGTCCACGAAGCCACCTCTCCACAGGCTTTTACCGGACTGCGTATGACCCATCGCGCTGTGCGCTGCCCAGATGCCACTGTTGCCGTGCTCGATCATAATGTGCCGACGGTAGTGGGACGCCGTATGCTGGATGTTGTCGATAAGGAGAGCGAAGAGTGCATCACGGCCATGGAACGTAATGCGCGCGATTTTCACCTGACGCTTTACGATATGCAAGACGCGCGCCAGGGCATTGTGCATATCATCGGACCGGAGCAAGGTATCACACTGCCAGGTATGACACTGGTATGCGGAGATTCGCATACTTCAACGCATGGCGCGATGGGCGCGCTGGCCTTCGGCATCGGTACCAGCGAGGTTGAGCATGTGCTGGCGACACAATGCCTCTTGCAGCAACGTTCCAAAACCATGAATATTCGCGTGGAAGGTACGCTTGCCCCTGGCGTCACTGCCAAAGACCTGGGCTTGTTTATCATCGGTCGCTTGGGAACAGGCGTCGGCACGAGCCACGTCATCGAGTTTAGCGGCTCCGCCATTCGCGGACTCTCGATGGAGGGGCGCATGACATTGTGCAACCTGGCGATTGAGATGGGCGCGCGTGCCGGGATGATTGTACCCGATGAGACAACTTTTGCCTACATCAAAGGACGCACCTATGCCCCCAAAGGTGCCATGTTTGACCGGGCCGTAGCAGCATGGCGACAACTTGCCAGCGATCCCGGCGCGCATTTTGACGCGGTGCATGAGGTCAATATCGAAGGGCTGGGGCCGCAGGTGACATGGGGAACGAACCCCGGCATGGTCGCCGATGTCAATGGTGCGATACCTGACCCAGCCGCGCAGCAAGACGCGGAGCGCCGCCATGCCTACGAGCGCGCGCTCGAATACATGGACCTCAAACCGGGGCAAAAAATTACCGAAATTCCCTTGAATACCGTCTTCATCGGCTCCTGCACTAATTCGCGCCTGGAAGACCTGCGCATGGCGGCAAGCTATGTTAAGGGCAAGCATGTCTCGCCCAACATTCGCGCCATTGTGGTACCCGGTTCAATGCAGGTGCGCCGCATGGCTGAAGAAGAGGGGTTAGCTGACACATTCCGCGAAGCCGGCTTCCAGTGGCGCGAGTCGGGTTGCAGCATGTGTATTGCAATGAACGGTGACCAGCTTTCCGAGGGCGAGCGCTGCGCCTCGACCAGCAACCGCAACTTCGAGGGTCGCCAGGGTCGCGGCGGGCGCACACACCTCGTCAGTCCAGCCATGGCGGCAGCAGCGGCCATCGCCGGACATTTCGTTGATATTCGAGATCTGTAGGGACGCGATTTATCGCGTCCTGTTACCGCGTCCCTGTTATCGCATCCCATGATCCCATAAAAAACATTTGGAGGAGAAAAACATTGGAACCATTTACTACATTCACGGGGCTGGTAGCTCCGCTCGACCGCATGAACGTCAACACCGACGAAATCACGCCCGCGCGCTTCCTCAAAACGACGCGGCGCAGCGGATTTGAGAATGTGCTTTTTGCCAACTTGCGCTACAAGGATACTGCTTTGACGCAGCCCAACGCTGATTTCGTGCTGAACCAGCCGCGCTATCAGGGAGCGACCATTTTGCTGGCCGAGGACAACTTTGGCTGTGGCTCCTCGCGCGAACATGCTCCCTGGGCCATTCACGATTTTGGCTTTCGCTGCCTGATCGCGCCCAGCTTTGCCGATATCTTCTACAATAACTGTTTCAACAATGGCATCCTGCCCGTCACGCTGGACTCGGCCACCGTGCGCGAACTCTTCAACGAAGTCGAGGCCAACGAGGGTTATATCCTGCATATTGACCTGGCCGCACAGACCATTACCACACCCGCCGGGCGCACTATCCACTTTGACATTGACGGCTTCAGAAAGAACGCCCTGCTGCAAGGCCTCGATAACATCGGCTGGACACTCAGCCACAACGAAGAAATCGCAACCTACGAGGAGAAGAGGAAGCAGGAGGCTCCCTGGATTTTCTCGTAATTGATAAGACAAGTGTCTACATTTTGTAGACACTTGCCAACATTCATTCTCTGATTTTGGGAAAAACAAATTGCGAGCTAATAGATCGTTAAACATGGTTAGTGTTGTAGGATAAAATGAAGGAGTTGTCGTCTGTGGATAATGAGGAGGACTCTACCATACCTGATATTTCTCCATTTGAGAGTATTCGTAAGGTGAATGAAGATGGTTTTGAGTACTGGTCAGCTCGTGATCTTGCAAAGATACTTGGATATACCGAGTTTCGTAAGTTTAACAATGCAATTCAAAAAGCAGAGGCTGCTTGCGAAAATAGCGGACAACAGGTAGCAGACCATTTCGCTCACTTGGGCGGAATGGTCAATATTGGATCAGGGGCAAAACGAAAAGTAGAAGATGTCCATCTCTCACGTTATGCGTGTTACTTACTTATTCAGAATTCCGATCCATCGAAGGAAATAGTGGCACTTGGTCAGACCTATTTCGCTGTGCAGACTCGTCGCCAGGAACGAGCTGACGAATTGGCGGCTCTTTCAGAAGATCAGCGACGCCTCTATTTGCGTGGTCAGCTCACTGACCATAATCGGCAACTGGCTGAGGCTGCCAGCCATGCGGGAGTGGTTAAGCCATTAGATTTTGCGATATTTCAGGATCATGGATATATGGGCTTGTATGGTGGTTTGAGAACTAAAGATATTCATAGCAGAAAGGGCCTTAAGAAGAGCCAGCAAATACTTGACCATATGGGCAGCACCGAACTGGCCGCAAACCTTTTCCGGGCCACTCAGACAGAAGATAAAATTCGACGGGAGGGGATTAGAACGAAAGAAAAGGCGAATCGCACACATTTTGAAGTAGGGAAGAAGGTCAGACAAACCATTGAGGAGCTAGGCGGTACAATGCCTGAAAACTTGCCAACACCAAAAGAAAGCATTCAGCAGATACAGCAAAAAGAACAGAAACGTCTCAAACAAGCTCCTCAACTTTCCATATTTGATGAACCATTGGAGACCGACAGTTAGCCTGCAATACACAGGGAGGAACAAACTGTGACCATTCAGCAGATCGACCCTGGCCTTGTCCCCTACCAGATCCTCGATGTTGAGGGCAACCTGGTGGGGGAGATGCCTGACATCAGCGCGGAACGCCTGTTATCGCTCTATCGCTTCATGCAAGTGGGGCGCGTGTTCTCGAACAAGATCATCGCCTTGCAGCGACAGGGACGCGCAACCACGTTCGGCTCGCTGGCGGGGCAGGAGGCTACCGCCGTCGGGCTGGCCGCTCCCATGCAGCCGCAGGACTGGCTGACAACTTCGTATCGCGAAATTGCCTCGCTGATCGTGAAAGGTGTGCCGGTTCCTACGCTGGCATACTCTTTTCGTGGCTTCACACCTGAGAACTGGCCTGCGGAAACGCATTGCCTGCCTGTACAAATCGTGATTGGCACGCAGATGTTGCACGCGGTGGGCCTGGCGATGGCGGCAAAAATCGCGGGCGACCCGGTGGTTGCGGTTGGCGTGTGCGGCGATGGCGCAACATCGGAGGGTGATTTCAACGAAGCGTTGAATTTCGCGGGTGTGTACCAGGCTCCCGTCGTGCTGGTGGTGCAGAATAACGGTTGGGCTATCAGCGTGCCGCGTCACAAGCAGAGCGCCGCCTCCACCTTCGCCGCGCGCGGTGAGGGCTTTGGCGTACCAGCGAAACTGGTGGATGGCAACGACATCCTGGCTGTTTACGATACGATGCACGAAGCTATTGAGAACGCGCGGGCAGGTAATGGACCGACCCTTGTAGAAACGCTCACTTACCGCATCGGCGCGCACACCACCGCCGATGATCCCACGCGCTACCGCGACGCGGCAGAGGTCGAAGCCTGGCGCGCCAAAGACCCCATCGCGCGCTTCCAGAAATTCCTGACGCGGCGTGACCTGCTAGACGAGCAGCGCGCGCAACAGATTGTTTCAGAGGTGGAAGAAGAGATCAATGAGGCTGTGCGCATCGCCGAGGCCATGCCGCCGATGGCTCCCGATAGCTTCTTTGACTATGCCGCCGCCGAACTATCGCCGCGCCAGCAAGCGCAGCGCGCCGACCTGTTGCGTTATACAGATCAGAAATAGCGACCAGGGCGACCGCGAGACCCTCGCGGTCGCCCTGGTCCACCATCGGTATCAGTTCAGGAGCAATACCTTATGCAAATGACTATGGTCGAGGCGCTTAATTCGGCGCTGGGGCTGGAATTGGAACGCGACAGGCGCGTCGTCGTGCTTGGAGAAGATATTGGACCCAATGGCGGCGTGTTCCGCGTTACCGAACACCTGCAAGAAAAATATGGCGAAGAGCGCGTCTTTGATACTCCACTGGCGGAATCAGGCATTATCGGCACTTCCATAGGCATGGCGGTGTACGGCCTGCGGCCGATTGCCGAGATACAGTTCGCGGGTTTCCTCTTTGTGTGTATGAATCAACTTGTTTCGCAGGCGGCGCGTATGCGTTTTCGCAGCGCTGGGGCCTATAGCTGTCCGCTCGTGGTGCGCGCCCCCTATGGCGGCGGCGTGCGCACGCCTGAAATGCATTCGGACAGCCTCGAAGGAGCCTTTTTGCAGACGCCGGGCATCAAGATCGTCGTTCCTTCCAATCCCTATGATGCCAAAGGGCTGTTAGCCGCGGCGGTTGATGATCCTGACCCTGTGTTATTTCTTGAAAATATCAAATTGTATCGCTCATTCCGCGCAGACACGCCTGTAGAACATTACTCCATTCCGTTGGGCAAAGCAAATGTCGTGCGGGAAGGAACGGATGTCAGCATCTTCGCCTATGGCGCGATGGTCAATGTCGCGCTGGAAGCCGCGAAACAGGCACAGCAGGAGACGGGAACAAGCGTCGAGGTCATCGACCTGCGTACCATCTGGCCTCTGGATGAAGATGCTATCACCGCCTCGGTCGCGAAGACTGGCCGCGCGATCATTGTGCATGAAGCGCCGCGCGCGGGCGGCGTCGGCGCGGAGATCACGGCGGTTATTAATGAGCGCTGCTTCTATTCGCTGCTCAAACCTATCGCGCGCGTGACAGGCTACGATACCCCGTATCCCGTGCCGGGACAGGAGGATTACTACCTGCCGACTCCGGCAAAAGTAATGACGGCGCTGCGCGAAATAATGGAGCCGTAAAAGGAAGATGTTGATATGAGTGAACTGAAACTGGCGGACCTCGGCGAGGGCATGCACGAGGCCGAGGTCGTCGAGTGGCTTGTCAAAGTGGGCGATACAGTCAAGCTAGATCAGACAGTCGTCAAGGTTGAAACCGACAAGGCCATTGTTGAGATACCCGCGCCTGTGGCCGGGCGCGTCTCCGAGATTCGCGTATCTAACGGGCAGACCGCCAGAGTTGGTGATGTGCTGGTCGTCTTTGACGCTCCATCGTCAACCAATGGCGATTCTACGGCATCCGCCAGAGGCGCGAACACGACCGCAACAATGGCTCAGGCAACTACACCCGCATCACCTGTGGCTTCTACAACTCAAGCACCGGCGCCAAAACCGCGCGTGCTGGCGGCTCCTGCCGTGCGCAAACTGGCCTTCGAGCTGGGCATAGACCTGGAACAGGTTACACCCTCCAATGCTAACGGGCGCGTCTCCCTGGAAGATGTCAAAGCTCTCGCCGAAAACGTAAAATCCGCTCCCATCGCCTCACCAGCCCCTGTAGGGACGCGATTTATCGCGTCCGAACCCCCCGCGTCCGAAACCGAACAACAATCTATACCCCAGGCTCAAGACGAACGACAGCCGCTCACGGGGCTGCGCAAGCGCATCGCGGAACATATGGAGCGTTCGTGGCGCACTATTCCGCACGCTACCGCCTTCAGCGAAGTGGATGCCAGCGGACTGGTGGCCCTGCGTGAAGCGCTGAAACCCGTCGCGGAAAAGCGCGGCATACGGCTGACCTATATGCCCTTGCTCATCAAACTCTTGATACCTTTGCTGAAAGAGTTTCCTATTTTCAATGCCAGCCTGGATGATGAGCGGCGCGAGATTGTCTATAAACGCTCGTACCATATCGGCGTCGCCACCGCCACGCATGAAGGGCTGCTCGTTCCAGTATTGCGCAACGCTGATCGCCTCACCCTGCTGGATATCGCGGCCAATGTTGACCGCCTGATCGAGGGAGCCAAACAGCGCACCTTGACGCTGCCTGAAGTGAGTGGCAGCACCTTTACCCTCAACAACGTGGGCAGCTTTGGCGGCAGCACAGGCACGCCCATCATCAATCATCCCGAAGTAGCTATTCTGGCCTTTGGCAGAATTGAGGATAAGGCCATTGTCGAGCGTGGTACAGTGATCGTGCGGCCCATGATGCCGCTCGCGCTCTCATTTGACCACCGCCTGATCGATGGCGCGTCATCGGGCGCGTTCATGGGGCGTTTCAAAGAACTGGTCGAGAATCCACAGCAGTTGATGCTCGACATGATATAGGCAAAGTTTATGCAGAAGGAAGCAATTAAATGGTTGTAGGCGACGTTACCACTGCTGTGGATGTGTTAGTCCTGGGCGCAGGTCCCGGCGGCTATGTCGCGGCCATTCGCGCCGCCCAACTTGGACACCATGTGACGCTCATCGACCAGGCATTGCCCGGTGGCACCTGCCTGCACCGCGGCTGTATCCCGCTCAAAGCGCTGCTCTCAGCTACAGAACGCTACCGGCAAACGCGCCAGGAAGACCTGGCCGCGCTGGGCATCCATACCGCATCTGTCTCATTCGACTGGGCCGAGATGCAGGCGTGGAAACAGAGCATAGTGGATCGACTGGCTGAGGGCGTGCGCCGCCTGGTGGCTGGCAATCACATCGAGTACGCGCATGGCACAGGCTGGTTTATGAACGCACAGGAGATGCGCGTTGAAGGCGAGCACGGTTCTCTGCGTTTCAAGTTCGAGCATTGCATCATTGCCAGCGGTGCGCATGCTGCCACCATCGACGGGTTTGCTTTTGATGGCAAAGATATTCTAACGCCTGAACAGGTATTGATGCTGGCAGAACTGCCCGAAACGCTGGCTATCTATGGCGACGACTATATCGCGCTTGAGCTGGCAACACTCTTCGCCCGGCTCAACGTGCGCGTGAAACTCTACGCGCCGGGTGAGCAACTGCTGCCGGGCGTGGATGCCGCCGCCTTGAGACTGGTACTGGCTGGCCTGCGCAAACAGGGCGTCCAGCTTGAGACAAAAGCCAGTAGCGCAAACATCATTGAAAGGCCGCTCGTGATTTCGCGTGGAGTTCAGCCGCGCACCGCGGAGCTACACCTGGACGCCGCCGGGGTGACACTCGCTGAAAATGGCGGTATCAGCGTTAATAGCATGCAACAGAGCAGCATCCCGCATATCTACGCTATAGGCGATTGCACCGGCGGACACGCGCTGGCCCTGGCCAGCATCGCCATGAAACAGGGCAAGGTGGCCGCCGAAGCGTTGTCGGGCCAGCGCGTGCAATTCGCGCCGCTTGTTACACCACTGGTAGTGCATACGACGCCCGAACTGGCGACCGCCGGTTACACGGCAGAAGAAGCGGTACGCGCAGGCTACAATGTCGTTACGGGCCGGTTTCCTATAGCCGCAAATGGTCGCGCCCTGACATTGGGGGCTGACAACGGCGTAGCCATGCTGGTAGCCAGCGCCGGTGATAGTGTATTACTGGGCGCGACCATCGTTGGCCCGCACGCCGGTGATTTGATCGGCCAGGCCGCGCTGGCTATCGAGATGGGCGCGACCCTGACCGATCTTGCAGAAATTTTGTATGCCCATCCCGGCCTGAGCGAAACGATTTTGGAAAGCGCGGAGAATGCGCTGGGAAGGGCGATACATATTGTGACAAAGGGGTAAAGCTATTTTGCCGTTTCCAGCGCCATCCTTAGATGTTCCAGTGAGGTATTACCACCTGAACACACAATCCCTACCTTTCTCCCTTTTAACTGGTCGCGCATACGATATGCCCCGGCCAGGGCAGCCGCGCCCGCGCCTTCGGCCAGTGTGTGAGCGCGTTCGATCATCCACACCATGGCTTGCATTATCTCGGCCTCGCTCATCAGCAGGAAGTCGTGCAGTCCCTCGCGCATGATCTCCTGGGGCAATTCAAAGGCCACGCCCGTTGCCAGCCCTTCCGCGAATGTATGGCTGGGTGCGTTGACGGGGTGTCGCTGCCGCCACGTTTCATAAGCGGCGGGAGCTGCTTCGGATTGCACGCCGATCACCTGGATGGCAGGATTGATGGCATGCGCTGCGATACACACGCCTGCCGCGCCTGAGCCGCCGCCAACCGGCACGAAAATCACGTCCAGGTCGGGCTGGTCTTCCAGCATCTCCAGACCCTCAGTAGCGACCCCGGCGATAAGCAGTGGTTCGTTGCCGGAGTGTATATAACGGTAGCTGTGCGCGTGAGCCAGCGCCTCGCAGTGCAACTTGGCCTCATCATAATTTGTGCCATACTTGATAACTTCCGCCTCCATGCCCTCCATAGCTGCTACTTTGCCCGGATTGGCTTTCTCCGGCACAACGATGATGGCTTTCACGCCGAAGAGTCGCGCGGCATACGCCACCGACTGGCCGTGATTCCCTGTCGAGGCGGCAATCACTCCGCGTGAGCGTTCGTATGGTTGCAGTTGCGAAACAAGGTTGATGCCGCCGCGTACTTTGAATGCGCCTATCGGCTGGTAGTTCTCGTGTTTTATATACACTTCGGTACCGAGCAAGGCGTCCATGGCCGGGTAACGGTGCAACGGTGTGCGCGCCAGGTAAGGGCGTATGCGGTGCCGCGCTCGCAGGACATCCAGGTAAGTAGGTATTTGCATGGTGAAGGTCTCCTCTCATATGCCGGTTGTGGTATTGCATCCCATTATGCAATAATGTAAGAAAAGTCGGTAAAAGTAAAGGGGTAAACCAATGACCACATCATCATCCAATCCTAAAGTAGCCGCCATCCGGCAAAATGTGCAGAAATCTTACGACGCGCTGAATCAACTGATTGATGGCCCTCTGTCACAACTCGAACCAGAGAAGCTCTACCAATCTTCAGGCGGTGACGAATGGACGATCATGGAGAACCTGGCTCACATCGTCGAGTTCATGCCCTACTGGGCCGGTGAAATCGCCAAACTGGTAGCCCAACCCGGCCAGAAATTTGGTCGCGTGCAAACAGATGAACGCCGCCTTAAAGTGATTCGCGATCACGCTCACGACTCGCTGGCGCAAATCAAGGCTTTGCTGCCCGCCAGTTATGTTCCCCTGCAAGAGACGCTGGCAAATTTGAAGGATAGCGACCTGCAATTGACGGGCGTGCATTCCAAATACGGCGAAAAGCCACTGGAGTGGTTTATGGAAGATTTTGTGTCGGGGCATTTGCGGGCACATCTGGTGCAGATGAAGTCAACTTTTCAGTAGGGACGTGGGTGGGATAGGGTTAAGGGTTTTGTTGCAATTGCTGGCGCACAATCTCGTACCTCTCAGCAAATTTCTGAGGGTTGAGGTTGATATACGGGCGTTTGCCCATGCGCGGCAATATTTCGTTATATGCGGTATCCAGTTCATCAAGCGTAACAAGCTTCTGCTGCACAAGCAGTTTGATATCGATGAGGTCACGATCACTGCCTCGTGATATTTTACTCAGCGCAAGGCTGTATAAATCGAAGTAAAATGCATCGATTTTGCCGTAGCGACCGATAAATTTTGCATGTGCCGCCCACTGGGATGGAATAGGAATAAAATCGGCAGGCGAAGCAAATTCGATATTGATCTGCATTTGCTCCACCAGTCGGCGGATAGCCATTATCATCTCGTCTTCATCAGACGCCTCGATCACCACATCGATGTCAAGCGTGGAGCCTGAACGCAACCCCATATGCACAAGAGCCGCGCCACCGGCCAGGTATAAACTCCCTGCCTTGCGATAAGCTTTTCCCAAAGCGTTGAGGAATTTTTCAATATCTGCCCTCGTGAGATTCTCACTACACTCCTCTTGTTCATCCTCATCCTGTAAGGCCATGAACTCTGTAAAGTTTGTGGCAGGTTTGCGTTTAGACTCTTCTTGCCTTAGTAGATGATCGATTTGATTCTGCCAGTCTCCAATAAAGTTCACCGGAAGTCCACGCCGTTGTTGTTCCCTAGCCTGTAAAGCTTCTAAACCTGATCTCCCATGCAGACAATGAGGCGAAGGCAAGCGCCACTCCTGCCATATATGAGCGAAACGCTCTTCAGGAAAATTCGGCGCTCGTCCAAGCGCAAGTGTCAAGCGAAATGACCATAACCGTTGGAGATAAAGTGCTGCCAGTATCAAAACTGCGATCTGTTCAGCATCCGATGGTTCGCTAGTTTTGTAAGCCTCAAGCGCAACATCAGCCAGTTCGGGATGCAGCAAAAAAAGCGAAATGCTGGCATCGCGCACTCGTGGCAATTCACATTGCGCCAACCGTCTTATCAACTCAACAGGAGCCAATCGCCTCGCCGCTCTCTTCATGACAGCATTTTGAGTATTGGCAATGAGATATTCGATGCCCCAGGCATGTAATGCGCTGATGAGCAAATCAGCTTCTTCACTCTGTGATGATGCGGATTGGTTGTT
Organism: Ktedonobacteraceae bacterium; assembly: GCA_035534255.1. Classification (GTDB taxonomy): domain Bacteria; phylum Chloroflexota; class Ktedonobacteria; order Ktedonobacterales; family Ktedonobacteraceae; genus CF-113. The sequence continues at coordinate 2,664 of DATLSI010000245.1, read as the reverse complement.
GAGTGTGATACTCACGGTGGTTCCTGGTTCTTCATGATACTGCAACGCGCTGTTATGTTCCGAGCTTATTGTATCAGAGTACGCATCATATTGCTATCAGTAGACCGGTTTGAACGACTTCTAGAATAATAACAGGAAGATAGACCGGACTTTCTAGAAAATTTGTTGACAACTCATCTCTGGTTATCTAGAATGATGAGTAAAGTACGTTTAATGAAGTAAATTCGTGGTGGATATTGAAAATATGAGCAAAACAACCACAAATGTTGCAATAGCTGTTCGGCGTGAAAATGGGAAAATATGGAGTCACATTCGACAGAAGTGGCTTGTAGAGACCCCTGAAGAGCGCGTAAGACAAGAATATCTTTGTGTGCTGGTTAATGAATATGAATTTGCCATAAACCAAATAGCAGAGGAAGTAGAGGTTGTAGGGCGTGGGTCTGCTAAGGCACGCGCAGACTATGTTATTTGGCACACACTACAGGATAAGTTGGATAACAAAAATCCTCTAATTATTATTGAATGCAAATCTGATAGTGTAACTATTCAGCCAAAGGACTACTGGCAAGGCGATAGTTATGCGCGTCTGACAGGCTCGCATTTTCTCGTTACTCACAATACTCGTGAGACAAAATACTGGCGTGTAATCCACGAAAAAATGCCGAAGTCCCTGGAAGAAATCGAAAATATTCCCCATGCTAATGCCAGTGATAAAGAAATTGAAATACTTGTTTCCAGACTCAAGATTTTTAAGGAAAATGAGTTTGCCGATCTGCTTCACCGATGCCACAACGTTATTCGCAACCGAGAAAAGATGGACCCTGCTGCTGCCTTTGATGAAATCGCCAAAATCTTATTTACAAAGGTGTGGGTAGAACGGGAATTGAAAAATAAGCGTTATCGTGAAAACCTCTTTACTGTTGACTATCTTGATCAACAACTTGGACTAAATCCACTCCAAGACCTTTTCCAAAAGACAAAAGACGCTTATAAAGCCGATCTCATATTTCAAGAAAGAGAACATATCAACTTAAAACTGGCTACAGGGCGTGAAATTGTCAAACTACTAGAACGATATAATCTTTCTGATACAAGTGAGGATATCAAAGCGATAGCTTTTGAGAGATTTTTAGGTCGTACCTTCAGAGGTGATATTGGCCAGTTCTTCACACCGCGTTCCATTGTGGAATTTATGATTCGGATGGTTAATCCTCAAGAGAATGATATTATTTGTGATCCAGCTTGCGGATCAGGAGGATTTCTCATCAGGTTTTTTGAAATTGTGCGCGAAAAAATTCTTGCCCATGTAGATCAGCAATACCAGGATTATCGCGCACAAATTGAGACAGAAACACTTCCAGAAGAGCAGAAAGCAGATTTACTTCGGAAAAAGTACGACGAATTACAGATGAGTATCGCTCCAGAGCGTAAAGGTTCCCGAATTTGGAAGCTAGCCAACCAATGCATATTTGGTGCAGATGCTAATGATCGTATGGCCCGCACAGGGAAAATGAACATGATTATGCATGGGGATGGTCATGGAGGTGTTCATCATCACGACGGTTTCATAAACGTAAACGGGATATTTGAAGAGCGCTTCGATATAGTACTTACTAATCCTCCTTTCGGGGCGAGCGTAGAACCTACCGATGTTATAGACGAAGCCGCTGTAGACGCGCCAGAAGAAGTAGATCAACGGTGCGAAGCCGAATATGGTGAAGCTTATAAGCAAGCTATGGAACGTGTGAGATTTGCCAAAGGTGAATCTATAGCAAGCCTTTTCGATCTGCCAAAGGGCAAGGAAAGCAAAATCAAAACAGAAATATTGTTTATTGAACGCTGCCTTAACCTGCTCAAGCCAGGAGGTCAACTAGGCATCGTTCTCCCCGAAGGTATTTTCAACAATCCATCTCTGGTTTATGTGCGTGAGTTCTGTGAAGACCGCGCTTTTATCAAGGCTGTTGTTAGCTTACCTCAAGAAACTTTCTATTCTTCTGGCGCTGATGTCAAAGCATCACTTCTGTTTATGAAGAAATTTACCCGGGAGGAGAACGAGCAATTTGATTATGAAAAAGCCAGTGCAGAGGCTGAAATTGAGGAAAAATACGCCGATGAAATTGAGGATGAAACCATACGCTTACAAAAAATAATCAAGGAAGCAAAGAAGGAACGTGACCCCATTTTGAGAAAGTCCGCTCAAAAGGAACTTAATGACTACTTGAAAGAGATGGAAGAGATTAAGGAAGCAGAGGCTCGTGCTTTACTAAAAGAGCGTTTCTCTTATCCAATATTTCTTTACGAAGCAGAAAAAGTTGGCATCACTTCGACAGGCGAGCCAGATCAAAATGAACTTTATCCTAATGACAATATCCCACTGGAGATTGAGAAAACCAGCTTAGAGCTTTACCAGGAATTTTGCGAAGACCCGAATGCTTTCGTAAAGGATGCAGCAGAATGAGAGCAATAACTCGGACACGAGCCTTTGCAGTTCTCTTTAAGGACCTTAATCTTTGGAGTGTTAGTTCCTTCTTCAAGATTAAATGGCAATGGCCCCCAGAGTATATTAAACCATTGTCAGTTGCATTAAAACAAAGGCAAGAAGAGGTAAGTAAGGAAAGGCGCTCTTTAGAAAAGATTCAGTTAGTTACTTTGCATTTTGACGGT
>DATLSI010000244.1:0-5500 GCA_035534255.1 Ktedonobacteraceae bacterium | reverse complement strand
CGGCTTCGCCAACCGTTTCGTAGCAGGGTAGGAGCGACCCTTGCGGTCGCCCTGGAAAAATGGCTTAAGTTCGCGCCTATGGGGCTTGTCCCCGCCCTGGAAGCGGCGTGGGGAATTCCGAAAATGATCCGTAGTTAAAGTCTACCATATAGTTGCGAGGTGTGTGAAATGCTATTAATTTACAATCACCGTTACACCATCGGGGTCTTGCAGCGTTACGGAAGCCAGCCCTGCGCGCTTGATTTCATAGAAATCGATGCCATTAACATCAGGCTCTACCGGGCGCGCATTGCGGCCTGCCCACAGGTTGATGCCGAGATGGTGATGGTAGCCATCCCACGAGAGGAAATTGGCCTGACCGGGTATGCCTATCATCAGGTTCATGCCCAGGGTTTCATAAAAGGCCTGGCTGCGCTCCAGGTTTCCTACGTTGAGGTGCATATGTCCCAGGCGCAAGCCCTCTGAAAAGCCGCTGAAAGGCTGCGCTTTTTGCAGCAGCGCGGGAGCATTGAGGCGGATGGTGTCCATAGCCAGTTGACCATCGCGGAACTGCCACGTCTCGCGGGGCCGGTCAGCATATACTTCGATGCCGTTCCCTTCTGGGTCGTTCAGGTACAGGGCCTGGCTCACGAGGTGATCGGAGGCTCCATCAATGGGAAGTTGGTGATCGATACGGTGTTTCAGGAATGAGCCAAGTTCTACCTCATCTGGTACTAATAGCGCGAAATGATAAAGGCCAGCCGTGCGCGATGGCCGCGGACGCCCGCCCGGAACCGCGCGCAGCGCGAGTATTTCTTGACCGCCTGCTCCCAGGCCAACGTTGCCACCACCCTGCTGGTCGCGCTCGTCCCTGACGATGGTAAAACCCAGTTTTGTATAGTACTCAACGCACGCGTCAATATCTTGCACGCGCAATCCTACCCGGCGTAAAGGCCAGTTCTGCGCGGTTTCATTTAATGATACTTCTTCGTCTTTTAGACCCGTGGCATCCTGCCCCGGTACTCTATTTGTTTCCATAGTTTTAGCTCCTCCTCGCTCTTACTAATATCAAGTAAGTAACTAATATAATTATAGAATATATATTGCAAAAATGCAAGGCCTGTTAAGGACGATCGGAATTCCCCTCTCCTCACCACCAGGGCGGGGACAAGCCCGAGCCCTGGTCGCCGCGTGGGAAGCAGCAATCGCTCTCAACGCCGTAGCTCTTGCACTTTCTTCTCGACATCGATGCCCGCCCATCAAGCGGGCAAGGTTGCCGCGGAAAAGGTAATGTTCACAAATATGGCTCTAATCGCAAGTATAATGTCGGTTTCGACAAAGTACAATGGGTTGATTTCTCCATGTGAAATGTATCACTATGCCCTGGCGGAAACGTATAGTATCTGTGATAGTATCTGTGATGACTACCTGTGATGCTTCCTTGATAGAGTTCCCTGTATCTGTGACTGATTTGTGAGATCAAGGGGATATGCTTGTGACGAACGGGAACGGGACACAGCATCTCGTTCAAAAGGAGATCAACCATGTTTAAGCGTATACTTGTTCCACTGGACGGTTCTCTACGCGCGGAGCGCGCTCTGACCATAGCAGCGCGCCTCGCACGCGCCGCCGACGGAACGGTTATTCTGTTACAGGTCATCGGTTTACCAGCAGAATTCGGCGGTTATGCGTATGGATCGTTTGCAGCCCAGAACCCTGCCATGAATCAAGAGGTACTGGACGCCGAGCAAGCTAAGGCGATGGATTATCTCAAAACAGTGCGACAATCGCAAAAGCTGGTGGGCGTCAAGGTCGAAACAACAGTAGAAATGGGCCTGGCCGCGTCAACTATTCAGGGTTTAGCAAACGAAGAACGCATTGACCTGATTGTGATGTGCAGCCATGGCGATACCGGCTTCAAACGCTGGGTGCTGGGCAGTGTCGCGCAAAAAGTGTCACGCGCCAGCCAGGTACCCGTGCTGGTACTGCGCGAGGATGGAACCGCGCCCGACAACACCTTTCCTGATCCACTGCGCCCGTTGCGTTCGATTATGGCGATGGTCGCACTCGATGGCTCCGAGTTCGCGGAATCAGCCATTACACCCGCCGCGACGCTGGTAGCTGCGCTGGCCACTCCAGCGCGTGGCATGCTGCTTCTCACGCACGCCATGCCCCCGTCCGAGCAGGGCAATACTCCCGAAACGCAGGAACAGGCGCTGAGCGTAGCTCAAACCTACCTGCGGGATGCAGCACATAAGTACGCGGGCGCGGCTGAAAAGCTCAACGTCACACTGCAAACAGCCGTATCTACCGGCAAAGACGTGGTAGACGCCCTCATCCGCGCAGCCGAGCGGGGTGACGAGGCAGATGGCAAACGCATGACAGGCACCTGTGATCTGATAGCCATCACCACACACGGGCGCGGAGGTCTGCAACGCCTGGCGATGGGCAGTGTGACTGAAAGCATGCTTGGCGCGACAAAGCTGCCGCTACTAGTAGTGCATTCGGATGTACATGCGACCAGGTAGCATCCCGCTGATTTTTATCAGGACGCCGGGAGGCTTGCATCTCGCAGGCTCATCGCTGAATACATGCCGCCGAAGAAGCGGCTGGGGACGGTCGCCAGCTTCTGCGTTTCCACGAATCCATTCTGGCGCGCCAGCTTTTCCCAGGTGGTATAAGAGAATGGGTAGGGTACCCACATATTGCCGTGATCGGCGCTGTATTCTACCAGCAGCAGGCGACCGCCAGGCCGCAGGTAGCCGCGCACAAGGCGCAAAACGGGGCCTTTCTCGCGTATGAAGTGCAGCGAGTTTGCCATGACGATGCCATCGAGCGCAGGCAGCTCAAGCTGGCAAGTAAAATCGGCGGCGATGTATTCGACGTTGGCCGTTGGGAAGCGCGCGCGCATGGCTCGCTCCTGCTCGCGCAGCGAACCTCTATCCTTATCCACAGAGTAGATAGAACCCTGCGGCCCGATGAGGTCGGCCAGGGCCAGCGTGAAAGCTCCCGCGCCTGAGCCGAGATCAGCCCAGGTACCGCCGCGTTCAGGAATACCATTTCTCAGAAGAAACACATGGTCTTTGTGCTCCACTTCGCCTGCTTTCTACCAATCTACCGGGGGCAATGTCACCTCTATGAGCGTTGAACCACGCTGCTGGATAGATTCCGCCAGCGCGCTGCGCAGGTCGCCGGGGCTTGCTACCCGCAATCCGTTGATACCAAAAGCACTTGCCAGGGTCACGTAGTCGGGAGCTCGCAGGTCGGTCGCAATATAGCGACGGTGGAAGCGCCGTGCCTGCTGCTGTTTTACAGCCGTGTAGGTGGAGTCATTAAAGATGACTATCACCACGTCAAGCTGCTCTTGCGCAGCCGTTGCCAACTCACCCGCGTTAAGCAAGAAGCCGCCATCGCCGCATAACGCCACGACGGGCTTGCCGGGCGCGGCAACCTTCGCCCCCAGAGCCAGCGGCAAACCACATCCGATGCTGCACAACTCAGCCGGGTGAATGTAGGTGCGCGGCTGGTAAAGAGGCAGGTGTTCGGAACTGGCATAGCCCAGCATCGTCATGTCGGCCACGATTACTCCATCGCCTGGGACTGCCTGGCGCACTGCCTCCAGAAAATCCAGGTTATCGCCATAGGTACGCCGCGCGTGCGCTTCGTAGGCCGTTTTTGCTGCCGCCACTTCTTCGCGGCGCGAGGGGTGCTCGCCGGGAGAGTCTTGCAGCGCGGCCTGTAGCGCGTCAAGCGACAGGCGTACACCGGCGACCGCGCTCAGCTCAACGGGGAAGAGGCGGCCAATTTCCGACGGCTCGCTGTCGAGTTGAATAATAGAGGCTGGCAGCAGCAACTTGTTCTGGCCGGGGCGTTCCACGCCGAGCCTGTTGTTGATGACCAGGACAACATCGCTAGTAGCGATAAGTTCACGCGTTTCTTGAATAAGTGGATAACCGGAGGTGGTAATCACCAATGGATGGTCGGTGGGCAGCCCGTCGCGGCTTTTGCTATCCAGCACGACGGGCGCTTCAAGCAATTCAGCCAGTCGCAATAGTTGCGAATTGGCTCCACTCGCGGTTACGCTATCCCCGGCGATTATCAACGGGCGTTGGGCAGCGCGCAGGCGTTCAGCGATGGCGGCGATATCCCTGGCAGCAGGCGCATGCAATACAACAGGCGCGGGTGAGGGTAGAGTAAGTTCGGCGTCCATAATCAGCAGGTCGAGCGGAATTTCTACATACGCGCCGCGTGGGCGTCCCAGGCGCAGGGCGCGAAAGGCATCGCGTATGGCATCAGGAATCTCTTCGATGTGCTCTACCGCGCGCGACCAGCCCGCCAGGGAATCCATGACGCCGTACTGGTTCTTGACCTCGTGCAACTCGCCGCGCCTGCGCCCACGCGAAGCACGCGGCAGACTGGATGCGATCACCAGCAATGGAACAGAATCCGCGTAGGCATCGGCAACAGGAGTGGCAATATTAGTAACGCCGGGTCCGGTAATCACGCTGACAACGCCCTCTTTGCCGGAGACGCGCGCGTAGCCATCGGCCATGAAGCCCGCGCCCTGCTCGTGACGCGCCAGCACGTGACGCAGCCCCGGCTCATCGAGCATGGCATCATACAGGGGCAGTGTATGCACGCCCGGTATACCAAATATCGTATCGACCCCGTGCGCCCGCAGCGAGGCAATGACGGCCTGACCGCCCGTGAGACGTGGCATGTGTTAACTCCTTTAGCCCTGCTGCTGGTACCCTATCTGGTAGCTGGTTTGCGACTGTTCTGCCCAGGATGGCTCCTTAGGCAAGGGAAGGTCTGTCTCCGTAACAAAGAGGAGCAGTACAACCATTGTCCAGAAGTTCGCTGTCAGCATTCTCATGAAATCCATAAAAGTTCCCTCACAGACCATAAAAATTTCTACCAGGTGACAATCTCCCGGCCTCGTTTCTATTACGTGAAAACGCTGGCAAAGTTGCGAACTTACCTGTATTGCCATAATCCCCGCCACGCATTACACTTGAGAAACCACACCGCAAGGAAACATCAAATATAATTAACATACATCGAATTTCATCAAAGGAGCTGTCATCTTATGCGAGACCAAGTATTCATCTGTTATTGTAAACAGGATGCGAAGTGGTTAGAAGCTCTCCAGACACACTTGAAGCCCTTGCTACGCCAGAAACCACTCGTGATATGGGATGAAACAATGATTAAGCCCGGTAAAGTTTGGCGCGAGGAGATCAAAGGCGCGATAGATACAGCGAAAGTTGCAGTTTTGACAGAAAGTTTTGCCGATGCGCACAATTGCGTCTTTCTTGGTACTTCAGTCGTCAGTGGCCTGGGAATCGCACTTATCACCGGGACAGGTCGCAACACCGCCTTTGGCGATATCGCTGTGCGGCTGGCCAGCCGCGCGCCCGAGACCGAGTTTGAGCGTGGCATCAAGAGCTTTGGCATGTTGATTATGGGGTCCGAGTATGATCCGACCGGAAAACAACGATAAGGGATTTTGAGCGTGATG
>DATLSI010000243.1:0-35245 GCA_035534255.1 Ktedonobacteraceae bacterium | reverse complement strand
AGACGGTAATCCTAAGCCCCGGCAGTTTATGCTTGGCCCCGGTGTTGCGCTCAATAGACTGGGCGTTAATAGTTCTGGCATGGAAAATGTCGCTCGAAACCTTGCAGGGTATAAAGGGAGTGGTATTCCCATTGGCATCAGTCTGGGGAAAAATAAATCTATCGATGCTAAAGATGCTCCTGAGGCTCACGCAGTCGTTGCCAGAATGCTGTATGCTGATGCTGCTTATTTTGCCATCAATGTGTCATCGCCAAATACTCCTGGACTACGAGAGCTTCAAGATAAGAGACCGCTCACGGATATCGTTCAAGCGGTAAACGCAGCGATGGATGATATGGGGGGAAGAAAGCCGCTGTTTGTGAAGATTGCCCCGGAGCTAACGGATGAGGCTGTAGATGATGTCATCCAGGTTGTACTGGATAACAATCTAACAGGCATCATAGCAACGAATACCACCATAAATCAGGACATTAAAGCTAAGTATGGAGAAAAATGGAACAATGAAGCAGGCGGAGTAAGTGGAGACGATGCCGACTTTAGAAAAATGGCAACGGCTAAAGTTGCATATATCTACAGGGAAACACGAGGGAGCATAGATATTATCGGCGTGGGAGGAGTAAAAGATGCACAGACAGCGTTAGAGAAAATTAAGGCAGGCGCAAAGGTAGTCCAGGTCGTGACAGCTATGCGGGGAGAAGGCACAACGTTACCAGGGCGAATTAATCGCGGCATCGTTGACTACATGGAAAAAGAAGGCATTAAACATCTGGACGAGCTTGTCGGGTTAGATGTGAAGTGACCAAAGTTTATAACTCCTGCTTATGCCTCGTAAGCAGCCTCACGGCTCCTCTTCGACACTCTGTAGAAGCTCATGATACTTTTCTTTGCAAGTGATCACATCAATATGTTCTGCTTTCACCGTATTCTCCCAGATTTCAAATGCTCTTTGGTAAAGGGATTTCGCCTTGTTGTAATTACCTTGAGCCTGATACACTTCTGCCAGGATACTTTGACAGAAGGCAACATTCGGATGCCTTGACCCTAAAGCTTGTACGTATATCGCGCCTGCTCGTGTACATAGTGCCTCTGCTTCTTGATACTTTCCTTGCTTACAGAAAAGTAATGCCTGAGTAGAAAACCCCAGAGCAGTATCGATATGGCCTGGTCCCAGCTTCTTTTCCAGCAAAGTGAGTGCCCGTACGCACAACGACTCAGCTTGTGAGTATTTCCTTTGTATAAGGGCGAGTTGAGCTATCTTTAGCAACGTTTCTGCCACGTCAAGATGCTCAGTTCCGAAGATATCCTCAAGCATAGTTAGCCCCTTCTGGTAGAGCATCTCCGCTTCATTGTAATTACCCTCACAACAAGCAAGTTGTGCTGATTTGACATAGAGATGAGCTAAAAAGGGGTTGGCTGGTCGCCGATCATTTTGCAGTATCGTAAAGGCACGCTGTAAAACTGGCGCAGTTTGCATGTACTTTCCTTGCGCCAGGTAGATGTTTGCCAGGGTATTCAGCACAATCGTACAGTCAGCATGCTCAGGACCAACTGTTTGCTCGTGAATTGCCAGCGCTCGCGAGGCAAGCGCCTCAGCTTGATCGTATCTGGCAAGCAGCGAATAAAGCAGCGCAAAGTTATTCAGACACTTGGCGATGTGCGGATGAACCATTCCAAAGGCTTTTTCATGAATAGCCAGTGAGTGTTTGAAATATTGCTCAGCTTTGTCATACATCCCCCGATCCATGGAAAGTATTCCCATGTTATCAAGAAGAAGACCCCGCTGGGGATGATCTGGCGCAACCGTCTCACATAGAGCAATAGAGCGCTGGTAGAATGCTTCAGCCTGATCGTGCTGACTCATGCGATGATAGGTGCGTCCCATGCTAAAAAGCAGGTCAACTAAATCGGGATGGTCTATTCCCAAAACTCGTTGCCGTATCTCCAATGCTTGCCGATACAGTACTAAAGCCTGCTCATACTTGCCCTGGTAGTTGTATAAGTGTCCGAGTGTCTGAAGTGTCAAGGCAACATCGGCATGCTCTTTCCCTAGCGCCTTCTCACGGATCGCTAGCGCTCGACGGAACATCTGCTCAGCTTCGTCGTAGGTATTCTCATGGATGAAGTAGCGAAGGTGAGCCACTGTGCTAAGACTTGTGGCAACATCGGGATGTTCTGGCCCTAGCGACTGTTCTCTAATTGTTAATGCTTGTTGATAGAGAGGTTCTGCCTCCAGGTATTTCCCCTGCTCAAAGTAGATGCTTGCCAGAGAGTCGAGAGTGGTTGCGATTTCAGGATGCTCTGGGCCAAGAAGCTGTTCACGCAGCGCTAATGCGTGTTTTATGAGCGTCTCAGCTTGCGCGTACTGGGCACGGTCTCGTAAATAACATCCAGTCCGATAGAGCAAGCGTGCCGCTTCTGTAAACCGCAAATCCCACTGCTCAATCAGGTCTGCGCACGCTTGCGCCTGTGGAAGAAAACGTTGGCAGACTGGCCACGTTGTCGCTTCGACATCAGGAAAAATTTGATTGACTACCCTGACCGCATATTCCGCCCAGAGGCGTTGTGCGTTCTCATCCAATCTATCTTTCAAGACTGCCTGCACCAAACGATGCACATTGAACATCTTCGTCGCAGCGTTCCGGCGTACCAGGGAGTATCTCAGCAGTTCTCTCAGAGCAAAGTCTAGCGTGAGCGGGTTCGACGCGAGAGGCTGAAGTAAAGGGCTAAGAGCAGAAGCTCCTTCGGTGAAAATTTCCTCGGGGATGTCATCGGGAGCAAGAAAGGCAAACAGATTGAGGAGTTCACCGGCAGTGGGGTTTGCATGACGAATGCTCTCAAAGGCCAGAGACCATGTGGTAGCAACAGAATAAGGATACTCCCTGCTGGCATTTCCTCTATACCGGAGAAATGTGTCTCGATATGTTTTATACAGCAACGCGTATCTTGATAAGGTGCATCCAGTTTCTTCAATATATGCTCCAGCCTGGTCAAGAGCGAGTGGAAGGCCGCCAAGAGCATCTGTGATAATCTGAGAATCGTTGTAATCTGTTTCGGAAGCCTCCATCGGCGAAGCTTCAAGTCCGATCACCTTGGCCCGTCGCAAAAGGAAGTAACTGCCTTCCTCGGCTACCATTTCACTTATCTCAATGGGCTGGGCATAGGTTGCTGTTGCGTGAGAGCGGGTAGTAAGCAAAATATGGCCATAACAGGGTGCTGGGAGAAAGTCAGACACGCGTTCTGGGTGGTCAGCATTATCAAAGATGAGAAGCCACCTGCTCATCTGTGTGAACCAGTCCTTCACAGCCCTGATCACCTTACTCTGGTCTTGTTCTCGCTTGATAGGCAGATTAATCAACGTAGCAATCTCGGCGAAATCTGAGGCAAGAACTTCAGGAGAATCGGCTCGCAACCAGATAACTGTGTGATATTCGTGCATATAGCGGTAAGCATACTCAATGGCAATTTGCGTTTTGCCGACACCGCCAAGGCCAAGAAGCGCTTGAGGCAGGAGGGCAGATTTGGACTTTTGCAAAGCAAGAAGAGTATGTAACTTATGAAGGTTCGCTTCACGTCCTGTAAAGAACGGATTTCGTAAATAAGGAATAGAGAAGAACGGAATTCGGTCTTTCCTGGTGTAGCCAAGCTCCTCGACGCTCCGTCCATAGAGCGCAGCCAACTGCCTTAGATAGTAGGGTGAGGGTTTGATGATACCACGTTCCCATCTTCCTACCGTCTTAGGCCCCTCGGCTCCGAAAACTTCAATCCGTTCTGCTACATCTTCTTGTGTCCAATGCCGTCGTTCGCGTTCGTAGATCAATAATTCGTTCGGGATAGCATCAGCAGCAACTTTAGGCATGGATACTTCTTTCCTACAATTCCATATACACTAATATCTACATTGCCGCTCACATAACTACCAGTATAAAGAATACCACAACATTCCGAAAAATGCCCCCCAAATGCCGTTGTCTCTGCAAATGTTCGCCTGCATACTTTGAGTATGAAATAGATCAGCAGAAGCTTCTTGCATGTGAGCAATTAGAGGATGAGAGGATATTCTTCTCATCTCGTAGTCTCAATAGGTTTGAGATCGGGTTAACTCGACGGAAGGAGAAATAACTTGTTACTATCCACAGTTAGACGATGGCTTACTATTGCAATCATGAGCCTACTGCTTGTGACGATGGCACTGCCCTTGACGTTATCTCCCAGCATGGCTCATGCACAAGGAACCTTCATTACCGTGTCTCCTACCCAGGGCCCTCCGGGTGCTCAGGTAACGGCTTCAGGGGGTGGTTTTCCAGTAAACGACCCTCAAATTCAGATTTGGTTCGATCAAACATATACTGGTATAACTATCGCAGCGAATGCTCAGGGGAACTTTAGCGTGGGCTTTTCCGTTCCCACTAATGCAACGCAAGGACTTCACCCGGTCTATGCTACGGATGGATCAGCGAGAGCAAGTACGTCGTTCAATGTGACCGCCGGGGTGGCACCGCCAGCCGCGCCGCAGGGCGCACGGGCAATTCCTTATGGCCCATTCCACATCAGGGTTGGCTGGGTTGACTATGCCAACAACGAGAGTGGCTTTCAAATCTTCAACGGCGTCACTTCCAACTACGCCCCGGCTAGTTCGGGCACAGGTGCTGTGGTGTGGTACCAGTGGAGCGTGTCGGCACCGAACACCTACATGTGCTTCCGCGTCCGCGCCTATAACAGCGGCGGCTACTCTGCATGGGCACCCACCAACACGTATGTATGCGCTACCAGCGATCCGGGTGGTACCCCAAAGCCGCCGACCAACGTGACCGCACAGGGGGTCAACTCAAGCTCAATCCAGATCACCTTTGTCGACCAGGCCAACAATGAGACCGCCTTCCAGTTCTGGAACGGGAACGTGATCCGTACGGTTCTCGCGGAAGTGCCAGGTACCGGAAGCACGGTGGCCTGGGATTGGACTGGACTGGCCCCCCATACCTACATGTGCTTCAAAGTACGGACCTACAACGACTATGGCGCATCGGCCTGGGCACCAGCCAACGGCTGGGCTTGCACATCAAGCCCGGGATAGCACCTGACCCGAAACGAGAAAACTGCTCCTTGTGGCTATAAAACTTCGACGTCGACTAGCAGGAGCTCCATCGCCTCTAAGTGGGCGATGGAGCTCCTGAACTCTCACAATCCGATCCCACCTCCGCTCGTAGGCGGACTGCGGATTCATCTCAATCAGAGGGCTTTACCTTCGATCGCTCGGATTAGTCGGGTCCCCGCGCGCATTTGTTAAGATGGTATCGCCGTCTGCACCGCCACCGCAACGGCTATCGAGAAGGCTTGCAGATCGGCGATGCTCACGTCGAAGGCGCTAATGCCGAGCAGTTCGGCGCGGCGTTTGGCGTTGCCGTGCAGGGTGACGGTCGGGCGACCGCTGCGCAGTTGCACGACTTCCATCTCGCGCCACGCCACACCATGTATGCCGGTACCCAGGGCCTTGCTGATGGCCTCCTTCGCGGCAAAGCGACCAGCCAACCGCGTTGCCTTGCCCCGGCACTGGCGTACCTCCATCTCGGTAAAGACGCGCTTGAGGAAGCGTTCCCCGTGATGCTCGTAGACTTTGCGCACGCGGTCAACCTCGATGATGTCGATGCCCACGGCCACATTGACGCCCTGCGGTACATGCAGAGGCACGGGCAACCCGGCCACACCGGCAGGCCCGAACAGCCAGTCGGGTATGGCTACACCGGGCTGCCGCACCAGCGGAGTAAAGATGAGGGGCAGGTTATCCTCGTCCATTACATCTATTTCTCAGCCATATCGCCAATAAGCTGTTGCGACGTGGTGCTGTCTCCTGCTGGCAGCACCGAGGGAGCCGGGCCGGTGCCGCGTCCCATGCCGCGATAAATGAAGTCCAGGCGGCTCATCTCGGACGCTTCGTAGATATTGCGGCCATCGATGACTACCGGGCGGCGCATGGCGGCGCGAATCTGCGGCATATCCAGCGATTTGAACTCGTTCCACTCGGTGATGATTACCAGGGCATCCGCGCCTTGCGCGGCCTGATAGGCATCCTGGCAGAAATGCACCTGCTCCATACGCACATCCGCGCGCTCCAACGCGTCTCGCCCTGTTGTCAGCGCGACGGGATCATAAACGCGCACGTCCGCGCCCTGGCTTGTGACCCAGCGAATGATATCGACCGAGGCGGCCTCACGCATATCGTCGGTGTTGGGTTTGAAAGCCAGGCCAAGCACACCCACCGTACAGCCGCGCAGCGTGCCGAGAATCGAGGTGAGTTTGGTGACTACCAGGCGGCGTTGGTCGTGGTTGATGTCCATGACGGCGTGCAGGAGCTGCGGGTGCAACCCGGCTTCATCGGCCATATGGGCCAGCGCGCGCACATCTTTAGGGAAACAACTGCCGCCATAACCCAGGCCGGCATCCAGGAAGGCGCGCCCGATACGCTTATCGTAGCCCATGCCTGCCGCGACTTCTTTGACATCCGCGCCCAGGCGCTCGCAAATCTGCGCGATCTCGTTAATGAAGGAAATCTTGGTAGCCAGGAACGCGTTCGATGCATATTTGATCATCTCTGCTGTGTACAGGTCGGTAATCACGATGGGAGCGCGCAGGGGCAGGTAGAGCGTGGCGACTCTGCGCGCCGCTTCCTGGTCCGCTGAGCCAAGCACCACGCGGTCGGGCGTCTGGAAGTCTAATATAGCGGAACCTTCGCGCAAGAATTCAGGATTGGAGACCACCGCGAATTGCGCATCCGGGCGACTCAGATTTTTACGGATGATGTGCGTCACCACATCACCACTGCCTACCGGCACCGTGCTTTTGTTGATGATGACCGCGTAGTGATCAAGCCCCTGCGCGATACTGCGGGCTGCGCTTTCCACGTAGCGCATATCCGCGCCGCCCTGCGTGGCGTTGGAGGGCGTGTTAACCGCGATAAAAATGAAGTCGGCGTTATCAAGCCCCTCGTTATAGCTTGTTGTGAAATGCAGGCGGCCCCCGTTTACGTTGCGCTCGACCATTTCTTCCAGGCCCGGCTCATAGATAGGCAAAATGCCTTCTTGCAGGCGTTGAATTTTCTCCGGGATAATATCCACGCAGGTTACGTGGTTGCCCAGATCGGCAAAACAGGTGCCAGTCACGAGACCCACGTACCCTGTACCGATCACACATATTGTAGCCAAATTGTTATTCCTCCACTGTCACAAAAGGATTTTCATATTTTTCTGCACCGATGGTAGTTGGTTCGCCATGCCCCGGAAACACCACCAGGTCTTCGTCGAGCGTGTACAATTTCTCGCGTATGGAAGTGACGAGCTGCTCGTAGTTGCCACCCTCGAAATCGGTGCGCCCGATGCTGCGATTGAAAAGCGTGTCGCCGCTGAACACACAATAGGGCGCGCTGACCAGGCAGATGCCGCCGCGCGTATGTCCAGGCGTCTCCAGCACATCAAGTGACAACGTGCCAAACGAGATGCGATCTCCCTCTTTTAAGAGCATGTCAGGCTTTCGCCGCACCAGCGGAGCCTCGCGTCCATACATGTGCGCGGTATGTTCCTCGCTGAGCATATATACATCATCGGCATGGATTGCCAGCGGCACAGGATAGACCGCGCTCACTTCGTCGATGGCGCAGATATGGTCAATATGTCCATGCGTATTGATGATATATTTCGGAATGAATTGTAACTCTTCGATACGGCTCAGAATGCGCGGCGCTTCATCTCCAGGATCAATAATCACCGCCTCGCGCGTGCGCGGGCAGGCATATAAGTAGCAATTTTCCTGAAAAATGCCCACCGTTATACACGCTACAAGCGGGCGATCGTCGTCCTGCTGCTCTTCATTATCAGGCATGTCCTGTTTCTCCCTCCGGGTTCCCTGATGCTTAACATTGATATACATTATAGCACAGGGTTTTTAGCGGCTAAACGTCCCCGTTTCATTCAGTTTAATGAAGCTTATGCAACGCAACTATGATGCTCATCCTGATAGCTCATTAGATAGAATGCAAAAACTTAACTAGCACCGCGCCACTGGCAGGAATGGTGAGCAATATATTCCCATTAACAAGCGATGGTTTACCAACAATCGTATCCATATGGCTGTTATCAAACTGCCACATCACGCCAGATGCCCTGGTCAGCAGAGCAGAAAGATTGGCATGGACAGTATATGAAGTGTTACTGCTCTGATTTGTGACAAGCAAATAGACATTCTTTTGCGCATCGGTGGTTGTGATAGCCAGAAGGTTTTTATTACCCGTAATACTCTGGTAAGTAGGACGACATCCCTGAAGCGCTCGAATCCCCATGCGCAGAGCATAATAATCTACGCGGCGGTTGCCCTTGTAATCGATAAGCCCGGTCGCGTTCGTGCTAAAATCATACAATGAGAAAATGTCGCTTCCATAGACATAGTCATTGCCGGGAAAGGATCCATATATCAATTCATTGATGATACTGATACCAAATGGCTCAGAATTGTATTGATGATTATAGCTTCCCCACTCGGTAACCCAGAGAGGCTCTTTCGCATATCCAGCCTGGTTCAGCCAGTTATGCACCTGTTCTACTTCGTAACGGAAATCCCCGTAGATATGAACATCCATACTGTCGAAATACTGCGGAATATTGTGAAGCATGTCTCTGGGCCAGGTACTATTCGATGTTGCCGGCGCATATACATGAAAGCTACGACCCGGCATATATGTATGGAAAACATAACTGATAGCATCGTCTGTGTACTTCGCGAAATTATAGTACTGTGCTTCTGTTGCTTCGGGTGTCCACCCCTGACCGGGAATATTGGGTTCGTTGTGAATTTCAAAATCGGTCACGTCGTAATTATTTCGCACATCAAGCCAGTATACGGTTGCAAAAACATGTTCCCACCATTCATTCCAACCAGCGGTAGTCTGGGGAGGATCGGGCGACCAGGAAGGATTATTTTGATCGTCCCGGTTACGCAGAGTTAGTATGATGCGAATATGCGCTGCATTTAACTCACTGAAGAGTGTGCGGGCATTACCCTGCCAGCGGGGAGCAGGCTCCCACGAGTAGTCGCTGCCATCTGGCGGATTGGTCATCACGGTATCCCACTGTTTCCAGTTGATCACATTGGGGTTCGCTTTAATCTGGGCTATCGTTGGATAACCATAGACACTGCTGTCATCTTGAGCTTCCCACCGCGACATACCGCCATAAATATGATAACTATTGATGCCAAGATCCTCCAAATCGGCAATAGCAAAGCGACTGCTCCCTTCTGTCGCTCCAATATAGCATGTGCTGTTGCCCCATTGCTGGCCACTCACTGTAATGGTGTTGGGTGAGGCGTCTATCACGGTGGTTTGTGAAAGCGACGGCGGCGATGGAGTTCTCATCACGGTTGGGCTTGTAGCGCTTTTACCCGTATGTAAGCTAATCCACTCGCTTTTGATGAATGGAAGCGCATTCAATAGAATAATCACGACCAGCACAATGCTGAGCAGCACTAGCAGGCGAGATGTAGACTTCATCTATTCTCCGAAAAAGGGCGTTTGTTTCTATTTGAACATAACGGCCTGATAAATATTTCCAGCACACAGGTACCCCGTCCAGGTAATCAGCGTCAAAAACAGGAGGAGCATGCCCAATGGTTTTACGCGTAACACAATATATTGAGAGAATGATATGCCCTCTTTTACTATATCGGTCAAATCCTTGAGGAGTGAAATGGTGTACGCGAGCAAAAAGATCAAGGCCCCTTGCAGAGCGAACAGGAGATTACCCTGCGCGGCGCTCTGACCATACCTCGCCAGGTAAAACCAGCAAGAGATAAGAGCCAGGCTCATTAAGATGAAGTAAGGAATGTGCGCGCCTAATGAGAATGGCCTCTTAGCGCCACTCTGCAAGCCTTTCACTGTAATCATGTAGGGCTTCTCAACCTTGAGTAAAACCTGCACTAAGGCGCTCAACACGATAGGCCAGCGCGCGACATGCAAGACGACGCCTCGCCAGCTAAGGTTAACTTCTTGCGGCAAATGCCAGACATGGCTCCATACCCAGATCATGAAGGCAATAACGCTCAACAACGAGAAATGCAACAGAAACTGCCAGTAATTTTCTTTTGCAATCGAGGAGTTTGTAAAAAGCGCCAGGATAGGAAGCATGAACAGCAGGAACATACTGGTTGACCAGAATGTATACCAGGTCTGGACAAACAAGAATTGCAGCGCTTGCCGGGGCGTATAACGCTTAATACACCTGGTGGTGTACGTAAAAAGCACTTGAATCATTGAGAACGCCCAGGCGAACTGTTGGCCGATATATGTTTCAAAATTTTCCGGGCCATCACCAACTGCTATCACTTCGGGAAGAAAGACACCTTGATGGCCTTGCGCTGCCAGGAATACTGTATCAAGGTGGTCTTCAGCGCGTGTAGGTTGGAAGCCGCCAATTTCCATAACCGCTTTCATATCATAGGTACAATGGCTGCCAATAATGAATGGCGTGCGACAGAAGCCAAAGAAGCCCATTTGCAATGGTCCTTGCAGGACAAATTCCTGTTCTGCTGACCCTCTGGCAGTCCAACTCTCCAAATTGCCATAAACGCTGGGAGCCTGCACCCATTTCACCTTCTGATCAAGGAAGAAACCCAGCACTTTGTTCAAGTACGATGGGACGGGAATATGATCAATATCTAATTGTGTGAAATGACTGTAGAGATTTCCATATGCGTCTATCCAGCTATTCACATTCCCCGCTTTTGTCTTCGCCTTAAAAGGGGGAACTGGCTGGTTCAAGCTAGCAACACGCTCTTTACCCCAACGAGCGCTATCATGCCTGGAAAAATAGAACACGCCCAGTGATTCCGCCAGGGCCTGAATCTGGGAAGAATGCTCTTTGTCCACCAGTATCCAGCTATCATGAGGATACTGAATCTTTTTCATCGCTATCAACTGGCGTTTTACGAATTCCAGGCTCTCCGAACCAGGAACCGTTAAACTTATAACAGCAACTTTATTCACAATCCCGGCAGACTCTACTCGCGCTACATCGACTGCTGCGGGTTTGCGCATCTGGCCCAGGTAGAATGCATAAAACGAGGGAAGAATGGTCGCGTTATATAGGAGCGCGGCAGACATAAGACCATAAAGCAGAGGATTTCCCACATGGCTGGCGTTGAACCACCAGTGCCAGAAATAGACATTCGCCACGATCCACATACCCACGAAAAGGAGATATTGTCTTCGCTGCTTCGGGTTCATGACTTTGAGTTGCTCAACCTGATACGTGCCACTTTCATTTATAGCTGGCAACGAAGGTATCTGGATTGGTGGCAACGGCGTTGTCGGGATATCAGGTATAGGCGTTGCCGGCGCTGAAGGCAGCGGAGCCAGTTGAGGCCGTCTAAATTGCGGATGATGAACTTTCGGCAGGGGCACTGTCTCAATATCAAGTACAGGCGTCGCTGGAATACTCGGCATTGCTGGAGTATTTGTACGCAAACTCAAGTGAGGATGTTGAACGGCTGGTATCTCTTGATGTGCCATCCCTATTGGTTTTTCCGCTATAGTCAGCATTTGTCTTTCTCTTTCCAAATTTATGGCTTAGAATGCGCGATGGTTCGTTCTTGTTGGACTTGCGCATGCATTGGCTATCATCAATATTAGCCGTCAGAGTAGGAGAAATGGGCTATGGTGGGGTTGAGTTCTAGTTGTAAAAATGGATTTTTAGTTAAGAATTCTCTGCATAATAAGTGTATAAATTGATCTAATTTTGCTTTTGTAATTTGATAAGTCTTTTTTGCATAAATATATTATTTTTGCATATTATGGTTAAAAAAATGATAAAGTTAGTAATGCGCCTTTTAGAAAGATATCTTGTCTGAAAAAGCTTTAATATAGAAGGATGATGTGGAGAGCCAATTGAAGTAGGAGATATCGATGGAGATTAACGGGCAACGGCTACGCGGCAGTTTTTACAGGTCATCCTACAGAGGCAAAAGTTCAGGATGACCTTCGATGGCATGCTTTTTAGCAACTACCCAAAACTGGGCATATTTCTCTCAAATGGGCTGCCGTTGTCAGGGGGCCGGTTGACGACGGCAATCGTGCAGCGCGAGACACAGATGAGTTTGTCGTTTTCATCGGTAATTTGTACATCCCAGACATGCGTGGTACGCCCGCGATGGATGGGCGTTGCTACGGCGGTCAGTTGCCCGTCGCGCTTGGGGCGCAGGTGATTGGCGTTGATCTCCAGACCAAAGGCCATCTGATTGCTCGTGTCGATATTCAAAGCGGTGCCGAGCGAAGCAATCGACTCGGCCAGCGTTATCGAAATGCCGCCGTGCAAATAGCCGACTTGCTGGCGGTGATTCGGTCCTATCGGCATCGTGGCAACTACCCTGTCTTTTTCCGCTGTGACCAGTTTGATATCAAGCACATCCCACACGGACCCCGTGCGTGTGCTGTTAATCCTCGCTACAATTTCCTCGCTGGAAATATCCATGTATGTCTTCGTCCTTTTCCTGGCTAAGTGACCGGCGTTTCGAGGTCTTCATTATACCCCAAGACGGCGGGGACAAAGGCAATGTAGAGTCCGGAGGTGGCAGTCCTCGTTTTTCGCGTGACAGGCTGCTTACCCTTGACAAGGCTAGCTTCTAAACAAGATACTATCCATACACACAAGAGAGCCAGTTAAGACACTAAGGAGCAAATTCGCATGTTCGACAAAAGTATTGTTGGCAAGAGCTTTCCGCCTTTCACCATTGAAGCTGAGCGTGGTAAAGTGCGCGAACTGGCGCTTGCCATCGGCGATGAGAACCCTATTTATGCCAGCAAAGCGGAGGCGCAGGCGGCTGGCTACGAGGATGTGCCTCTCTATCCAACCACTCCCACCACTTTCACTTTCTGGGGCAATCGCCAGATGGTAAGCCAACTGGTAAAGGCCGGCATCAACGTTATGCGCATCCTGCATGGCGAAGAAGAGTACGAGTATCTCGCGCCTATTCATCCCGGCGACACACTGACCGGAGTCTTTACGATTGTAGATGGCAAGACGCGCGCGGGGCAAACAGGCTCGATGGATATCATCACCACCGAAGTACAGTACACGAACCAGCAAGGCACGCCCGTCCTGAAAGCGCGCCAGGTAATCATTGTGCGCGAGTAAACTCAAGGACAGAAATAGCGCAAGAGTACGCCCTACTATATAAGGAGAACAATCCATGACAACCAATGCCCAGACTCCTACGAAGGTGTATTACGAAGATGTGCAGGTGGGCGATGAGATTCCTAAACTGGTAAAAGCGCCGGTAACACATTTGCAACTGGTACGCTACGCGGGCGCATCCGGCGACTTCAACCCCTTGCACACCGATCCCAAAATCGGCGAACTGATCGGCACAGGCGGCATCATCGCCCACGGCATGCTGATTATGGGCTTCGTGGGCCAGTTGCTCAGCGATTATGTCGGACCAACCGCGCTGCGCAAATTCGGCGTGCGTTTTCGAGGCATGACGCACCTCGATGATGTCATTACTTGCAGAGGCACCATCACCGAAAAATATGAAACCGACGGCGTTGGATACATAGCCGGAAAAGTACAGGCCACCGACCAGAACGGTGATTTGAAGGTCAGTGGAACGTTCGTAGCGGAACTGCCCCACCGTGCATAACTGATGATCTTAGGATTTGGGTGGTGTAACGCATAAACAGAAAACGAGGAGAACATACAACATGGGCATGCTTGATGGCAAAATTGCCATTATCACTGGCTCCGGGCGCGGCATAGGTTCGGCAACAGCAAAGTTGCTCGGTTCCGAAGGCGCGCGGGTCATCATCAGCGATCTCGATCCAGCCCCGGCGGAGGAAACAGCCGCCGCCATACGCAATGCTGGCGGTCAGGCTGCCGTTATCCCGGGCGACGTGACCGACCCGGCCTTCCCCGCGCAATTGATAAAAGGAACGCTCGACACCTTCGGGGGCATCGACATCATCGTCAATAACGCCGGCTATACCTGGGATGCCGTCATCCAGAACATGACCGACAAACAGTGGTATGCCATTATGGACGTGCATACGACCGCGCCATTCCGCATTTTGCGCGAAGCTTCGCAATTTATTCGCGATGCCGCCAAAAAAGAGGCGGTCGCCAATGGCCGCGCTAACCCGCGTAAAGTGGTCAACATCACTTCTGTTTCGGGCGTCTATGGTAACGCCGGGCAGGTCAACTACTCCACCGCCAAAGCGGGCATCACCGGCCTGACAAAAACGCTGGCGAAGGAATGGGGTCGCTACAATGTGCAGGTCAACTGCGCCTGCTTTGGCTTCATCGAAACGCGCCTGACAGCCGCCAAAGAGAGCGCCGAAAAAATTCAGCGCGACGGCGAAGAGATTGCCCTGGGCGTTCCCGACAATATGCGCAGCATGGCCGCGATGACCATCTCTCTGGGGCGGCCCGGCACGCCGGAAGAGGCGGCAGGCCCGGTACTCTTCCTGGCATCGCCGCTCGCCAACTACGTCTCCGGCATCGTGCTGGAAGTGACTGGCGGCAGGGCAATTTAAGCCATGCTAAACAAACAAGAGATACACTCACTCGAATCACTCCTACAAAAGGGGCAGGTCTATACGGATATAAGCGCGTTGCTCGCCTATGAAGCTGATGGGGGCGTTGATCGCGGCATGCCGGACGGCGTGGCGCTGCCCCACACGGCGCAAGACGTGGCGCGTATCGCGCTCTGGGCGGCGGAACACCACGTGCCATTGATCGGACGCGGCGCGGGTACGGGACTATCGGGCGGCGCGGTGGCCGAGCATGGCGGCCTGATTGTCGAGTTTTCGCGCATGAACCGCGTGCTTGAACTCGATACTTACGGACGCAGCGCGGTTGTCGAACCGGGCATCATTAACTTGCGCGTGGATGAGCAGGTCAGGGCGCATGGGCTGTATTTTCCACCCGACCCTGCCAGCCAGCGCGCCTCGACCATTGGTGGCAACGTCTCCGAAAATTCAGGTGGTCCGCACTGTTTCAAATATGGCGTCATGACTAACTATGTGACAGGTATGCAGGTTGTACTGGCCGATGGCAGCATCGTACAGGTGGGTGGCCGCGCCTTCGATTACCCCGAATACGATTTCTGTGGCACTCTTACCGGCAGCGAGGGCATGCTGGCCCTGATGACCGCTATCAATGTGCGCCTGGTACGCAATCCACCGGGCATCAAAACCATGCTGGCGGTCTTCGATTCGGTTGAGCAGGCGGGTATCGCGACCTCGGCGGTCATCGCTACTGGCCTGGTACCGGCCACAATGGAGATGATGGATCAGAAAATTATCTCTATTGTCGAGGCGTGGTTGCACGCAGGGCTGCCGACAGAAGCCGCCGCCATGCTGATTATCGAGGTTGACGGCTACCCTGAGAGCCTGGACAAACAGATCGAGGAGGTCGCGGCTATCCTGCGCTCTCACGGCGGTCACGATCTACGCGTGGCCGGCAGCGATGAAGAACGCAATCAGATCTGGCTGGCGCGTAAGAGCGCGGCTGGAGCCATTGCTCGTCTCGCGCCCGCTCACTACACGGTAGATATTACCGTGCCGCGCAGTCGCCTGGCCGAAACCTTGCTCGAAGTCAACGAGATCTGTGAACGCTACAACTTGCCCGTGGGCTACGTCTTCCACGCGGGCGACGGCAACTTGCACCCCCTGATTCTTATACCCGACGTACAGGATGAAGCGTACATGCAGCGCGTGCATGATGCCGGGCGCGAAACGGTCGAGGTAGCCATCCGCAAAGACGGCAGTCTGAGCGGCGAACATGGCGTGGGCATCGAGAAACGCGCCTTCATGCCCCTGATGTTCAACGAAACCGAACTTTCCGCCATGCTGGACATCAAATCCATCTTCGACCCTCACAACCTGCTCAACCCCGGCAAGATATTCCCCTCGACTTCAATGTCAACTAATGGATTACGACAAACAGGTACACCCGACAGTAGTGCGATAAATTACACCCCGACAACAACCGGAGAAGCCGCGCAAACTCTGGCAGCGTGCGCGCATGACGGGTTAAGGGTGCATATTACGGGCGAGGTGAATGCGAGAAGGCGTAGCCCCACGGAGAGAGACGCGATAATGCGTGCCCCTACAGAAGTTGTATTGTCTACGAGTGGACTGCGTGGTATCAAGGTATATGCGCCGGATGACCTGTATATCACGGTCGGAGCGGGAACGCCGCTCGCGGAGGTGCAGGCGTTCCTGGCGGAGCATCATAGATTTGTGCCTGTTGCCAGTCCGTGGCAAGAAACAAGTGTTGGTGGATTGATCGCGACCAATCTCAACGCGCCCCTGCGCATGCGCTACGGCTCGCTACGCGATCTCGTCTTGAGCGTGAAGGTGGCGCTGGCCGATGGGCGCGTGATGCGTGTCGGGCGACCAGTCATGAAAAATGTAGCTGGCTTCGATCTCGTCAAACTCTTTGTTGGCTCGCACGGCACGCTGGGATTGATTACTGAAGTGACGCTCAAATACGCGGTGCAGCCGCGTGCGCGGCGCACGCTCTTTCTCCCTCTCGACGACCTGCGACGCGGGCTGCTGTATACCAGGCAATTGCTGCCTGCGTCTCTGGTGGCCTCGGCAGTCGCGCTGTGCAACCGCTGCGACGTACCAGGCGTCCCACGCAGTCCCTACACGCTCATCTATACAGCCGAGGGCATTGAAGAGGATGTGCAGGCTGAGTTGGATCAGGCGCGTGACATCCTAAGACAGGCTGGCGCACCAGAACCAGTCGAAATCGCGGACATATCCGGCACCGATGCATGGGTTACTATGTTGAGTCAGACCGACGATGCCGCGCATGTGCGTATTGGTTTGCCATTGCGGGACGTGCCTGTATACGCGCAGGATCAGTCGTCCATCCTGAACACAGGCGCTTTCTTCGTGGATTCCGGCAATGGCTTCATCTACGTGACCCTGCCCGCAAGCGATAGCGAGGCAGTGCGCACTACTATAAAACAGTTACGCGGGCCTGCGCTACAAGCTGGCGGCTACGCCGTTGTGACGCACCTACCTGAAAGTGTGCGGGGAATGACGGACAGGTGGGGCTACACACCGGAAACACTGGACTTGATGCGCAGGTTGAAGGCGCGCTGGGACCCAGGAGTAATCCTGAACGCAGGGGAATTTGTTGTGTAAGCAGGAAAGTGCGGGCTGGTATGTTTCACTCTGGTCACACCCAATCATCCTCAGTGCCTGTTTGTTGACATCATCCCTCTTTCACAGTAGGATAGCACTATGTGGCTTTGCTCTTCGTCTGCTGTGTTGTTCGTCGCTCTCATTCCTGGTCGTCGCTGCACTTGGCAGGCCAATGGGAAGTCATGACGAGAGATATGGGCAGTCTGCTTCCCAGGGCGCAAGATGGAGAGTTGGTCAATGACAGGTCGAAAGGGAATAGATGTATGCAACCTTCTATCTTGGATCATACTGCATGGCTCGACTACTTGAAAGATCACCTCCTGCCCAGGGTCCTGGCGCAAGCGCGTGGGCGGAGGCAGGCGCTGCGGATCTGGTCGGTAGGCTGTCAGACCGGGGACGAAGCGGCGGTGCTGGCACTGGCGCTGCATGCTCTGCTCGGGGAGCAGATGGTCGCCTGGCAGATCCGCATTTTTGCCACCGATCTCGATCCTCTGACCCTCGCTCGTGCGCGACAACGGGTGTATCCCGACCTGCCGCCTGGAGGCAGATGGTGGCAGGAGGGGATACCTGCATTTGAAACCACCCCGCAGGGCTATCGCCTGACGAAGGTGATGCGCGACACGATCATCTTTGCCCCCCATGATCTGCTGTCTCAGCCTCCGTTCCCGCATCTCGACCTGATCGTGTGCCATATTCCTCTGGCCTCGTGGACACTGGACGCGCAGACCACTCTACTCAACCGCTTTGCGTATACCCTTGCTGCCCACCAGTATCTATGGCTGGTGATACCCGGCATGGTCTCCCCCGATCCAGACTTTTGGCAGTGCCCGGACGCCGACTGGCAGCTCTACCACCGAACACCGAGAGCCGTTCCCCTGCCGTGTCTGCAACGGAGGAGGGCACCGGCTCTCCTGGAGTCCGCTGCCTCAACTGACCAGCAAGCAGATCTCTACATGGAAGAGTTGCAGGTCTTGCTGGAAGAACGGGAAGTCACCTACCAGGAGATCGAACAACGCATGGAGGAGTTAGAACAGGCCAACCAGCAACTCGCACACCTCAACCGCTTGAAAGAGGACTTCATGTCAATGGCCAGCCACGAACTGCGGACGCCCCTGACCAGCCTGCTCGCCTACACAGACCTGCTGCATCTGCTCCTGGAGCGGGAGGGCAGCCAGCAGATCGTCCAGTATGTGTCGAGGATGGAGGCCCAACTTGAGAAGCTCAACCGGCTCGTCTCCGACCTGCTCGATATTTCGAAGGTGCAGGCGGGCAAACTCGTCTACAAGGAGGAGCGCGTGCTGATGGACGATCTGGTACGCGAGGTCGTTGAGAACATCCAACTCACCGCTCCACAGCACCGCATCGTCATCGAGGTAAGGACAACATGTGAGGTGATCGGGGACCGGGATCGCCTGGGACAGGTGGTCATCAATCTCCTGGGCAATGCCATCAAGTACTCTCCACAGGCCAAACGGGTGCTCGTGAGCCTGGCCCGCACCCCTGAGGAAATCATCGTCAGCGTTCAGGATTTCGGCATTGGCATCTCCTCCGGCTCCCAGGAGCGGGTCTTCGAACGGTTCTATCGTGGATCGAGCAAGGTGGAGCAAGGCTTCCCCGGTTTAGGTATCGGTCTGTATATCGCCCACCAGATCATCGATCACCACGGTGGCAGGATCTGGGTGGAAAGCGTCCAGGGGCAGGGATCCACATTCTCCTTTGCTCTGCCACTCAAACGAGAGGACTTGTTATTCCAGAAAGAACAAGCGATAAAAAAAAATATCCTGGTGGTCGATGACGACCCGGCTATTTTGGACGTTGTCCAAACCATCCTGAGTATGGAAGGATACCGCGTCCAGACCAGTCTGAATGGCGCGTGTTTGCAGCGCATGGAAAGGGACCTGCCCGACCTGATCCTGCTTGATATCTTGTTGCAAGGCGAAGATGGGCGGAAGCTGTGCGGGCAGTTGAAAGGGGGGGAGCAGACCGGGCACATTCCTGTGATCCTGTTCTCTGCCAACATCACTGCGAACAGTACCACCGAGGCATGCGGAGCAGATGATTTTCTCACCAAGCCGTTTCGGAGAAAGGAACTGCTCGATCTCGTTGCAAGGCGGATCAATCCGAGACGAAACGGCTGACCAGTGGGGCCTGCTTCACCACGCGCCAGCTCGCCTTTGGAGCTCGCGTGGAACATTTCTCAAGGATCATCTGGCGAGGTTTGAACAGGTTGCCTACATAAAGAATTGCTCGACGCCGACTGAAAAATCAGGTACTATTTGCGATAGCGGAGTAGCCTTGCCACGAAAAATTCCCAGCGATTGATACATACCCATCGTCTCCAGAGCTAGAACCTCGACGGTGCGGGAGTCTGGGTCAACAATCCAGTATTCCGGCACGCCAGCGCGCGCGTAGGCGTCGAGATCGCAGTACTGGGTGAAGCGACCTCAACCACCAGGTCAGGCGTACCCACTCCTACACTTTCACATCCTTCCGTTTCAAGCAGTAGCCAATCAATATCCCCAGCACGACGATCATCACGGTCAGGCCCAGCCACATTAGCAGCAGGTAATGCGTCGAATCGACCCCGTGTCCGTATTGGTAGCTATCGATATTGCCGATGAGCTTGTCGCTACCCGTATAATTGCTGCGCAGCCCGACAGAGGTGCCGAGCGCGGCCATGGCCCAGCGCACGGCGAATAGCAGGCCAACGGGCTGCAAAAGTCCGCTCTTCAAGGGGAAGATGGTTCCCGCGAAAATGACTTGCGGGATGAGGATCAGCGGGATCAGACTGACCGCGCGATCATTATTGGGAGCCAGGGCTGATACCAGCAGGCCAACCATCAGTCCCGCCAGCGAGGTGAGCGCGAGGGTAATATAAACTTCCAGCGTAACCGGCAGGAAGACGCCCTGGTGAAAGGGCGCGATGAGGCTCACCAGGATCACCAGTATGGCGCTTTGCAGCAGGCACAAAATGCCCAATACCACGATTTTAGAGAACATGTAGGGTATGATGCCCAGGTTCACGGCGCGCTCGCGGCCATAGATGGGCAGTTCCTTGACGATTTCGCGCGCGCCGTTGATACAGCCAAACATGACGGCTGCGAAAGACATCACAAACAGCACCTTTTGCGCGTCCCCACTGGTGACGGGAGACGACATATTAGTCCCATCAAAGACGCCCGCGATGGTCACGAATTTGATAATCAACATCAAAATCAGGCCAATGATAGGAGCCTGCAAAAGCAGGATGAACAGGTTGCCGGTATCATTTCTCAACAATTCCAGGTAGCGTCGTGTCAGGATCATGAACTGCTTCCAGGAGTGGCCGCGTTTAGACGTTTTGTGAGGTGTCGTCTGTGATAATTTGGTTGTGCGCCCGGCTGGTCCTTGCATGAGGGGCATCGCCACGTACTTCTGGTAGTCCTGCGAGCGGCGAAACTTGCTCTCGGCGTTGGCTGGCGCGTCGGGATTATCCTTCGTCGGTTCGAGTTCGCCATAAATCTCGGCAAAATCGGCCTTTTCAAAGAACTTCTTGGCCTCGTTGGGTGGCCCATAGTAGGCCAGGCGTCCACCCGGTGCCAGGAAGCAGACGTAATCACAGTTATTAATGTTGTTGGTAGCATGCGTGACCAGCACAATAGTATGCCCTTTGTCGGCCAGCTTGCGCAGCAGAAACATCATTTTGCGATCAAGGCCGGGATCAAGACCCGACGTAGGTTCATCCAGAAAGAAGATACTTGGCCTGGCGAGCAGTTCCAGAGCGATGGAAACGCGCTTGCGCTGCCCGCCCGACAGCTTGCTCACCAGCAGCTTGCGCCGGTCTTCCATGTCCACATCAAGCAGCACTTCGTTGACACGCTGCTGAATCTGATCTCCGGTGAAATCGTCCGGCAGGCGCATTTTCGCGGCGAAGTAGAGGGCGCGCTCGACGGTGAGGTCGCTATGCACGATATCGTCCTGTGGCACGTAGCCAAGCTGCGTACTGAAAACGGCCAGCGAGCGGTAGTAATCCTGCCCGTTATAAAATACTTTGCCTTCGTGGGCCGGGCGCAAGCCGTTGAGCGCGTCCATCAAGGTGGATTTACCCGCGCCTGAGCCACCCACCAGCGCCACGAATTTGCGCGGCGGAATGACCAGGGAGATATCGTCGAGCAGGACAACGGCGTTGTTGCCCGATTTTTTAAGATGCATGGCATCGATGCGCACGCCGTTACTCTCATCGTACTGCGTCAGCTCGGTGCCGGTAAAGGTCAGGCGGTACGGCCCGATGCGAATCTCGTCGCCTGGACTGAGCAACTGGCCGGTGATACGCTGCCCATTGACATAGACATGATTGGTGCTGCCCAGATCGCTAATGCGATAGCTGCCAGCCGTTTGTTCCAGGCGCGCGTGATGCGCGGAGACCTGGGGATGCTTGAGGGTGACGATGTTATCCCTGTGACGCCCGATAGTTATTACTGGTATATTGAGCGGGAAAGGACGTATCTCCGGCAAGCTTTCCTGGGCCGCGCCGCTGCCATCGTTAAAGGTGAGGGTGACGAGCGTGCCGTTCTCGTCGCCGATGCGAAAAATGTCACCGCGCGCCAGAGATTTGCGATACTGCTGATCGCCGCGTATATGTAGCCCCTGGTAGAGCAGTCCGTTGAGGGTACGCTGCTGTTTGGCCTGCGGATGTGGATGAACCAGCACGAAGGTATCGCCCTGCTTCTCAATCTGCGCGTGAAAGGCGGAAACGGTCGGCGCATTGATGACGATATCATTCGAGTGATCGCGCCCAATGGAAATGATGGGCCGCGTGAGAGGCGTGATCTGTTTGAAATTGGAGATATTGGCGCTTACTTCGAGGGCCGGGACGCCAGACGCAGGCACGGCGCTCGACTCACGCTGTGTAAATAGGCTATTATCCTCCATTTGCAGCACTCTCTGAGCCACTGGAGCGGGACCCGGCGTTGGCTGAAAGACGGAGGGTGGCGGCGTGGGTTGCCTGGGAAAGTTCGGCAACGGCTGTTCAGGTCGGGCGGCAGGCACCTGTGGAGTGGGTTGACGCCAGGCCTGTACTGGCGGGGTGATGAGAAACACGAACGATGTAAGCTCGCCCAGAGTGATGGTATCATTGTGATTGATGGTCCCCGCTTGCATCTCGCGCTGGTTAATCTTGAGCGTATTCCTCTCAGCCAGCTTTTCGATCTTCCACAACGAGCCGCTTTGCACGATGCGCGCGTGCTCCCGCGAAATTGAGGTATCATTCAAGACGATGTCGTTTTGTGAAGCCCGCCCGATCATAGTGACCGCCTTGTTGAGAGGAAAGGTGATGCCGGCCTGCGCTCCCGTCAATACCCTCACGGCATACGAGGATTGTCTGCTTACATCGTTCACGCACTATCTCCTGTGGACACGATTGAGCGCGTCCCTATAAAATTTGCGCCAAAATATCATCCAGCCATTGCTTGCCGAAATGTAGTTCTCCATATAGCAGCAGATTTGGTTCACCCGTTGCTGAAATATTGCCGTGATGCTTCTCGATAAAGGCGCGCAGGCTTTGCCCGGTCACATACAATGTTTCCAATTGCTTGATCTCGTCTTCTTCAGGCACGCGCGTTTTGACTTCGGCAAGGGAGATATGCAGGCGCGTGATAAAGCACAGTTCGGCGTGCGGCGTCGCCTGGTCATAGACCGCGCCCAGGCAATATTGTTGATGGATATCGGCGCTCTGGATGCCGGTCTCCTCGCGAATTTCGCGGCGTATCGCTCCAAAGGGATCAGGCTGCGCGTCTCCCAGGCTATCACGATCACGTTCAAAAAAACCACCGATGACGTGGTAACGCCCGGCGTACACATCCACGCCCTGGCGTTTATCGAGCAGGATGTAGCCATCGCTGGTCTCGACAACGGAACAGACGGAGAGCGCGTTGCCCAATTCCTGGCGTTGTCGACCCATATAGAACTCTGGCACGCGCGTGGTGACATATTCCTTGTAGCCTGTATCGCCCAACGTCAAATGCAGTATGCCATCTGCTCGCGCTTCGACATCCACAAAACGGTATAAAGGCGCGTCGAACAAGGGTATGCCCTTCTCACGCGCAATTAGCAGTTTTTGCGTCCAGAGATCATCCATCCATTGCTGAATAGCGGGATCGGTGGGCATGCGCAGAGAAGGGTTATAGGTGATATCAAGTTGATCGGGCCGGTAAAGGCCGCATGCCAGGATTTCAAATTCGAGCATTGCATACCCTATTCCCACTCAATAGTGGCAGGCGGCTTCGAGGTAATGTCATACACGACGCGATTGACGCCCGGCACTTCGTTGACGATACGGTGGGAAATACGCGCCAGCAGGTCAGGAGGGAGCCGCGCCCAGTCTGCTGTCATGAAATCGCCGCTGGTAACGGCGCGCACCGCTACTACGTTGGCATAGGTGCGTCCATCGCCCATCACGCCAACACTCTGCAAGGGTGTGAGCACGGCGAAAGCCTGGCCGAGTTCGCGGTACACTCCGGCGCGCCGGATTTCTTCAATCACGATGGCATCGGCAGCTCGCAGCGTCTCCAGTTTTTGCTCGTCTACCGCGCCAATAATGCGAATAGCCAGGCCGGGGCCGGGAAAAGGATGCCTCCAGACCCACTCGTCAGGCAGGCCGAGCGCGAGACCGATCTCGCGCACCTCGTCTTTGAAGAGCATGCGCAGCGGCTCAATCAGCCGAAATTGCATGTCTTCCGGCAGGCCGCCCACATTGTGATGCGTTTTGATGCGCGTAGCAGTTGCGGCGGTATCGTGACTGGTACTCTCGATCACATCGGGGTAGAGCGTCCCCTGCGCCAGAAACGCGATGGGACCGCCTTGCTTAGCCAGCCGGACAGCCTCTTCCTCGAAGACGCGAATAAACTCCGCGCCTATGATTTTGCGCTTCTGTTCAGGGTCGATCACATCGGCAAGCTTCGCCAGGAAACGTTGCCGCGCATCGACAACAACCAGCGGGATATGCAGGTGGCTACTGAATGTATCTACCACCTGTTCGCGTTCGCCTGCCCGCAAGCAGCCTGTATCAACGAAGACACAGGTGAGTTGCTCTCCCACGGCGCGATGCACCAGCAGGGCCACCACCGCCGAATCAACGCCGCCTGACAGCCCGCAGATGACGCGCTCTTTCCCGCTCTCCCCGACGCGCTGCCGAATCTGCGCCACCGCCTCGTCAATGACCGAAGCGGTCGTCCAGGTAGGTTCGCAGCCGCAGATGCGATAGAGAAAGTTGCTCAGAATTTGCTTGCCCTGCGGCGTGTGCGACACCTCAGGATGGAATTGCAGCCCGACCATGCCTTGCGCACTGGCAACGGCAGCTACAGGATTGCTCTCCGTTGTAGCCAGCACGTGAAAGCC
The DNA here is from genome assembly GCA_035534255.1 of Ktedonobacteraceae bacterium. Lineage (GTDB taxonomy): Bacteria > Chloroflexota > Ktedonobacteria > Ktedonobacterales > Ktedonobacteraceae > CF-113. Next base: position 10,683 of record DATLSI010000243.1, on the reverse strand, counting down.
CGCCGGCAAGAGATCGACGCTGTCGCCATGACTCATCCATACAGGGATGCGCAGAGCATCAGAGGCAAGCGGCTGAGCAGGGGTAGCGTTTATGCCAGCGAAGATGCGGAAAAGCTGCTCATCGTTGGCCGCGCCAGCCAGCGTTTCCAGCGTGGCAGGCCCATATTCACGGCGTCCGCTGGCCGGAGCGACATGACCACCTAATTGATGAGCGAGAAGCTGCATACCATAGCAAATACCCAGGACGGGCAGGCCACTGTTGAGGATAGCCGGGTCACACAGGGGCGCGTTTTCGTCGTAGACGCTGGCCGGGCCACCAGACAGGATGAAGCCGCGAATATCCAGCCGCTCCTGCTGTTGCAACTGCGCCAGCGTGGTTGAAGCGGGAACCAGTTCGCTGTACACGTGCAATTCTCGCACGCGGCGCGTGATGAGGCGGCTATATTGCGATCCAAAATCAAGTACGATAATAGCCTGGCGGCGTTCCTGGGTTTGCATGATCCTCCCTTTACACACGCGGGCCACCCGCGACATAGATAATCTGCCCGTTCACAAAACCGGCATCCTCCGAGACGAGGAAAGTGATCACGTTGGCGATATCACGCGGCAGCCCGACGCGGCGCACGGGAATGGTTTTAGACGCCTCGGCGATCACAACGTCGGGGTCATACCCCTGGCGGCGCGCGGTCGAGCGTGTCATCTCGGTATCGATGAAACCGGGCGCGACCGCGTTGGCCGTGATGCCAAATGGTCCCAGTTCGATAGCAAGCGTGCGAGTCAAGCCTTGCAAACCGGCTTTCGCGGTGGAATAGTTGGACTGGCCGCGATTACCAAGCGCGGACGTTGAGGACAGCGAGACGATACGCCCATACTTCTGCGCGACCATGTATTTCTGGGCCGCGCGGCTGCATAAAAAAGCACCTTTCAGATGCACGTTCATGACCGTATCCCAGTCCTCTTCGGACATTTTGAAGAGCAGGTTATCGCGCAGCACACCGGCGTTATTGACCAAAATATCGAGGCGTCCAAAATGACTGGCGGCCTTATCAACGGCATCCTGCACCATCGCGCTATCGGCGACATTACACTGCAAGACCAGCCCTTCGCTGCCAACCTTGCTCAGTTCGGCGGCAACCTGCGCGCATCCCTCCGTATCTACATCGGCGAGCGCCACGCGCGCGCCCTCTTCAGCCATGCGCAGCGCGGTGGCGGCTCCAATACCGCGTCCCGCTCCTGTTACAAATGCAACGCGCCCTTCAAGACTTCCCATGTGATACACTCCTCTATTTTCAAAATACTCAGGCTTACGCCAATGACTGAGTATATCACACGAGTATAAGAAACGAGGGCGACCCTCGTGAGTCGCCCTCGTTTTGCCTTCAGAATATATAGCGGGAACAGGATTCGAACCTGCGACCTCCGGGTTATGAGCCCGACGAGCTAACCACTGCTCTATCCCGCGTCGATGGGATGCCGCATCAGATGCGAACTGATAGCGGGGGGAGGATTCGAACCTCCGACCTTTGGGTTATGAGCCCAACGAGCTAACCACTGCTCCACCCCGCGTCGGCTTGCATATCATACAACAGACTTTGCGAGATGTCAACTCACCAAAAGTAAGATACTATCAAATTCAGGTAGCTGTGCTGGCCCGCTAAGCTGGAAGAGAAGACAAAAAAAAGTAGCGGCGACAAGAATCGAACTTGTGACACAGGGCTTATGAGTCCCTTGCTCTACCGACTGAGCTACGCCGCCACGGCAGAATTTGTACGGCTGTTTCGTTCTCTCTTTACGAGTTTAGGATACCATAGCTGTCAAGTGGCGCGGCCCCTACTTAAATCGAAGGTCAGTTCCTGCTTGCCGACCCGCATGACCTACGCTTATGGTGCGAGTATCACGACACTGTTGAGTTAACCAGCGCTGGATTACTAACGACGGACACTAATGGATCTACGGGAGCTTCTACCGCAGAGGATGCTACATCTTCCTGAATAAAAAAACGAGTGGAGTTCAAAGGAGTGGCAGATCCTCTGTGAATCATTAAATGCTCACACTTTGACTCAATATTACTCACGAGAGTTGCGAACTTTTTAACAACAGATAGAGTGGATGTTTCAACACAGGCTGGTTTATGCTTGTGTACTGCTTGTTCTAATAGTAAGGGAGCCAGAGCAACTATACTATCCCGTAGATCGTCCAATGATCCCATATTATGAATGTATTTCGCTTTGCGTTCACCTACGCGTAGGGGCATATAAGGGCTAGGATAATGGCAAAGTAGCACCGTATCTTTGACGTAGTAATCATCCTGTGTATTTCCATGGAATATCCGTCTGCGGATTCTCTCCAGGCAAGTTTTTAGATCTGCGTTGATGAAAAGAAAATGCGCGTTACTCAGGAGAGAATTATCGAAGAGTTGAAGAGAGTCCCGGTAGTTATCACTGGTGAACTCGACCGTAATAAGCGTCCGGTCGTTTTCGGGATGATAACACTGAATTTGCCGGGCGAGAGATTTTATCGCTTCTTTGTAAACTGAACAATTTAACACTTCAAATCCGTCATGTTCAGTGGGACAAAATCGTTGCGAGGTATCGTTCAAATACATGTCCCGCAGGTAATAGTAATCATTAAAAGATTGAACAGACCACCCCAGATCGCGTGCAACTCCTGTCAGAAAACGCGCGGTAGTAGATTTACCGCTGCCAGTACGACCTAAAATAAATACAATCATACAAACACACTCTCCCTCAAATGTACCAGGATTTTGACCTGGTTTGATACAGGTATTAGCTCTCCTCTAATCGCTCATATGAACGCGTCGTGGGATTCCAAATCCGAATCTGGTTGCCACCGTCCGACATGCCCTTCTTGAGTTCTGTTGCCAGCGCGCGTTCGATTGCTTCATACTCTCGATAGACACTGCTTTCGTCAGGATGCTGCTCAAACAATCTTGTAAGCGTCGTCTCGTTATACGCGCTGACAGACAGGCGCACAGTGATCTTGATCTCTTCGAGCGAGCCGGGAGCAGGGGGCAATGAACTAAATAGATTGATTTTATATGGTCCATCCAGACTCTTCTTCAAGAGCCTGGCTTTGGCGATTAGCTGATCAAATGGGACATTTCTAAGCACGATAAAGAAGCGGTCAGCGTAGATGTGATAAAACTTGCAGCCGGGATACATTCTAAAAGTTGAAGCCAATTCGCCTTTGATACGCAGACCAATTTCGTGACACAGGTTTCTTACTGCACGCTCCCCATATTTCAAAGCGTAACTGGAAAGGTGATCGACATCCACGCCCATCAGAGAAATGAGATATTCTTCCGAATGCTCAGGTTTTGACTCGTTGTTCGTACTCGTTGACGCCAGCGCGGACTGTTTCATCTGATTTTTAAAGTTTTGCAGGAATTCTTCCATGTCGTGAATAAATTTGTTTTCCGAGAAAAATTCCCCTATCAGATCGTCAACAACATCAGGATGTCGCAGGATATTTCCCAGTTTCTCTACCGTTTGCAAGCGTACCCTGTATGTTCTGATAACCTCGCCTACCATTCTTCCGAGCAAGCGCAAGATACATCGATCCTGCACGCGGGAAAACGCACCCTCCCACTCGGAAGTGACATAGATGACAGCTTCTGGCTCGCCATCTTCTGCTCCAATGGGTATAGCTATGGCCGCGTTGACAGGATGCTCAACATCTTGAAAAGCAATTACGGAATCTTCAGGCGCTATTTTGTCCCGGTAACATACCTCACCGCTCTGGTAAGCGCGTAGACTCAAGCTGTTCAAATCGAGGCCGGGAGAAACGCTGGCAACGCCTACTTTATGGGGCGAATTCGCGCTCTGCGCGCGTACCACCAGCGTGCGTTGTTGCAGGGGGCGATCAGATTCCTTTGGCAATAAGATACAGCAGAAGCGCCAGCGTTGTTTGCGGTCTACATAACCACCGTGGCGGACGATCATGTTCGCCAGGTTATCCAGCAACAGGTCAGGATACATATGAGTATTATTCAGGTCAGGTGACGATTCGAGCGCATCATTCATATTCGGCCCAAAGTATTCGATCACCTTATCAGCATCTTCGTAAAGCGGAGCAAGCAGGGCGCTGATCGTCTCAACAACTTCTGCGCTCAAGGTTAAAGGGCTTGCGTCACGGCGCACAATGATGTAGGTACGATCTACAGGCGTCTCATCTGTCGGCTTATCATTTGCCAGCGCGCATAACGAATGAATACGGTAATCTGTGCTATATTCAAATGACGGATTGCGCGTAAACAACGTATGTGTCGAACGGCTACGAGTGAGCCAACCCAGCAGAGTCTCACCTAAGAGGTACAAATCCTCGCTACGCGTCACCTGTTGTTGCCAGGCCTGCGGTCGCATCGGCAACAACAATCCGACGGTATTGCCCGGTACGTCTTCAGCGATCAGCATCAGCGCCAGGCGCAGCGCGTGCGAAGCATAAAACCGCAAGAAAAGCTGCGCGCGGGCGCGATGAATATGTTGAATGATAGGAAGTTCTGGATCAAGAGCCGTTTGTTCGTCTCTCGCCTCAATCTGTGTTTGCTGCTCTTCACTCCCCATCACCTCGCGCCAGATCGCATCAACCATCGCAGGTATTTCAGCCGGCGTAAAGTTGCCCTCTTTAGTGAGTTCTTTGATTATTGCTAACTTGTTTAGCTCATCAAAGGTAAACTGACGATGACCGCGGGTTTCCTTGCCTTCTTGTGAGGTTCTTTCAGTGGAGATAAGCCCTTTCTTCTCCCAATCGCGCAGTTGTTGCTCTCCAAACCCAAATATTCTGGCCGCCCCACTGGTCGTCACCGTCGCCTTCGATTGCACGTCTCGCATATACCTCTGGATACGTTCACGCGCTTCAGGTTGCTGTAAATATTCGCGAATACGCTGTACGTTTTCATCCTCGGAGCTTGATGTATTTTGCCTGTTCACCCTTTTCTCCCAGCAAAAATGTTAGCCCTTTATTATCATTGTAGCAGAAGAGACATCATGAAACATCTTGAAATGCTATGAAACGGTTGAGATAATTGAGAAATACTCTGAAAAACGGCAATATCCCAGCCGCCATTCTAAACTAATTACGCGCAATAGTCAATAATTCTCACAACTTTCCTTACATCGTTGGGACTCATGTACCTGTTACATAAGAAAATCATAGAACTATTTGAAATGATCTATCCACTAAGAAATTTTTGCCACAATATCCTAAATATTATTTGACATTATTTGACATATTTACCAGTTTTACTTATGTTTTATATAGTGACCTTATAATTTCTTTTCTATATGCCGTTTTTTATTAAAATATCGCTCATGGTATGATTTATACACAGAAATTCTTTGTAGCTATCAGTATCTTCTATTGAAATTTGAGAAATATTGTGCTAATATATTCATAACCGAAGAAATACAGTTGAATTAAACTTTTTAGTAACTCCTTTTACAGCTGCTTTGTCACAATCGTTGTTTTAACGCCTGATTGTTTTTTCTGAAATGGCCCAGGTAGAGAGCGCGGAGCTGTTTCTGTAGGCGATCAATTTGTGATGCAAGAGCAAACTGTGGTATCCGACAGGGTACAAGGAGTTACTTATGCCAATTATCACGCTACCCGCTTACGAGCACGACGACGATGATCTCTGGTCAATGCTTTATATTCGCCTCAAACCGCTGGTGTGTAGATTGGTCTATGACAGCCACCTTTCACGTTGGGAAGATGAAGAAGAAGCAACCGCTGAAGATATCGTAAGTGATACTATCGAACACATCCTCAGGCGGGTAATTGCTGGCAGTAATGGCCAGGCAGAGCCAGTCCTCTCCATCTGGGGCGTGGCCAGGAAAACTGCTTTCCACATCTTCATTGATCTTGTGCGCAAACAGGGCAGGGAAGTACTTCTTTCCCGCTTTACCGATGAAACTAACGAACCTCTACTCCCTCACGACTCCGACACAATGGAAACTGCTATCCAGGAGGCTCTAGACAACGAGCAACTTTTTAACCTGGCAGCTCAAGAGATTAAAGAATTTCCCGACAAGCAGAGAGATGCCATGTTGAAAGATCACGCCAGGCTCACGGATTTTGAACAAGACACTTCTCCCTTACAATACGCTTATCATGAGGCAGGCATACAGCTTGAGAATTACCGTACTACCCTACCCATGGATGAGGCTGAACGCCGCAGACACGCATCCCTGTTATATCATGCCTACCAGAGACTTGCCCATTTGCCGTCGGTGCAGGCCTACATCTCTATTCCCTGAAAGATCTACTTGACGCGTATCCCTACCATGAGATACACTCTATATATGAAAAAATGAGATTCGATTCAACATTAGGGTGTACTAATACTCGATTTGTTCTCACGAGTACGCACTTCAGCATGTGCAGCGCCCTTTCAGGAGAAATGTAAGGCATGAGCACAGATCAGAAAAATGATCCAATTATAGACCCGGATGCAGCGCGTGCATCGTCAAATGAGGCGACCCCTATCCAGACAGGGCCGCAACCGCTCGATAACGCCACAAAGCAGGAGCTTATCGCGGCTCTGCGGCAAAACTGGCAGCGTGAAATGGAGGGCGTGCGCACCTATCGTGACCTGGCACAGCGCGAGCGCGACGCAGCTCGTCGCACCATTCTGGTAAAAATGGCCGATGCTGAGCAGCAGCATGCCCGGAAGTGGGAGCAGAAGCTGGCCGAGTTGGGCGCGCAGCATCCAAAAGAGGAGCGTTCGATAGGCACGCGTTTCAAAGGCTGGCTGCGTCGCCAGTTGGGAACGGAAGCAGCCCTGCGTCAACTTGAGGGCGAAGAGGATAAAGATATCGCGCGCTATGAAGCGCAGGCGCGCAGCATCAACGATGTTGAGGCGCAGGCAATGCTGCGCGAAGTGCGACGTGATGAAGAAAGTCACGGGCGTGTCATTCGTGAGATCATCAGCCCCATTGGCCCGCAGGGCATGCTCGACGTAATGCTGCGGCGCGAACGCTGGCACAAGCGCGGTGGCGGCTGGCTTGGCGATGCCATCTACGGCGCGAACGATGGCCTGGGCGCGGTCTTCGGTATTGTGAGCGGCGTAGCGGGCTATACGGGCGGAACAGCCAGCAACCTGGTGCTCATCAGCGGACTGGCGGGAATGTTAGCCAGTGCCCTCTCGATGGGATCGGGAGCCTACCTGGCTACCAAAAGCGAACGCGAAGTCTACCAGGCTGAAATTGGACGCGAAAAGCGTGAAATTGAAGAGGACCCGCTGGAGGAACAGGAAGAACTCGCGCTTTTCTACCAGTTGAAAGGCTTCACCGAAGACGAGTCACAGTTGCTGGCGACCCGCATGGCTGAGAAACCAGACCAGTTCTTGCGCACACTGGCGCAGGAAGAGCTGGGATTATCCGAGGACAGCTTCCCTAACCCCGTAGTTGCCGCTTTCTCAGCCAGCATTTCGACGGCCATAGGAGCATTTATCCCCATCATTCCTTTTTTCTTCTTGCGAGGCATTCCAGCTATCCTTGTCGCGGCCTTCATCAGCCTGCTAGCTCACTTCGCGGTGGGCGCGGCCAAAACGCTCGTCACCGGACGCTCCTGGTTCAATAGCGGCCTGGAGATGACAGTTGTAGGCGCGGTCGAAGCTGTGATAACCTATGTGTTGGGTGCGGCTTTCAAAGCCGCTTAAACGCAACGATGCCTTTTGATGCGTATATCGCCCGGTTGAAAAAGGCTCTGTAATAGAGTAAAATAAGGCAACAAGGGCACGATGTACATACGATTCTTACAGAAGGAAAAATGCGATGAATGATGATCATTCGGAAAGAAGGATTTACCGTAAGAGTCCTGGAAGACAATACGGTTATGACTACGATCCATTGCGCAGTCAGCCTCTCAACGGTACCACTCAATCTGGACGATTATCGGGCACCTCTCCTCGCAGCGAACCATTATCGGGAAAAGATACTGGCAGCATAAGTGGCCGTCAAACCACCGGCCCGCTCGTGCCACGTCCTGACCCGCGCCGCGCGCGGCAGCTGCTGCGCCAGCAGATTATCGCCACGAAGTCCAAAACGGGTACGTCGGAAGATACGGGGCAAATCGACCCGGATATACACGCAGACCTGCAAGATATGGAGCTTGAGGACGAAGTGCAGACGTTGCGCAAGAGAACGCCTGCCAGAGTCGAAGGCTCTCGCTTCCTACATCCGGCCCGTCCTTACAATGACTACGAGGTTTATCCGGTACAGGCCAGGCATCCCAGTCGTATTGTGGAAGACCCGCTAGAGCAGCGCGTTCCTTTTGATGATGAACTGGACCTTCTCGATCCTGACATCCTGTACGATCATGAAGCGGATCCTCTAGAAGGGCGTGTTGGCCGTCCTGATCCAGCGCGCGTGCCCGCCGTCCGACGTGATTACTTACCAGAGGTCACAGACCGCGGCAGACGTAGAGGCTTCGCACCCCAGGATGACATAGACGACGAGGAAGAAGTCGAGCAGCGCGAGAAGCCAAAGAAGAAGAAACGCGGCCTTTTCTCGCGGCGCAAGCTGATTGTGGGCGCGCTGGTAGTTGGCGGCGGTGCAGTGGCAGCTTATGAATTCGGCCCGAAGATTCCGCAGGCATTAGAAAGCGCCGGGTCTAACGTCGAACATCAAATTCAGGACGCCTTTAATCGTGGTGTCGCGGCAGGTGGTGAAGCGGTGCGCAAAGAACTGATCAACGGTCTGGATACGCTGGAAGGAGTCTCGCTGGAAGGAGCCATCGGTGCGGCACACCTGACGCGTGTGGCTTACGATGTGTTCGTCTCACCCATTGTGACGCTGGCCTCGACTATCGCGGACGATTTTCTGTTAGCCCTTCTGAACGCTCTCATCAAGGCACGGAGCTGGCTGGCACAGATCAACGCGGACAACGCTACCCTGCTGGCGCTCACTAATATCCTGAAGAATTGGTCAGACCAGGCCCACAACATGCCCAAAAAGCTACAAACCATTACCGAGACCGACCTGGATGGGGCACAGGCCTACTTGCTCGCTTTGCAACGAAAAATCCAGGCTGAGCAGGCCATCCTGAATGGCCAGGCAACGCCGACGCCCAATGCTTCCGCAATACCCAAAGCATCCACGACGCCCGGCGCGTCGTCAACGCCTTAACTTTTGTCTCACATCTTGAATAGTTCCCGGTCCGGTCGTGGGTAGTCTCAACCCGGTTTTTGGTCGTCTCCCACCCTCTCAGAGGCTACCTGGGCATAATTGAGGACCGCCACGAGCGATCCTCTCCCAATGATGTTTCCTATCAGTGTGGGAATCATGAAGCTTCCAAAACACGCCAGCCAGGTCAATTTTCCCAGGTTGACAAGATAAGCACTTGACTTACGCGACCTTCACCGGCCCCTGGACGCCCCTGCTCTCCGAGAGTTGGTGGGTGATGTGGATTGGAGGTATAGCCGTGATTTCACTGGTTGTGGCTGTAGTGATCTTCTTTGTTGGACAGGCGACAATCAAAGGTGAAGTAACCGACGAGGAGATTATCGCTCAGGTGACTGGCGGAGCGGCTGGAGAGTAATTTTCTATCAAACAGAAAAACGGGCATCCACTGCGCGGATGCCCGTTTTTCTGTTTGATTCCCCACAGCTAACGATACGAAGCTGGCGCGGCCTCTATGGAACCTGTATCTTCGAGGATTTTGCGCAGTTGCTTGGCATCCAGAGTTTCATGCAAGCGCAGCTCTTTAGCAATGCGGTCCAGTGTCGTGCGGTGGATTGTGAGCAGGTTTACCGCTGTCTCATAGGCCCACTTAACGATACGATTGACTTCCTCGTCGATGATGGTGGCTGTCTTCTCGCTATACTCGCGCGAGCTGGAGGCAAGGGAGGTACCCGCGAAGGGGTCCTCGCGCTCGCTGAAAGAGATGGCACCGAGACGTTCGCTCATGCCCCAGCGCGCAACCATCTGGCGCGCAATAGCGGTAACGCGCTGCAGATCGTTCTCCGCGCCCGTAGTGATGCGCCCGATAGCCACCTGTTCGGCTGCGCGCCCACCGAGAGCCGTCACCAGTTGCGACTCCAGGAACTCCTGCGAGTAGTTGTAACGATCATCGAGCGGCGTATACTGTGTCACGCCGAGAGCCTGCCCGCGAGGTACAATGGTGACTTTGGTGACAGGATCGACAAGATCTGTCAGCAGACCGGTCAACGCATGCCCACCCTCGTGATAGGCGACGACGTTCAAGTCCTCTTCGGTCAAAACGAGCGGGCGTTCCGCGCCAATCAGGATTTTATCCAGCGCCTCTTCAAAGCAGTTTTGCGTGACGAAATCCAGGTTACGACGAGCAGCCAGCAGAGCAGCCTCGTTGACGAGGTTGGCGAGATCAGCGCCCACCATGCCCGGCGTACCGCGCGCGATGGCCACCAGATCAACATCCGGCCCCAGCGGTACACCCTTTGAGTGAATCTTGAGGATGGCGAGACGGCCATTCCAGTCGGGACGTTCCACTGAGACGCGCCGGTCGAAGCGACCTGGACGCAGCAGGGCTTTATCAAGCCCATCGGGGCGGTTGGTGGCGGCGATGACGACAACGGCCTGGCGTGTATCGAAGCCATCCATCTCGACCAGCAACTGGTTCAACGTCTGCTCGCGTTCGTCGTTGCTGTTGATGCTGGAACCGCGCTGGCGGCCCACGGCGTCGATT
>DATLSI010000242.1:0-5092 GCA_035534255.1 Ktedonobacteraceae bacterium | reverse complement strand
CGGCGCAAAGCATTCGCTGACGAGCCAGTATTTGGGATAGATGCTGGTCTTTGAAAAAGTCGAGGGCATTATTGCAAATTGCTCTAATTCCTACCATTTCGTTATCCGGGAGATACCTCTAGATGGCCCAGAGTTCCACATGCTGGCTCTCGAATTGAATGGAGCGGCCCATTTTCACGGATGGATACCGTCCACTCACATTCGAGGCCCGCCCACGCACGCGGCGAGCTTGCGTCTCTAAAGGCCATTGAACTCACACCGCGCCAGGTGCTTGGCTCTGTTATCAACGGCGCGGTCGCTCTTGGAATACTGGTAATACTCATTGGTATCCCGCTCGGTCTCTGGCTGAACACGCTGGTCGCTCAGGCACTTTCCAGCAGCGTAGGCGGTCCTCCAAATATCCAGGTAAGTACAAACTTGGCCAGGCATGCTGCTTCTCATTCCAGCAACCCTGCTGGTAGCGGCGCTTGGCGCGTACTTACCTGCTCGTTGGGCAGCGCGCGTTCCGGCGGCTGAAGTGCTGCGCTATGAATGAGATTTTACGAGGGAAGCTTCAGGAGTCGCTCAACGTTGAGGTGACTGATCTTAGCCTTATCCTCTGGACTGATGGAAGCGTTTTCCAGAAATTCCCGCCCTTTCTCATTCGTACTATATGGATAATCGACCGAGAAGATGATGCGATCTGACCCCATGATCTGCATGGTGAGCAAAAGCGGTGGGTCTGTGAAGAAGCCACTGGTCGTGAAATAAAAGTTGTGCAAGAAGTATTCGGGTACTCTGCGCTGCAAATAGCGAGCCGTCGGCGTGAGCACATTATCGATACGAGCATACATAAAGGGAAACATTTCCCCCATATGCCCGATGATGATCTGCAAAGTTGGCAAGCGATCAAACACGCCGGCCAGGATCAGTCGGAGGGCATGAATGGCTACTTCGGAGTGCCAGCCCCAGCCGGAAGTCGCCAGTGTGTAGCTCACCTGTGCATCGAAACCAGCATAATAGGCCTCCCGCACAGCAGAGGGTGGTACGCCGGGATGGATATAGATCGGCACATCCAGCGCGACAGCCCGTTCCAGAATCGGCAGGAAAGAGGCATCATCCAGAAAATGTCCCTGTGTCGTGCCATTAATCATGGCTCCTTTGAAGCCAAGCGAGCGCACCGCCCGCTCCAACTCATCAGCAGCGGCTCCCGGCTCGGTCATGGGCAGGATAGCGAAACCAGCGAAACGATCGGGATGAGCAGCGACGGCGGCGGCTAATTGATCATTAGCCTCACGCGCCAACCTCACGTCCTCGCCAGCGGCAAGCGGCATAGTGCCTGACACCCCGTGAGAGATCACCTGCAGATCGATGCCGCCTGCATCCATATCTCTCAACCGCAGGGTGCCAAGATCAGCAAGCTTCGCCTGTCGCTCGGCAGACAAGGCTCCGCCCAATGTTCCTCCCTGACCGGGGGCATTTCTCTGCATCATCTCTCTGAACCCATCGGACAGGAAATGTTCTTCAATCGTAATGGTTCGCATGTTCACTCCTCTTCCAGAAAACGATGTTCGCTCCTTATATATACCATATTGTGAGAAAGAGCAGAACGTTCAGCAACCGATATATTGACAGCAAAATCAAGTTGTTTTATTCAATCAAGATTGACAACATATTTACCTCCGTGTTACAACCTTTGTAACGTATTGGGTCTATATCCCTTCGGGGTGAAAGATACGGTAGGCTGTAGGGACGCGATTTATCGCGTCCGCATGGGTGAGTGTCGGCGTGAGCGGACGCGATTTATCGCGTCCCTACAATTCACCCTGAAGGACGGAGACCCAACATATTTCTTCGTGGTGACATCTTGAAGAGGAGTATTACTATGAGTAACCAGACCGCGCCGCTGCACGGTTTGCGCGTCCTGGAGCTGGGAAATCTGATTGCCGCCCCCTACGCGGGACGCCTCTTCGCCGAATTTGGCGCGGAGGTGATTAAGGTTGAACGCCCACATAGCGGAGATGAACTTCGCCAGTGGCGTCTCTCGCGTGGCAACACCTCTCTGTTCTGGTACTTGCAGGCGCGAAATAAAAAGTCCATCACCCTGGACCTGCACACGCCAGAGGGACAAGATATTATCCTCAAATTGCTTCCACATATGGATGTGGTAATCGAAAACTTCCGTCCGGGGACGCTGGAGAAGTGGAATCTTGGCTTTGAGGCCATGAAAGCGGTCAACCCGGATATTATTTTCGTTCGTATCTCCGGCTATGGACAAACTGGCCCATACCGCGATCGCGCCGGCTTCGGTGGTATAGCCGAGGCGATAGGCGGTCTGCGCAACCTGACAGGTTATCCTGACAGACCACCAACCCGGCTTGGCATCAGCCTGGGTGACTCACTGGCAGGCATGTTTGGCATCATTGGCGCTTTAATGGCATTGCTCTACCGCGAACGCCAACGGCAGCAAGAAAGCGCGAGCGACTCCTCGCAGGGATTTGGACAGGTAGTCGATGTGGCTTTATACGAAGCCGTTTTTGCCGTCACCGAGTCTCTCCTTCCCGAATATGATGGCTATGGCATCATCCGGCAGCGTACAGGAAACATTCTGCCAGGGCTAACCCCCTCGAATACATATGCCTGTAAAGAAGACAAATGGGTGGTCATTGGTGGAAACGCGGACGCCGTTTTCAAACGGCTTATGCAAGCGATTGACCAACCAGAGTTGGCAAACGAACCGCGCTTTGCAGACAATGCGGGCAGAAGCCAGCACCAGCAGTTTCTCGACCAGGTGATCTCTGGCTGGACATGCCAACATACACTTGACGAAGTAATGACGACGATGATTCAGGCTGGAGTGCCAGCAGGACCCATCTATGACGCGGCAGACATCGCAAACGATCCCCATTTTCAAGCACGCGCCATGATTGAGGATCACGAGATCACCATAGAACCCGGTGAACCTCAAGTCGTTCGTTTTCCAGGCATTGTGCCTAAGCTCAGTGAGACGCCTGGAGAAACACATTGGACTGGTCCGGCTCTTGGTGAGCACAACGAAGAGGTCTATGGTCAGCTACTTGGTTTTACGCCTGAGCGGCAGGCGCAGTTGAAGCAAGAAGGTGTGATCTAGTATTCTTGATAAAAGGCAATTCAATGCGTATACTGCAGAAAAAAGTTGTCCAGTAAGCCGGTGGAACAAACAGCATGCATAACAGGCTCTTCCAGCCATTAACTATTGGGCCGCGCGAAACCAGAAACCGCGTTATTTTAGGCAGTCACGCCGCCAATTTTGCCCGCCATAACCTGCTGAGCCAGCAGCACGCCGACTACTACGAGGCGCGCGCAGCAGGCGGGGCGGGCATTATCGTGCTTGAGGAGCACATCGTCCATCCCTCGGATATGCCGTATGAATACGCTCTGTCCGGTTATCTGCCCGCGACTCCTGCGGCCATCGAGCAGGTAACAGAGCGTCTACATCCTTATGGTACATTAGTTATCGTGCAGTTGAATCACAACGGGCAACAATCGGTCAGTGACCATACCCAACGCGAGATATGGGCACCCTCCGCCATCCCCGACGTATCCACACGCGAAGTACCCAAAGCTATGGAACTGCGCGACATCACGGCGGTTATCGACGGATTCGCGCTGGTCACGCGCCACGCGGTGAAGGGCAAAGCTGATGGCATCGAGCTACAGATCTCTGATCGTTCGCTGCTGCGTCAGTTTCTCTCGCCATTGACCAACCAGCGCGGCGATCAATACGGCGGCTCGCTCGAAAACCGCCTGCGCTTCGTACTGGAAACCATCGAAGCCGTAGACGCCGCTCTCGGCAGCAATCACGTTCTGGGTGCGCGTTTATGCGTGGATGAACTCGCGCCCTGGGCCGGATTGACGCCAGAACAGGGCATAGAAATCGCGCGTCTGCTGGCGGAAAGCGGGCGCATCGACTACCTGACCATCACCATGGGCAGCATTTACAGTTCTCACATGTTTCCTTTCCACGCATCGATGCACAGCGCGCGCGGCTATGCGGTGCAGCTTGCTGCACAGGTCAAAGCCGCTGTCACTATTCCCGTATTCGCAGCCGGGCGTATCATGAATACAGCACAGGCCGAGAGCATCATAGCCGAGGGACAGGCCGACGGCGTAGAAATGATACGCGCCCTTATCGCCGATCCGCAATTGCCCCTGCTCTCGCAAAACGGACAAGCCAGGGACGTGCGTCCCTGCATCTCCTGCAACCAGGGTTGCCAGGTACGCAATGTGATGAATGCCGCCCTCGCGTGCAACGTGAACCCCGATGTCGTTGGTGCGCCTGTAGGGACGCGATTTATCGCGTCCTCACCCATCACGTCCCAATCTACCGCACCATCATCCATCATGTCCAATAAATCAGGACGCGGTAAATCAGGACGCGATAAATCGCGTCCCTACATTATCGTCGGCGGAGGTCCCGCCGGTATGGAGGCGGCTCGCACGGCTGCCTCGCGCGGGCGGCACGTCGTGCTCTACGAACGCGAGCCGATATTGGGCGGCACAGTCGCGCTGGCAGCGAAAGCGCCGGGGCGCGGCGAACTGCAATTGATCACGGATTACCTGCAACAACAACTGGCACAGCTGGACGTTGCGATACACACAGACGTCGAGGTAACTGCCGATATGATCCTGGAACTGCATCCCGAAGCGGTGATCGTGGCGACAGGTGCGCGCGGTGGCAGTGGCCTCTTACCCATTCCTGGCCACGAATTAGCCCACGTACTCGACCTGCGGCGTATCCTGCGCGGCGAGCAAGTAGCCGGACAGCGCGTGGTTGTCATCGATGAAAGCGGGTCGCACGGCGTCTACTCGATTGCCGAAATGCTGGCGACGCAGGGACACAGCGTTGAAATCGTCACAGAAGATTGGTACGTCGGACGCGACCTGGCTGCTACTCAGGATATTGTTCCCTGGATACAGCGCGTCATGGCCATGGGCGTCACCTTCACGCCGCATACCAGCATCACGCGCATCGAAAACGAGCAAGTCATCGTTACCGACCGCTTCGCGGCAGGCGAACGCGCCATCCCCGCAGACGTGGTAGTACTGGGCGTCTATGACCGGCCCGCGCAAG
>DATLSI010000241.1:0-10441 GCA_035534255.1 Ktedonobacteraceae bacterium | reverse complement strand
GGACGCGATAAATCGCGTCCCTACACAATATGTAGATCATCATCTATCCAGCGAGCGGGGTTATTGATAATGTAGCGGCGAATATGTTCCAAAGCAGATGCGTCGAGAACGACTTCGTCGTGAAAGCGTTCTTGCCAGGCGAATTCATCTATTCCGCCTGCATGGATATAATAGGTGGTAAGAGCCTTGAACCTTCTGATGATTTGCCCCAGCGTTGGAGCAGGCCCTGACATAGGCATCGGTAGCAATTGCATAGGATCAATGCGTTTGTTCCCGCCAGATTGAGACAATTTGACATGGTTTTTATCACCCATGTTGATGAGGATACCATGTAAATGATTGGGCATAACTACGTATTGATCGAGTTTAATACCTGGATAATATTGTGGTATCGCGTTCCATATCCATTGCGCTACTTTACCTGATTCGTTTAGATGCATCTCACCATTAATAATATCACCGAACAACTTTCTTTTTTCATGCGTACAAATTGTGACGAAATAGGTACCAGGCTTACTATAATTATATCCTCTTAACCTGATGGAGCGACGATGATGTTTTTCTGGATCATACTTCATCGAAATGGCCTCACCTTCACCATTACAATTTGTAGGGACGCGATTTATCGCGTCCGCACCCATCACGCCTGTCCGCACCCATCACGCCTGTCCGCACCCATCACATTCATATTGGGGAGATCGTCCTGGTTGGCGGGGAGGACGCGATAAATCGCGTCCCTACACCCGTTGTCTATCCTCAATAGCCTTCGCCACTTCATTGACGCCGTAGGTGTGAAACAGGAATTGTATGAGGCGCATGCGTGAGGTCGGATGCCATAGGGTCTGGCTGAAAAGTTTGTTTACTATCGCAGGCAAATCGGTAGAGACGGTGGCGAATCTGGACGCTTCGTCTCTATCCCAGGCCTCCAGCAACCAGCGTTGCCTGATTTCTTCGCTGCTCAAAGCAACATTGATGAGGATAATTACATCCACTGATAGCGTCAGATATTCGACATTCAGGGATAATATTTTGCTATTCTCAACAGCGCTGGTTGGTACGGCAAACTCCGCTTCCAGGCCGCGCATGGCTCCTGAGATAAAGTCGGCATCATCGGAGCGCGATGGTCTGCCTTTCCAGTCAATGCCTGGCGCAGACATGTTTTCCTCGAAGGAAGAAGACCAGTGACCCGGATAAAATGAGACTGAGGAGGAACGCTGCATGAGGACAATTTGCTGATCCTGTGTGACCACTATACACTGAAGGCTCACTGGAGCGGGTATGATAGCCGTTTCACGACCTGTGGCGTGATAGGTGAGAGCAGTGTGACCATATTTTTCCCGCGTAGATATCTGCGAGCCGTCTCCTGTTGTTAAAAGTGGTTCATCAAGAAAGGGCGTTATGCTGTAGTAATCATAAAAGCGCAGCGGGGCCAGCATGATTTCAAGGCGGCTAAAATCGGTGAAAGGAGGGGTGAATGACGCAAGCCTGTAGTGTGACGAGTTAAAGTAATCATTCTCAATGCCGGGAATGTTGGCCCGTTGAAGTTCCTCCAGGTCGGCTGGAACGGGTAGAGGGCTACTTAAAACCGTGGTTTTGATATCTTCTCGTTCCCACCCTCTAAAACCTCTGCTATTAGTCAGGAGGATACAATCGTCTACGGCAAAGCGTTCGATTTCGGCTTTTTGCATAAGCCAGAGCGCATTGGGCGATGCCAGCGAATAGAGATTATAAGAGGTGGAATTAGTTTGCACCTTTTCAGCATAGCCCTGTCCAACTACGATCCGTCCTGCTGGCGAGATGGGAGAGCCTGTTTGCTCTGCCCGGTTTGCATCATAAATCTGATAGACAGGCTTTTCTCGAAGTTGCTTCGAGTAGGTACTGGACTTGTTTACCGGACGACCTGGTTTATGCGGGGTCGCTAAATAGCCTCTCAGCGAATCCTCAAACACCATCCAGGTTCGATCACCAAAACGCCGTCCCTCCAGCTTACCCCGTCTCAGTAGATAAGCGATATGGTTTAAACTCAAGCCTGAAATGTGGCTGGCCTCTTGCGTTGATATTTCTCGTCGAGTTTGAGAAGTGTCTGGAACTTCGTTATCTAGCATAATCTCCTGAACACCGGCTAATCGCAAATCGATTATCTATTATAGCACGTAGCCTTACAAATGAATAGATATTCATAATGTAGCATCTTGTCATTATATTAACAAAAATACATCCAAATACATTGACAATTCTGGTGTTTTAGTGCTATATATTGTCTGGGGCGTATTTATTGGGACTATTCAAAAAAGGAGCGCGCATAAATGCATGAGTCAATACAATCCACCAGAATTAATTCTTGGCTTTAACGACGTGGCGGCGTTACGTAGTATTATACGTGCCTATCTTACTTATGGACGCAGAACAGTACCTCCCTCACAGGAGCGAGAAATCCAGTATCACCTGTTAGAACGGCTCTATTTACGATTGGCAGGCATGCATCCGGCAGAGTCGGAAATATATTTGACTCTGACACTATCTGAAATACGCGCTCTGAATAGCGCCTTAGTCGGCTTTGCCGGATTTGTGCGCCAGAAAGTTTCACCATCACGAGAGCGCGAAGAGACATTGCGCGATGTCGAACGGTTGCGCGAAAAGCTGTCTCGTTTGCTGCCTGACCAGGGACGCGATGAATCGCGTCCCTACGAATGAATAAGTACAGCATCGTTAACACGCACGCGGGCAGGTGCCTCAACTGTGACGGAGGGTATCACTTGACCCAGCAGCGCCTCAACTGCTCGCTGAACGCCTTCGGCGAAATCGATCTGAGGATGCCAGCACAATTTTTGTTGCGCCAGGGTATTATCCAGCACAATAGTTGTTGGTTCTGCCCTGGAACTGGCAAGATAGACGGGAAGAAGATCACTTGCTAATTGCGCAGCGACGGCAGCGAAGAACTGATCGAGGGTATAGCCCGTACCTGTACTGATATGCATGGTACAGTTGCGACCATGGTGAAGAACGCTGAGATTGGCAGACACTACATCATCGATGAAGATATGGTCGCGCACGTAACTGGCCGACTCCCGTATGATCGGACGCTGGCCTCGTGACAACATATCCACAAAGTATGTCAAAGGATGCTGTGCCAGATCGCGATTCGTTTCCCCGTAAATATGGGCGTAGCGCAAAATGGTATGCTCGAAGCCATACTGTTGAGAATAATAACGAACATAGCCCTCACCCGCGAGTTTGTTGATGTCATTGGGATATTGCGGAAATAGAGATGCATCCTCTTTGGCTATAGGAAATTTGTGTCGCATAGGTCTGGGAGTTGGCACTGGCCGGTAGAGCGTGCAGCCGTTGGAAGCAAAGATCAGTTTTGTGACGAACGCGTTGACACAGCCATCCAGCACATTCAGAAGACCACGCAGCTGCACATCGGCATCGGCGAGTAACGACTCTTCGGGAAAAGTAGCAGTTGACCGCGCGGCATGATGGCTGACAACATCGGGACGCTCTTGCCGCAAAACGTCCTGCACCTTTGCATCACGAATATCGAGCCGGTAAAAGCGAGCGCGCGCATCCACATCCTGTCGCGAACCACGCGCCAGGCTATCGATTACCAGAACATCATGACCGGCATCAAGGTATGCTTTTGTCAGATGAGAGCCGACAAAACCAGCGCCACCTGTTATTGCTATTTTCATGAACAAGTACTTTCTACGCTCATAGTATCAAAAATACCAGGAGCGCATTTACACGCTCCTGATAAATGTTCATTAGCTCTCCGCTATTCTTAGTGTATCCTCTCGTTCTATAGATACACGCGGATGCTTGCTTGTTCATGAAATCTCAGCTTGATACGAGCAAGAAAGCGCATGGATATGCCTCACTTTCAAAGATGTTGAGATTCTGGGTAATGCCGTAGATAGCTTGTATATGTCAGCAAGCCGGGGCGACCGCGAGAGTCTCGCGGTCGCCCGGGGAATGTTGCCACCCGCACATTGGCAATTATTCAGGCAAATGAGGACTGTTGAGCAATTGGTTCATGGTGGACTTTTTAACGCGGTAAGCTTGCCGTTTCCCGCGATGAGGTAGCGTGATGGCTTCCAGCGAGCCGCTCTTGATCCAGCGGCGTACCGTTGTATCATCGACGCGCAGGCGGCGCGCGACTTCACGCACAGTCAACAGCTCATCCATTTCATTAGCCATATTTTTAACTCCAGCTCCTTCAGAGAATGATTTCTCTTGCGGGAGCTTTTCCATAGTGGTGTTACGACGTGTCATGATACACCTTTACATCTGATAGACTACAAAGACGAAGCTGGCGCATCAGTATTACTACGCTGTATCACTGCTTGCCAGTTACCTATACTATACATATCGGTACCAAATGTACTAAAATGAAGAAGTTGGTCAGGTAAGCACATCTGGAACCCGCAAAACGTGTCTTAACCTTTCCTGTCTTCAATCGCCGCACATGAGAAAATCAAGTGGTTCTACACCATTCATATATTGTGCGCTTAATAAGTAAACGGATAAACACACCAAATGGGGTACACATGTCTGCGATCAAATTGATTGTAAGCGACCTGCATCTTGCCGATGGTCGCGCTATTCTCGACGGTTTCGGCGCGCGACAATTGGCTGCCCTGAAGGGATTATTAAGCGCAACAGGGCCAGGCGGAGCGATGGGCGACGCTGATGATATCGAACTGATAATAAATGGAGACTGCTTCGATTTTCTTGCTGTGCGCCCTTACCTTGATGATGGCATCGTTACACCGGGTATCGCGCTGGAAAAGTGGGGGGAAATTGTTCTCGCCCACCACGCATTTTTCAAGACGCTGGGCGTCTTCTTGCGCAATCCAGGCAGGCGCATCACGTTCATCGCGGGCAACCATGATGCTGAATTGGCATTCGCGGAAGTGCGCGAGGCTTTGCTTCAGGTGATCGAAGGAGAAGGGATAGAGCCATTACAGAACGTTTCCTTCTGTGAGACGCGCTTCTATCGACCCTTGCCCGATGTTTATATAGAGCATGGACACCAATATGATTTCTGGAACCACGTGGAAGATGTGTGGGACGACGAGGGTAATCCGCTCTCACATCAACCTGCAAAGATCAGACTGCCTGTTGGAACGCAGTATTTTCAACGCGCCGCGCATGCCATAAGCGAGCAGTACCCCTACTTCGATCATATTGAACCCTCGATAGACACCACGCGGCAAATAGCCCTGCTCTGCCTGCTAAAACCCGAGGTCGTAGTTGAGACGGCGAAACGTACAATGACCATGCTCTCTTACCCACGAGTGGCTCTGGATGGATTGAGCGCGGAAGATGAGCACATACCCGCCAGACTTTTTGAGCGCGCCATGCTGGATTTTGCCGCCTTTCAGCAAGACATGATCGCGCGCAAACCGGCATGGCAGGCAGTAGAAGCCAGGCTGCGCGCTCACGCGGCAGGACAGCAAGACCCACAAGTCGAGGCTAACGCGGAATTTTACGAGTTACACGAGGCACTATCATGCCCAACTTTAGAGGCTGTAAAAGCTATTTTGGAGCCGAAAGTGTACCCGATGGGAGAGAGCGTGGCAATGGGCATGCAGAATATCTTGCGCGACGACCCTACACTACGCTATGCTATCGCCGGACATACGCATATGCTGCGCCGGGACGCGCTCAACGGCGACCAGGAGTATCTTAACACGGCAACATGGACGATACGCGAGACAGCGCCAAGGCCGGGTCACGTGACGCCTGAACTGGTGGAATGGCTGCGCGAACCCTTGAAAAGCGTAAGTCCTTTGCAAGACATCACGCAATTCGTATTTGGTCGCGTGGATGCCACCGGGGACGCGCCATCAAAAGCTTACCTTTGCGCGTGGGAAGGTGGAGAGCAAGGTCAATACCGGCTTTTGCCATAAGTGAAAGAATGAAATAAGCATGACAGAAATAACAGAAACGCAGGCTGAAGCAACAAGACGCAAAACGCTGATGGTGGTTGATGGACACGCTATGATCCATCGCGCCTTTCACGCTGTCCCGGAAGACCTGTCGACCAGCAAAGGTGAAGTGGTAAACGCGACGTTCGGGTTCACTTCGATACTCATCAAGGAGCTGGGCGAGATTCAACCAGATTATGTGGCGGTCACTTTTGATCGATCCGCGCCCACCTTTCGACACGTAGAGTACCCGGCCTACAAAGCGCATCGTCCTGCTCTGCCTGATATTATGCGCCCGCAGTTCGCGCGTATTCGCGAGGTGGTGGAGGCTTTCGGCATTCCTGTCTATGAAAAGGATGGCTACGAAGCTGATGACGTTATCGGCACACTTTCTGTGCAGGCGACGCAGATGGGAGTGGATACCATCATACTCACGGGTGATATGGATACGTTGCAACTGATCAATGAGCATGTCAAGGTGAAGATAGCCAAACGCGGCATCAGCGATGTGACTGAATACGGCATCCAACAGGTGATAGATCGCTACGGCCTACCACCGGCGAGATTGCCAGACTTCAAAGGTCTGGTGGGAGATAAATCCGACAACATTCCGGGCGTTCCCGGCATAGGCGAGAAGACGGCCACCAAACTGCTTAGTGAATATGGCGACCTGGAGGGCGTACTGGCGCATATTGATGAACTGACGCCGAAAGAACAACGACTGCTGCGCGAGAAAAGCGAGCAGGCGCTTCAATCGAAACACCTGGCGACAATTGTGCTTGATGCTCCTGTGCAACTTGACCTGCAAGCAAGCCACGTAGGGCAGGTCAAGCGAGAGCAGGCCGTCGCGCTCTTCCGCGAATTGGAGTTCCGCACGCTGGTGGATAAGATTCCTGGCGGGGCGAGAAGCTCGTCCGGTGATGCGGAGCAAGTGCCAGCGCCAGCGCCAGCGCCAGAAGATGATCTGCGCGAAGCTGCTCCTCTTGGTATTGTCTCCATCATCACACCACCCATGCCGCCCGCGATAGCATCAATCAGCCTGCCAGGAGCGCAGGTGAATGCGTCCCAGGCTCAAAAGCCACTACCCGCAAAGAGCGCAGCAAGTGTAGTGGGTAGAGCGAGCATAGCTGGTGTGGCGGCAGCCGAACAGGACGAAGTGCTACAACCGAGTTTGTTTGAAACGCTAAAGCCAGAGCCGACGCGGCAACTGCGCATTCCAACTCTCCCTCAAAGCGCCAAACAGGAGCAGCCTGTTTCGTACTTTATCGATGCAAAAGAATCGATGCAAACGCGGACAACCATCATCGATGATGAGCAAGCGTTACGCGAATTAGCGCAGCGCATGCGGCGGGCTGGAGCATTCGCGCTCGACACGGAGACAACTTCGGATGATCCCTGGCACGCGAAACTGGTTGGCATTTCGGTCGCTATGATGCCTGGCGAGGCTTTTTATATACCCGTTGGACATACGCAGACTGTTGATGGCCAGGAAGTTGACAAACAATTGCCGCTGGCGCATGTGCTTGAGCAGTTGAAGCCTGTGCTTGAAGATGCCAACGCGCGCAAGTATATGCATAACGCCAAGTATGATATGCTGATGCTTTTACGCAATGGAATAACGGTTAAAGGGTTGACCTTTGACACGATGGTGGGAGCCTATCTGATAGATCCGGGCAGGCGCGGCCTTGGTTTGAAAGACCAGGTATTCCAGCGCCTGGGGCATGTGATGACGGAAATAGCGAAGTTGATAGGCAGCGGCAGCAAGGCTATCACGATGGCGCAGGTACCTGTACAGCTCGCGGCGGAATACGCGGGCGCTGACGCGGATATGACGCTGCGCCTGGTCGCGTCCATCTCCGAAGAACTGCGCCGCTACAATCTGCTCGATCTGTTCTATAATATAGAGATGCCCTTGCTGCCCGTGCTGATGCAGATGGAGATTTACGGCGTGGCGCTCGACAGCGTCTTTCTGCGCGAGTTGAATATAAAATTCAGCGAACAGATAAAGGCTCTCGAAAAAGAGATTTACGCCTCGGTCGGACACGAATTTAACATCAACTCGACCCGGCAACTGGGCGACATCCTTTTCGTTGAGCTCAAACTGCCAGCGGGCAAGAAGAACAAGACGGGCTTTTCAGTGAGCGCGGATGTGATTGAAAGCCTGCGCGGCAGGCATCCCATGGTCGATCACCTGCTGGAGTATCGCCAGTTCAGCAAGCTCAAATCGACCTATGTTGACGGCCTGTTGGCCCTGATGGACCCTGAAGCGGGACGCGTGCATACGACATTCAGCCAGACGACGGCGTCGAGCGGACGGCTTTCTTCAAGCAATCCCAATCTCCAGAACATCCCCGTGCGCACCGAAGTGGGCAGGCAGTTGCGGCGCGCCTTCATCGCCGCACCCGGCTACGCGCTGCTGACGGCAGACTACTCGCAGATCGAGCTGCGCATCCTGGCGCACATCACACACGAGCCGCGCCTGGTCGAAGCCTTCAACGCGGGTGAAGATATCCACTCTACTATCGCATCCTCGCTTTTCGGCATCCCGCTGGCAGAGGTGACGAAAGATCAACGGCGGCTGGCGAAGACGGTCGTGTACGCGGTGCTCTACGGGCAATCGGCTTTTGGGCTGGCACAGATTACCAATATGAGCAATAGCGAGGCGGCTGAATTCATCAGGCGCTATCACGAGACCTTTCCGCATATCAAGGAATATGTTGATCGCACGCTTACCCAGGCACGCAAACAGGGCTATGTGAATACGATGTATGGGCGCAAGCGTTTCTTCCCGGACATGCACGGCTTGCCTTTTTCCGAACGACAGGCGCTCGAACGTGAAGCGGTTAACATGCCCATCCAGGGCAGCAACGCCGACCTGATTAAGATCGCCATGATACGCATCCAGCACACCATTGAAGAGCAGCATTTGAGCACGCGCATGATCTTACAGGTACATGACGAACTGGTCTTCGAGGTACCTGACGGAGAATTGGAACAGGCACGCAAGCTGGTGAGGCGCGAGATGGAGGGCGTGGAGAAGCTGGTCGTACCGATTAAAGTTGAGATGAAGGTGGGTAGGAACTGGTACGAGGCTGAGACGATGGAGTGATTTCATGATGCCTGCATTTTGATTATTGTTGTTTACTGCTGCGAGGTCAGGCAACCCGCCACAACTTGACGGGACTGGCGAGGCCACTGGATGCAATGAGCAAGTCATTGGGCGACCACGATATACCAATTCCCGCGCTAAGTATAGTGACGTAACGTTTGCCGGTATTGACATTCCACACCTGGACTGTGCCGTTGCCATGACTATCGCTGCTGCCAGAGGCGATGCGCGTCCCATTGAACGACCACGCCACGCTATAGACCAACGCTGCGTTTCCGTAATAGGTGAGGAGATTGTGACCAGTAGTGGCATTCCACACCTGGACTGTCATATCAAGGCTGCCGGAGGCGATGCGCGTCCCATCGGGCGACCACGCCACGCTGGTAACAACATCTTTATGTCCGGCGTAAGTAAGATAGGTCTTTCCACTTGTGGCGTTCCAGACCCGGACGGTAAAGTCTAAACCACCGGAGGCGATGAGCGTCCCATCGGGCGACCAGGCGATACTTTTTACAGTAATGCGGTGGCCAGAATAGCTAAGGAGATGTCTTCCAGTGATGACATTCCAGACCTGGATAGTGCCATCATCAGCGCCAAAGGCGATACACGTGCCATCGGGCGACCATGCTACGCTGAACAAGGCCACATGTTGATTGCGATAGAAGAATAGACGCTTGCCAGTGCTGGCATCCCATACTTGCGCGGTCGCGTCGCGGCTGACAGAGGCGATACGCGTACCATCGGGCGACCACGCAATAGCCTCCACGTCATTTGTATGACCCAGGTAGGTGAGTAAACGCTTTCCGGTCTGGACATCCCACACTTGCACGGTATCATCAAGACCGCCTGCCGCTATGCGCTGCCCGTCGGGCGACCACGCCAGGCTGATAAAGCCGTCATGTCCCTGAAAGATAGCCAGTGGGTGGCTCAGAGAGATAAAACTCCTGTCATCTATAGTAGCAGGTGTAGGAGGAGCAATCACGATCCTGCTTTTTATGGTTGGCGCGGGGTTTAAGATCATGCGCACGCTGTTGAAGATCAGCAACACAACCCCGATTGACAGCAGAGCCATACCCACTATCTCTGCGATACGCCACGAACGCCTGCGCTCCGAGTGCTGCGCATTGAGCATGGCACGCGAGAGCCGCGCAGACCAACGACTTTTGTCATTGCTCTCTTCCGGCAAGTCGATCATTTCGACTTCGCTGTCTATTTCGCGTGGTTGATGCTGATCCATGGCTCATCACAAGACGTCTTTATTCTTCGGCTAACGACCCGTTCGCCTCGGCCCTGGCATACTTTAAGTAAGCCCTCCTACATAACTATTCTATCCAGAGTGTAACATACCGGTCATGGCCTGTCGAGTAGTATGGTAAGGGGTCTATATCCTTCGGGGTGAAAA
>DATLSI010000240.1:0-15533 GCA_035534255.1 Ktedonobacteraceae bacterium | reverse complement strand
GTTAACATTCGACATCCCTCTGATGAAATTTGCCGACCGAAAAGGTAATGATGCGCATTTGGACGCGGTGCTGGGCGGACGGGGACAGGCGCAAGGCCCCGCGAGTCAACCGGGACGGGGACAGGCACAAGGCCCCCACGTCCGCCCAGCACCGCGTCCCTGTCCCTACGCACGACGGGGACGACGCCCCGCCCCTTCATTATGCGTGTGCATCGTCTTCCCGGCGCAGCGCCAGGATGGACGGGAAACGTCCTGTCTTAGTATGTTCGGCACGATAGGAATAAAAATGGTCTTTCTGGCAACTGGTGCAGATACCAGAAAGCTCGATATGTTCTGGCAATAGTCCTGCTAACAACAACTGGTTGCGATTCGTCTCCCACAGGTTGAGGCGCAGGCTGCTATGGTCTTCCACATCCATCACTGTAAATACGGCTGACTCGCGTACCAGGTTGCGATATCGCTCACCGGTCGGCATGCTGTCAAACTGTTGTTTTCCCAGGAAGAGGCTCTGCACTTCCTGGGAGACTTCGTAGCAGCACACGCCGATGGATGGGCCGAGGCCAACGAAGATATGCTCCGGCTGGCTGCCAAATTGTTCGCGCATGGCGTCCACAGTTTTCGCGCCGATGCCACGCGCGGTGCCACGCCACCCGGCGTGCGCGATAGCAATCACGCTCTGCACGGGATCATAGAACATGAGGGGAGCGCAATCGGCGGAAGACATGGCGAGCGCGACCCCGCGCAGTTTTGTAATGACGGCATCCGCTTTACGACGCGGCCTCGTCGTCCAGGTCAGTTCGTACCCGTCTACCATGTAGGAACGGTAGGGCCAGTCCGCGCGCCAGTCGTCCCAGTCCGCGCCGTCCAGCGCCAGCACATCCGCGCTATGCACCATCCAGGCGGTAGCGCAGGGATAGGTCTCGATGCCCAGGCTATGTAACGCCTGCAGGCGGTTTCGCAGGACATTTTCAAAACTATCGTCATTGGTAACTGAGACGTTCAGACCGCTATGCGGAGATGTGCTATATCCGCCATGACGGGTGAACGAAGCATGAACCAGTTCGGGGAATTGCCGGAAATGGGCGAACTGTACGTAGCGCGCGCCGCCCTGCTCTTGTTCGATCAATGTAGCTCCTGCCAGTGTTGAGTATTGCATGGAGGTATTGTAGCACATAACTTTGCTTGACAGTCCTTCCATCCGTGACTACCCCGATCCTGTGACATTGCAACTTTGCGCATCGCCCAGACCGAAAATGCGATTCATCACGGGCTGGATGTTGGCGCAATTGGGGATCACGACGCTCTGGTTTGCGCCAACCGAGGGATCGTAGACGTTAGCGAAATCGCCATAATCCTGGTTGCCTGAACCTGGCCCCAGCGTCAAGTGTTGCACGGCAGAGTCGGGCAGGGCGCGCCCGAAGTTGGCGAAGGCCAGCATCTCCTGTTCGCTCAGATCGGTATAGACCTTGCCCTGCATATCACTGATAAGTTGCGTGAGATGTGTTACCACGTTCACCAACGTCAGTTTCTTTTTGAGCGCGGACAGCACTTCCTGCTGGCGTTCAGTGCGCCCGATGTCACCGACAAGATCGGCATGGCGCGAACGCACGTATTGCAGCGCCTGCTGGCCATCTAAATGCTGCGGCCCAGGCGCGATATAGAGACGCTGGTAGGCATAGGGGTCTTTGGAATTACCAGTATCGGCGGGATAGGCATCATCGACGATAGGATGAGTCACGTCGATGTCCACGCCGCCGAGCGTATCGATCACGCTGGCAAAGCCGCTCAAACCCACCCAGGCGTAGCGATCAATAGTGATGCCGTAATCCTTCTCTACCGTCAGACGCGCCAGTCGCACACCGTCATCGAAACTGTTGTGTTGTGTCGCACCCAGGAAAAACGCCTGGTCAATCTTGTGCATGCCGCCCACCTCTGGCACGTATACCCACGAGTCACGTGGGATAGAGACCAGGTTGACGCTATTGTTGTCGGGATCGATATGCACAATCATCATCACCTGGGTCAGCAGCGCGGGAAAATTGAACTTGCCGTCGTTATCGCTGCCCAGCAGCAGGATATTCCAGCTACGCCCGGTGATAGAACCATAATCTGGCGATGCCAGCAAAGGCGGTTCGTCCGCTCCGCGACTGACCTGGTGAATGAAGTTCGAGATGGGGGCGGCGATATTGCTTTGATAGTAGTAGAAGCCATAGGCGAGGCCACCTCCCACCAGCATGAAGAGGAGAAGAAAAATGATGAGCAGTTTACGCCCCGCGCGCGACTTACGCCGGCGCGGTTTTTTTGGTGGTACGCTATTCTCTCCGTCTGATAGCCGCCGCGTTGGTTGTTCATCCATGCTTCAGGCTAGACCTCATCGCAATAACTGGTAACATCTCCTTGACAGCGCCGGGATGATGCACTGCTCAAAAAAGTATATCACGCGGTTGCCGGGTTGGTAACAACCTGTTACAGGAGGATTGGGGAATAGAGCAGTTGCCCGCGACCCAACACAAAGTGGCACGATGCTGATACAATTGAGAAAGTACATCACTCAGACAGGCAAAATAGCAAGACTCGCATCGAAAGGAAAAATGTATGCTGGTTGATGTACAAGAATCTATCAGTGACCGGTTACTGGCTATCAGCCTGGATGAGTCGCCCCGATCGCATCGCGGCAGCCACCATGGAACTGATGAAGTTTCTCGCTACCGGCACATTGCAGATCATCGTCGGTCAGACATTCCCCCTGGCAGAAGCAGCAGAGGCGCATCGCGCCATAATATTATCTTACCTGCCGTACACCCGCTGCATTTACGCCGCCGGGAAGGATACAGGTTGACCTGTTTACGGCCTGCTGCTGAGCGGATTCTCTGAGGTTGTTTATAACCGAGCCTTTAGTCACTTCGGTCGTGGCTTTCTGTATAAAGTCTCCCACTTTGGACGTTAAGGCTTGAGTAATGCCGAGAGCCGCGATGAAGCCCGCCGCTCCCGCTATAGCCCTGGCTATCAGATCGTATTTTGAGACGATTACTATTACCAGGAACGCCAGCACCAGAAGAAGAAGAATGGTGCCTCCTATTAATAATGGCCAGTAGAGCTGCAAGACTTTCCAGGTAAAGCGCCTGCTTTCTTTTTCTAGAGCCGGGGGTACAAAACTGAGGGGATTACGCTCATTGGTGAGTAGAGAAAACCAGATATCGGCCTGTTTTTGCAGTTCCAGAGGGGCTTGCCCACCAGTACCTGGTTGCACCCGGTCAGATGAAAAGGCTTTCCACCAGAGTTCTACGCTGTTCGCTAACGCTCCGCTGGCGTAGGGAGCTACATACGGTTGCAACATTGGTATATACTCCTGACAAATTTTTGCCAGGAACGCGTCATCTAGCTTCTGATGCCGCAGACCGATGTACCAGCGCAGGGCGGCGAGCGTTCGCCCGACCAGGTATGCCTTTGGAACTACCGTAGGTCTGTTTTGTAAGGTATCATGAATATGTAAGTCCCAGAAGAAGAGGTGTTTATTAATGATGCTACGAAGTTTTTCGTGTGTCACGCCCTCGGCAAGATCAGATACCTTCCCGCAAAGCTGTTTGATATTCTCTTCCAGCACATCTACGAAACGCTTAGAATTATCAAGGTCATCACTATCGTCTATAGTGCATGAGCTGAGGCCCAGCGCATCCGCCAGGAAGTGGATGTATGGCACGAGGGCACGCAACTTCTCGCGCGGAGTATAGGTCTCCTGGAGCACATTCAGTTGATCGCCGCTCCAGTCTAAGTCAGGGGGCATCTCTTCCGGCAACGAATAGCAACGGCCAAGCAGTTCTGACATCGCCCAACCTAACGCGGCAGCATCGCGAACGGCCTGTTGGAGATTCGTATCATCGGATGAAGTAGGTGTCGTATTTGTTGTAGCATCTTGCTGATCGGGAGGTATGGTTGTAGCTGCCTCATCCATATTCATGCTCCTTTATCGCTTCTCTACTTCCCTTTGTCGACTTCGCTTTCCTGCGCGAAGGTGTCGATCACCAGCTTCACATCATCGCCCAACGGGTAAAGAATGGGACAGGTGCAACCGCTGCGGTTGTACTCTTCCACCCGCGCGCGCACTTCACGCGGAGTCCCACTCGCCGTGATGCGCTCGATCAACTCGTCCGGCACAAACTGCATAGCCTCGTGAATCTGTTCCCTGGTGGCCGGCCAGCCCAGAATGCTCTGTATCTTCTTCACCGTTTCAGGGGGCGTGCCGCTGGCTTCGGCAATGTGCGGTTGCTGCGCGAGATACTGCGTAATCAATTCCTTGGCAGCCTGCACCGCGCGCTGGTGATCGTGATCGACCGAACACACGATCAACTGCGGGCGATCAATGTCGTCCAGGCTGCGTCCGGCCTTTTGCGCGCCGATTTCGATGTGCTTCAAGGCCTCGCGATTGTATTCTGGCGGCACGCAATAATTGAGCACCACGCCATCGGAGATTTCACCTGCCAGTTCCATCATGCCCATGTGCGTCGCGCCAATGTAGATAGGCACGTTGCGCGGTTCGCGCCGCCCATGCACTACATCAAGCTCAATACCATCTACGTGATGGAATTCGCCGTGGAAAGTGACGCGCTCCATATTGAGCAAGCGCCTCATGACCTCGATTGTCTCGCGCATCGCCTTCAATGGCTTGCGGCGTTCAATGCCCACCTGCTTCGCCAGTGGGTCCCACCACGCGCCCAGGCCGCAAATAATGCGATCAGGCGCGAGATCGTCCAGCGTCAGGAAGGTCGCGGCAAGTAACCCGATATTGCGCGTCCAGTTGTTAATCACGCCGCTGCCGATTTTCATACGCGTAGTGACCGCCGCGAATGCCGCCATAGGTACAATCGCATCGCGCACGAGGCGCGATTCCGCCTGCCACACCGCCTCGAAGCCGCGCTCCTCGGCATACTGCGCGTATGCCATACCCTCGCGAATTTCATGCTTGTCTTGCAGGTACATTGCCACGCGAGCCATATGCTTCTCCTTGCTATCCAGCTTTCTGTTTCACTACATTTTGTCCTTGCAGCAAAGTATAGCAGAGAATGATGCGCTTGTCGCTATAGAGGATATGTGCGGGTGCGCGCTATTTTTTTGCATTGATGAGTTCTAAAGGGCGCCCGCAAGGGGACGCCCCTACAATGACTCCGAAGCGGGTACCCGTAGGAGCATCCGTCGGGTCATTGTAGGGGCGTCCCCTTGGAATCCCTCCCATCCGCGCAACAATTTAGCGCGCACCCGATATGTGCGCTATTTTTTTTGCGTGGCCAGCTTCCAGTCCTGCCATTGTTTATAAACTCAACCAGGTTAATAAGCTCTGCAAATTGATACTTAGTGTGAAAAGTACACATAAAAAATACATAAAGATGCGAGAAATTAGATAAATTGATGAAGAAAACTCTTGCAAATAACAAAAAGATCGTGTATGCTAGCATGCGGTATCCGATCTCGGTCTGGCATACAGCGTCCGTCCAGCATGATAGCCCGCGCTGCTTGGGGTGACTGACAACTGGTGACTCTGCAAGGATATGGACCCGGAAGAATACCAACATATCACAAGGAGGTCCTAGTTGAACTTCGAAGACAAAACCCTTAATTGTCGCGAATGCGGAAATGATTTCGTATTCACTGCGGGTGAACAAGAGTTTTACCAGCAAAAGGGGCTGATGAATCAGCCTGGCCGTTGTCCCTCCTGCCGCTCAGCGCGTCGCAATACGTCTGGCGGTATGGGTAGTCGCTCCGAACGCGGTCCTCGCGAAATGCACACTGTTATTTGTGCAGAGTGCGGGGCGGAGACGCAGGTGCCATTCTTGCCCAAGAATGATCGCCCCGTCTATTGCAGTCCCTGCTACGACAAGGTTCGCGTGGCGCGCGGCTAGAGTCGGCAATTTGCTGGCTGTATTGGGTGTATGGGCGCATGGGCGCATGAATTGAACCACTATTGAAACATGAAGAGATAAGGCCAAGGCGGTTTCGCGGCTTTGTCTCTTTTTATGCTCCCTCTTCATATTCCTCTGTGTGCCACAGAATATTTCTGTGTATCTCCGCGTTATAGTAGTAAAGAACAGTATTTGGGATTTCTGGTATCTGCCAACCCGCGATCCCCGTTCGAGGGCGTTGCCCTTAACAATCTTGCTACACTTTTCCTATTTTGTAACGCGCTGTATGCGTTATTCGTGGCATGCTATACTTACACGAAAGCTACATTTTTGTTGCATTGTACGCGATTGTGTTCTAAACTATGTACCATGAATGATTTTCGCCGCCCAGGGGTATACATACTATATGATGACTATGAATCCAGACGAGTCAGTAGCGATTTCGCAGATGACACTTGAAGATTTGCTGGCAGAGACGCGCCAGTACCTGTCTCCATCCGACCAGGAGATCATTCAACGTGCCTACGAGGTGGCGAGCGAAGCGCATAACGGCATTATGCGCCGTTCTGGAGAACCTTACATCCAACATCCCCTGGAAGTCGCGCTCCTGCTGGCGGATATGCGCATCGACGCGGATGGCATCGCGGCGGCGCTGCTGCATGATGTTGTCGAGGATACCGATTTTACGCTGGATGATTTGCGCGGTCGTTTTGGCGAAGCCGTCACCAACATTGTGGATGGCGTAACGAAATTCGATATGCTGGCCCTGGCGGGGAAAAACAGGGAGGCGCAATTTCTTATGACGCGGGACGCGGCCCGCAAGGACGCCGACGCGCCTGAAACCCCCGAACAGCTTGAGCAGAAACAGCGCCTGAGACGCGAATTGAAACGCCGCCAGACATCGGAGACGGTGCGCAAAATGCTGCTGGCGATGGCTGAAGACCCGCGCGTGGTGGTGCTTAAACTTGCTGACCGCTTGCATAACATGCGCACGCTGAGTGTGATGGACCAGGCGCAGCAGCAGAACAAAGCGCGTGAAACAAGAGAAATCTACGCGCCTCTCGCTCGCCGTCTGGGTATGGCGCTGGTGCAGGCGGAACTGGAAGACCTGGCGTTCAGTTACCTTGAGCCTGACAAATACACGCAACTGGCACGCGAAGTCGAGGAGGAGCGCGTAAAGCGCGAACCCATCATCCTCCAGATTTGTCTCGCCCTCGAAGAGGAGATGGAGAAGGCCGGCATTCACGCCGAGGTGCGCGCCTGGCCCAAACACTTGTCCAGCATCAACCGCAAACTTGAGCAGAGCGGTGCCGAATTAAGCCAGATACACGACCTGGTATCCTATCGCATCCTGGTAGACTCGGTGCATGACTGCTACCTGGCGCTGGGGCATATCCACGCGCTGTGGCGACCCAAAGATGGGCGCATCAAGGATTTCATCGCCACACCGAAGATCAATGGGTACCAGTCCCTGCATACAACGGTTTTCTGCCTGGATAATCAACTGGCCGAAATCCAGATTCGCACGCATGATATGGAACGCATCGCCGATTATGGCATCGCCAGTTACTGGTACCTCAGGGAACGCAGCGGCGCGCGTCTTTCCACGCGCGAGATGATTACCTGGATCGAACAATTGCGCGAATGGCAGCGCGAACTGCCGCAGAACGCCGATGAGTTTGTGGAAGCCGTCAAGGGTGACATTTTTCAGGAGCAGATCTTTGTGTTCACGCCCAAAGGCGAAGTGAAAGATTTGCCGCGCGGCTCAACTCCGCTCGACCTGGCCTATCGCATTCACTCCGATATTGGCGATCACTGCGCGGGAGCGCGCGTCATCACCAATATGGAAGAAGGCGGGCGCTTGATAACGCGCATCGTCCCGCTTGACTACGAACTCAAAGGCGGCGAGATCGTCGATATCATGGTCAGCGACGAGAGTCACCCGACACGCGATTGGCTCTCCTTCGCGCGCACTACTTCGGCCCGCAATAAGATTCGTCGCTACCTGAAAACCTACGAGCGCGAAGTCAACCTGCATCTGGGCCGCGAGCGCCTGGACCTGGCATTGAAAGCGGCGGGCGCGCCCGGATTGCGCGTTCTCTCGAACGAAGAACTGCTTTCTGTCAACGTCAATAAGAAGTATAGCTCGCTCGACGAACTGTTTATAGCCCTGGGGCGCGATGACCTGGGGGTGGGCGAGGTGATGGAATACCTGGCACCACTTTTGCAGCAGAGCGGCGCGATCAGGCCAGATACGGAAACGTCGAAGAATGGACATCACTCCGCCGGAGCAAGCGAAAGCGAAATACCACAGGTAGTCGTCAAGCTGGCGCATTGCTGCTGTCCACTGCCCGGGGACTCCATCGTCGGGTTACACAACCCGAACAAGGGTATTATTGTGCATCGCAACGACTGTCGCACGTTGCGCCGCTATCGCGGCCACGAGTCTGAACGCTTGCTGGAGATCAACTGGCTCGTTATCGATCCGCAGCGCTACCTGGCACCCATCATTCTCGTAGCGCACGACCGGGCCGGGTTACTGCGCGATGTAGCAGCGGTAGTCGCTGACGCGGGTATCAACATAACCGCTGTCGCGACCACTACCAATGCTTCATTGCAAAAAGCTGTGATTACTGCTACATTGGAGATAGAGGCCGTCGACCAGATCGAACCCATTTTTGAACGCTTGCAGCAGATAAAGAATGTGGTAAGTGTGACGCGAGATCGAGGTCGGGGCATCCATTCCTGATTATAGTCTCTTACGGAAAACGTAAATGATAGATATGTTTACAGGTGGACGCGATAAATCGCGTTTCGACACACAGGTATTCGGAAACGAACAGGCACAAAGGTTACTGGTAACAGTCCAGCAATACATGTCACCCGCAGAAGTAGAGCAGGTCGCGCAGGCGCTTGAGCTTGCCTGGAACACCTGTGGTGAGACACGCGGCGAAAAAGGGCTTTCGCTCATTGAACACGCGCTGGCGATAGCCACTATCCTGGCAGAGATGCATATCGATGCCGTTGGTGTGGCCTCCGGCCTGATCTTTGAGGCAATCGATGCCGACCTTCTCACGCTTGAGCGCGTGGAAACCCTGCTGGGAGTTGCCGCGGCGCGCATAGTGGGCAGCATGCTGCGCCTGAACATCCTGGAGCGCAAGAAGCGCGCAGGGGCACAATTCATCGCACCCGATAGAACGAACGGGTCAAACTCTCCCACAAGCGACGGCGAGAACAACCGCGAGCAGAAAAAGCAGCGCATCCGCGACGCCTTGCGCCGCCAGCAGGCCGAGACCGTGCGCAAAATGTTCTTTGCCATGTCGGAAGACCCGCGCGTTGTCCTGCTCAAGCTGGCATACCGGCTGCACGCCATGCGTCTTATCACCCAGAACGCCTATCCCGCCGGTCAACAGGAAATGCTGACCATGGCGCAGGAAACGCGCGAGATCTACGCGCCGCTCGCCGGGCGGCTGGGTGTTTCGCGCGTCGAAAGCGAGCTTGATGATCTGGCCTTTCAGGTCATGGAACCGGATAAATACGCCTGGGCGCGCGACCAGGTAGAGGCTGAAAGCAAGCAGTGGAGCGCCTACGTCGAGCGTGTATGCAGCGTGCTGCGCGACGAAATGCAAAAGCTGGGACTGCACGCTGAAGTCTCAGGGCGCGTCAAACACCTGTACAGTTTCTACAAGAAGCTGCGCCGCAACGCGGGCGATGTCGATCGCCTGGAAGACCTCAAAGAGACTGCCGACTTTAGCCAGATTCACGACCTGATTGCTTTCCGTATTCTGGTTGATTCGACGCCTGATTGCTATATCGCGCTGGGACAGGTGCATAGCCTGTGGAAGCCAAAAGATGGGCGTATCAAGGACTTCATCGCCAACCCCAAACCTAACGGCTACCAGGCGCTGCACACGACGGTCTTCTGCCTTGACGACCAGTTGGTAGAAATCCAGATTCGCACCTTTGCTATGCACGAGATAGCTGAATATGGCGTTGCCATGCACTGGCATTATAAGGATGTGGGCGACCACGCCTCCGCCTCGGCTAAAGAACTGC
The DNA here is from genome assembly GCA_035534255.1 of Ktedonobacteraceae bacterium. Lineage (GTDB taxonomy): Bacteria > Chloroflexota > Ktedonobacteria > Ktedonobacterales > Ktedonobacteraceae > CF-113. The sequence goes on along the minus strand of DATLSI010000240.1, from coordinate 5,583 downwards.
TCTCCTGGCTGCGCCAGCTCGCCGACTGGCAGCGCGAATTACACACTGCTACCACCAACGACAGCGAATTTGTCGAAGCTGTGCGCGACGAGATTTTCGAGGATCAGATCTTTGTCTTCACGCCCAAAGGCGAGGTGAAAGACCTGCCGGTTGGCTCGACGCCGCTCGATTTTGCTTATCGCATCCACTCCAAGGTAGGGGATAAGTGCGCGGGCGCGCGCATCATCTCTGAAAGCGGCAGCGGCGATAGCGAGCGGCTGGTAACGCGCCTGGTGCCGCTTGATTACGAGCTTAAGAGCGGCGAGATTGTCGATATCGTGACCAATCGTTCGGCTCACCCCACACGCGACTGGCTAAATTTTGCGCGCACAGCCGCCGCGCGTAGCAAGATACGGCGCTATCTTAAAATTCACGAGCGCGATATCAACATCCAGATCGGGCGCGAACGCCTGGATCGCGAACTCAAGGTGGTGGGTATGCGCGGCATCGAGATAATGAATGAGGACGCGCAAAACTGGCTGCTGAGCGAGTTTCGCAAAGAGTCATTTGAAGATCTGCTGGCTTCCATTGGCGGCGACGATATTCGCCAGCATGCCGCCGCCGTCAAGCTGGTAGACTACTTCCAGCAGCGCGAAGCGCGCGATGGCAAAGAGCAAAAAGAGGAAAGCGATACCCTGACGCTTCCTCTCCCGACCAAATCCAACGCCTCGGCCCGCCTGCAAGTCGCGGGCGTCAGTGGCCTGTTGACCAGCCTGGCGAATTGCTGCAACCCGCTGCCGGGCGATGAAATTGTCGGGTTTATCAGCCGCGGCAAGGGTGCCATCATCCATCGCGCCGATTGCAAGAACATCAACCGCTACCGCGAACGCGAACGCGAACGCCTCGTGGATGTCAGTTGGACGAGCATGGGTTATCAACGCTACCTGGCCCCCGTCATCATAACCGCGTATGATCGCTCCGGCCTGATTCGCGACATCGCTACCGTTGTTACAGAGGTGGGCGTCAACATGACCTCGGTCACTTCAAATGTCAGCTCAAGCAAGCAAACGGCGCTCATCAACGCCACTCTGGAAATCGAGAGTCTCGATCAGATGCAGCGTCTCTTCACGCGGTTGGAGAGGGTTAAAGGCGTCATCGTCGTTGAGCGCGATTTAGGCAAAGTAAAGAGCAAATAAAAAACTGCGACCAGAGCGGTCGCAGTTTTTTATTTGCTCTTTACTTTTTATCCACGCAGGCGTTCCAGCACGGGTGGCTGGCGCAGTTTTGCCAGCGCGCCGGCTTCGATCTGGCGCACGCGCTCGCGTGTAATGCCCAACTCGCGCCCTACCTGCTCAAGCGGGTGAGCCTGGCTATTACCAAGGCCAAAGCGCAGTTGCAGCACCAGGCGTTCGCGTGGTGTCAGCACTGATTCGAGCACGCGCTGCACTTCATCTTTGAGGGTCTGCGTGGTTGCAATATCCTCTGGCGAGGCCGATTCGGTATCGGCAAGCACGTCGCCCAGTTCCTGCTCCTCGTCTTCACCAACGGGCAGTTCCAGGGAAACAGGCGCGCCGGGAGCGGCCTGAAGTTCTACCATGCGAATGGGGTCAAGCCCTGTGGCATCGGCAAGTTCCTGCTCGCTGGGTTCGCGACCAAGCTCTTGCAGGAGACGCTGGCGCTCGCGGCGAATGCGGTTCAGGGCAGTATTGACGTAGACGGGCAGGCGGATTGTGCGGCCCTTGTCGGCAACCGCGCGGCTAATGGCCTGGCGAATCCACCACGTAGCATGAGTGGAGAAGCGATGCCCGCGCCGCCAGTCGTAGCGTTGCACGGCACGAATGAGGCCAATGTTGCCCTCTTGAATGAGGTCGAGCAGGGTTAGCCCGCGCCCAACGTAGCGTTTAGCGATGCTCACTACCAGGCGCAGGTTCGCCAGGATGAATTGCTTCATGGCATCGCGATCACCAGCCTCGATGCGCTTGGCAAGCTCAATTTCACGTTCGTGGGTAATCATCGGCACGCGGCCAATCTCGCGCAGGTAGGTCATCACGGCATCGGACTCGCCGGCATCCGCTGTGTTAGGCGTATTCTCATCCGCGTCTTCGGACCGACGACGGCGCATGGACACACGTCGCGAAGGGGTGATTTCTTCGACACCCATCGTCGGTAACGAAAGGATAGAGACGGTTTCCAGTGTGGGCGAAGTAGGAAGTTGGGCCAACGCTTCTTGCATTTCTGGCATTTCTTCTAGTTCCAGAGGCGCGGTGTCCATGTTCGCGATATCCTCTTCTAGCTCCTGCTCATCCTTACCGGGGCATTCTCCTTCTTCGTCTTCATTAAATTCTACATCTTTCGTCAGCAAGCGATCAACAATTTCGTCGTATTGCCGACTCAGTTCAGAATTCGCTGGCTGTGTATTATCCAGGGTAAGCATGCCAGGGGTGACTGGCTGTAAATCAATCATATTGCGCCCTCCATGAACAGTAGTATCTCAAGCAGCAAGATATCAGTATCTTCCGTCGGTTCGGTCCTACACTCAGGGAAAGCAGTCCTTTGTTCTGGACATTGGGTCCGATAACCGAGTGGGAGGAAGTCTATGACGCACAGATTCTGTCTTTCTACTATAAAGAAACACAGAGCAACCGAAAAATATTCCTTTCGTTACTCTCATTATACCGCAAAATTGGCCTTTCATCAACCGTCTCGCCAGATCGGTTCTCTGTCCTTCCCGGTGATGTGTAGGGGCGCGATCAATCGCGTCCGCGTTGGCGAGTGTCGGCATGGGCGGACGCGATTGATCCCGTCCCTACTGACTCTCTAAAAGACATAACACCCAAAAGTATTGACGAATGAACCATGTTTCTGCTATACTGCCTATGTTCGTTAATAGCGGGGCGTAGCGCAGCCCGGTAGCGCACCACAATGGGGTTGTGGTGGTCGGAGGTTCAAATCCTCTCGCCCCGACCAGAATACATTCCAATACAGAGCGGCCTTCGGGTCGCTTTTGTTATATAGTTATATACGAATAAGCATATGGCAGTGTTGCAAATCTGTAACGATAACAGCAATCACCCTTTTTGAATCGTTTTACGTGCCGTAATCAAAGTGGCTCCCGGCATTATCAAGCGATGGCGGCGCACGTTGCTCAGACCTGCCTCTTCCAACCATGTTTTGACTGTCGCAAAAGGATAGCAGGTTCCACCGACAGTTGCCATCGTCAACGCCATCAGTTGTACCATCAGCGAGGCCAGGCGCGAATGGTGGGTCTGATCTGTCACCTGGTCTACAAAAATCAGCGTGCCGCCTGGCTTAAGGGTGCGCCCCACTTTCGCCAGCACCTCCGCGTTGATCTCTGGCGGCAGCAAATGCGCGATATGAAAATACAGGGCTACGTCAAAGCATGACGCCAGTTCAGCCGCGAAATCATCGCGCACAATATCTCCGCACACAAAGCGCAAGTGATCGCTCATACCCGTCTGCTTCGCCATCCGTTGACCCGCTTCGATGCCGGGCTGGATATCCAGAATTGTGGCCTGCAAGCGGGGATGTTTGCGGCAGAACAGGATGCTATAGGCGGCGTGCGACCCGCCCACATCGAGCAAGCTCGCGGCGCTCTCCGGCAGGCGCACGCGATTGACGATCTCACTACCCAGCGCCATAGCCAGGGCCGCCAGCCCGGCGTAGTGACGAGCCAGCGCTGCCTGTGTCCCCGGCTGCGTGGGGTCTTCCTCGTAAGGCATGCGCATTGCCTGCCGGTTCTCGCGCACTACCTCCGGCATGTGATCCCAGATGGCAACAATATCAGGACTGTGCAGGATATAGGGCGCGACATTCACCGGCGAACTGCTCGTCAGCCAGCGTCGAGCCACGCGGCTATTGCGATAGAGGCCGCGCCGCTGGCGTAGATAGCCTCCTGAGACCAGCAGTTGCAGCAGCAGGCGCAGGCCCTGCGGCTGGCAATCCAGGCGTTCCGCCAGCGCATCCAGCGAGAGTGGCTGCGCGTTCAAAGCATCAAAAATGCCCAGCTCGCAGGCGGTGAGCAACGCTTTGGTGAGACCAGAAGCGAGAGGCGCGTCAAACAACGGCACAGGCAGGATATTCAGATGCTCCAACAGGCGTTCCGGGATGGTAAGACGTAATGGCATCAGGCAAATACTCCTATCAGCCATCCCCCGACAAGCACAATGCATGTCAGGGCGACCAGGTAAAAATAACCTTTGCGCCTCTTGACTGGCATCTCAGAGCCAGAGAAAAGCCGTACTGCCACAACAACTGACAGGCAAGTGAGCATAAGTGCTGTAATCAGCGCCAGGGGAAGCGTGTACACAATCTTCAGGACAGCCAGCCCTCCAATCAGGGCCGCGCTCAATACAATCAAAACCTGGCTCAGCACGAATGAACGTCTCACGCCCAGCACGACCGCCAGCGTGCGCGCCCCGCTTGCCGCGTCCTGCTCGACATCGGGCAGCGAATTCGCCAGGTTCAGCGACACTCCCAGCAGGAAACCTACCGGCACCAGCCAGTATAAAAAAGCCGCGCTATGTCCCACGCCCGCGAAAGCATACAACGGAATTAATGGCATCGCCAGGGCGAACACTATCCCGCTCAGAGGCGTTGATTTCAGCCCCAGATTGTAACCCTGCCCCAGCGCCAGGTACGCGAGCGAACATATCCAGGCCAGCGGCGGCAATGGGATAAGCAGGATCAGCATCAGGACAACCATCAACAGGCCAGCCACCAGCGCCTCGCGCGGCAAAACAAGTCCACGCGGAATGGGCTTGTCCGGCTTGCCCTGCGCGTCCACGCGCCGATCACAGTAATCATTGAGCATGGCAATAGAAAGTTGCATAGCTGTGTGCGCAGCTATCACCAGCGCGATTATGCTCCAGGACACATGCGGCCACGCTGCCAGCAGCGCGAACAGCGTGACAGCGATCAGATGGAAAAGCACCGGCCCAGGGTGGCTGAGCAAGAACAGCCCCCACAGGATGTCGTTCAGTTGTCGGCGACGTGGAATCTCCATTGAGCTTGATCCTTATCCCAAAAAGAGTGACATTCATATCATAGCATGATACTATAGGCAAGAGCAGGAGCGCGGGGATAAGAATAAATTTGACGGGGAGTCGGTAATGAGTATATCGGACATATCGACCAAAGTAACACCGACTACAAACCCGTCAAATACCTCACTTATAAAACTCCTGGAAGAATTAGAAAACATACCCTACGATAGAAATTCAATACCACAAGAGAGTCTTGATCTCGCTAATAAGTTCCGTACAAGCCTCCTCCCCTGGCGCGGACAATTTTCACCAGAGTTAGTCGAACTCTTTCTTAAAAAATATAGTCAAGATACAAGCGTGATTCTCGACCCATTTGTTGGAAGTGGCACGACGCTATTTGAGGCTGCTAGAAGAGGATTGACTTGCTATGCTGCTGAGATTAACCCCTCGGCTATTGAAATGGCTAATACAGTCCAATTTGTAAATCTCCCTCTGGCTGAAAGAAAACAGAGTATTCAGATGGCGCTTACGCTTGCTGAAGAATGTATTCATCCATTCACCTGGGATTTATTTTCGTATCAAAACCACGAACAGCCCCCTC
>DATLSI010000239.1:0-26557 GCA_035534255.1 Ktedonobacteraceae bacterium | reverse complement strand
CGCTGGCATCGACATCTACTTCCCTTCACCATTATCATTATTTATGTCATATATAATTGCTGCTTGAACAGTATAGCAGAGCAACAGGGGCAGGGCTAGACTGTTCCCCTCAACACCTTAAACCTTGAATTTCCCCCGACTTCTTCCACCTCCTTGAAGCATTCGCGCATGGTGGGTTCGTACTTCAAGAAGCGGTTGGCTACGAGATAAAATCTTCCGCGCGGGCGCAGCACCTTCGCGGCTTCGCGAATGAAGCGTTCGGCGATGGCGGTGGTCTGGATGCCGCCGACGTGGAACGGAGGATTTGTCACGACCAGGTCGAAACGCTGCTCTAGTAGCTCTTGCGCGCCGTCGCCGGGCAGCACCTGCGCGTTGGTCAGTCCTTGTTGTTCGAGCATGCGCCGGGCGGCATCGACTGCGGCGAGGCTGGCGTCAACCATCGTCACCTGTCCCCTGCTGGCGTGGCGGGCGATATACGCGCCAATGAAGCCTGCCCCGCAGCCCAGGTCCAGCGCAACATCGGTCACGCGCACCTCCAATGCCTCTAATAGCAGGCGCGTTCCCTCGTCTAATTTGCCCTCCGCGAACAATGTAGGGACGCGATTTATCGCGTCCTGTATCGCGTCCTGTATCGCGTCGCGTGGATTGGACGCGATAAATCGCGTCCCTACAGTAGAACAAATTACGCGTTCGCCTTTGTGAATTTCCAATGTTTCGGCGTTGCCGAACAGGGATTGCATGTGTTTTGCCTGCGAGAGGACGCCGCGATCTTTCGCGCCCTGTACGTATAATCGCCCGCCAGGCTTGAGCGCGTAGGCGGCGAGCTGGAGGCCGTATTGCATCCAACTGTTGGCGGGCTGGTAGAGCATGTTCATGAGCGCGACATCCATCGTCGCGGGCGCTTCGCGCAGGGGGTACTCGTGAAAGGGTATATGGCGCAAGCGGGTGGTTTTGAGGCGATCGCCTCGCAAGGCCTTTTGCGCGTTACGTAAAGTGGCAACGTTGTCTTCGGCCAGCACGAGTTCGCCGGCTGGGATGCGCTGCGCGGCTACTGGCACAAACGCATCGGCGGCTGAGTTCAGTACCAGCAGGTGATCATCGATAGCAAGTTGTACGGTGTCAGCGAATAAAGAAGAATGGAGCATGTTTATGGCCCTTTATGTTGATTGTGCTTTTCTCAATAATATCATGAACATGATAGAAACGATACCAACTAGTGGAACTGAAGAGGCACCGTTGAGCAATTCGCGCGTGATTGGCAATTGATGAAAGAAATGTAATGAAGGCATTTTACAGTTTAGCGAGAAAAATGAAGCAATTGTCATGAGGAAGTCGGCCCTGTTCATGGGTTCGTCAGTATAACATGGTATTATTTGTCCTGTGAGACGAAATAATACAGGCGATTAATTAAGTGGTGGGGGGAAGTCCTGCAAGCCGGTGGGTGGGAAAAGTGGTCAGGGAAAGAGATGCAGGCGTTAAGAAACAGCAATAGAGGGGATTTGCTGGATTGAAGTGAGTCGCGCATAACTAGGGGATACGTGGTAGGGATTGAGGGTGGCTCGGTATACCGGCGGGTGGGGAAAACGTGGAAGAGGTAGAAGAGGGCCGAAATATTTAGAATGGTGGTTTCGTGGTAGGGTGTAAGCCTGAAGGAGTACGTTCCTTCAGGCTTACGTGGTTTTGGAACACTGCCTTTAGAACTCACAAATGCACCTGTTCTCCAGGGCGCAGCGGGCGGAACTGTGTCCCATCGTTGATGTAGACCAGTGTTTGATCCTGGATATGCACGATCATATCCGGCTTGCCGTCGCCATTTACGTCGCGAAATTCAGCCGTCACAGGCGTCAAATCCTGCCCATCTCCGAACAGCGTCGGGCCACTGTAGATGCGCGCGTGCGTGGGGTCTCCGCCCGGCATCTCAATTATTACCACGTGGCGGTTCAGGTTCAAAAAGATAAAATGTGATGGATTGGCCGCGCTATCGTTGTGTCCCACCACAGCATCAACCTGGAACGTCCTGGGTCTGCCATAGGTCACATCATCCTGGTGGACCTGCCACCATGAACCGAGCGCGCTAAGCGTGATGGCCAGCGATGCCATCATCGACATTCCCAGAATGATCGCTACCAGGGGGAAATGCCGCGAGCGCCGCATGCTCTTTATGCCCCGCGCCTCTGCGCTTCCCTCGAAAGAGGGAAAAGTCGCTTTTGAGATCATCCCGCCGCTAGAGTCAGGCATTGTGACCTGGCGTCTGCGCGTGATTATCGTTCCAGTCTCTGTAATTGGTGGCTCCAGAGTGTCGCCCCGCGCGGGTATATCGTAACGGCGCGCACTGGTATGGGGCCTGGTGACATAATACTGATCTTCATCCTCGTCATCAAAATCGGGTGATCTTTTGCTAGCCTGCCTTGTCTGCATGGTATCATATGCCTCCTTGCCAAAGGTATTAGATAATTTGTTCTAAACTTGTTTTTATTATACTCATAGAAGCAAGGTTGTCAAGGGGTTTTTGGGAAATATGTTCTAGAAATTAGGAAATCCTGGGAAATTACTCAAAAAACCGTACTGGCATTGTACAATAGGGGGTGTAATCCGCATGCCGGGGGAGCGCCTGCTCATGCTCTCCTCAATTCTACGCGCAGGAGAGGCTATGACACGCAAGGGCTGGCTGCTGTTCATCATGATGTCGGTGTTGTGGGGCATTCCGTACCTGTTCATCAAGATTGCGGTGCAGGAACTTGATCCAATCGTGGTGGTGTGCGCTCGCGTCGGGATTGCAGCCGTTGTCCTCCTACCCGTAGCGATCCAGCGCGGGGTGTTGGGAAAGCTGCGCGGGAGGGTACTCGCGATTGCCGCGCTTGCTTGCGTGCAGATCGTGGGTCCTTTCGTGTTGATCAGCTATGGGGAACAGCACATTGCATCGTCGCTTACCAGCTTACTTATCGCCGCCGATCCCATGCTTGTCGCGTTGTTCGCACTGCGCTTCGATCCTGGTGAGCGCGTGACTGGCCTGCGCCTGGTCGGACTGCTGATCGGCATGGTGGGCGTGATTACTCTGCTAGGTCTCGACGCTTCCGGCGATGGGCAAAGGCTGCTCGGGGCAGCGTTGGTCTTGCTCGCCGCCGCGGGTTACGCTGCCGGCGCGCTGCTCATCAAGCGACCAGCCATCGCAGCCCTGCCCAGCCTGGGGGTTGTGGCCGTCGAGTGTACCACCGCTACTGTCGTGCTGTTGCCGCTGGCAGCGACACGACTTCCCGGCAAAATGCCTGGCCTGGGGGTGATAGCAAGCCTACTGGTGCTCGGCCTGCTTTGCACTGCGCTGGCCTACCTGATTTTTTTCGCGCTTGTGGCCGAGGTCGGAGCCAGCCGTGCCACCGTCATCACTTACGTCAATCCAGCCATCTCCGTCCTCCTGGGTGTCACCTTGCTTGGTGAATCGCTCAACGCAGTCATCATCGTAGGATTTCTGCTGATCATCGCCGGTTCCTGGTTGTCTACCGGTGGTACCCTGCCGTCTAAACTACTTTCTAAGACTATACGAACATGATACAATAAGCCCATTACAGGATCAGGGAAATGGGTACATATTGCTCATCATGGTAGATATTATCATCACGCTGGCGGAAGCTTTTCGCGCCCAGCACAAACAACTCTATATGGTAGGTGGAACGGTGCGCGATGTACTACTGCATCGTGGGAAATCCAACGATGCGGACCTGGCGACAGACGCGAAACCCGATGAAATCAAGCAGATTGTCGCGCCTACACATCCCAGCGCTGTCATTCTGGTTGGCGAGCGCTTTGGGACTGTGCGCCTGCATTATGACAACGAGATCATTGAGATCACTACTTTCCGCAGTGAGCGATACAATGCTGAGTCGCGCAAACCGGAGGTGTGTTTTGGCACGAAACTGGAGGAAGACCTGCTGCGACGCGACTTCACCATTAATGCCATGGCGCGGCACCCGTTGACGGGCGACATCATCGATCCGTTCGGGGGAAGACAGGACCTCGAAGCGCATGTGTTGTGCGCGGTCGGCAACGAACCCGATAAACGCTTTGACGAAGACCCGCTGCGCCTGCTGCGCGCCGTGCGCTTCGCCGCCCAGCTTGACTTCACCATTGAGCCGCAGACGCGCCGCTCGATGATTGGGCAGGCGCACAAACTGCAAAAGATTTCACGCGAGCGTATTCGCGATGAGATGAATAAACTGCTGCTCTCCGATCATCCCGCCAGGGGCCTGGATTTGCTGGTGGAGCTGGGCCTGATGCAGTGGATTGTACCCGAGGTGCTGGAATTGCGCGGCGTCAGCCAGGCTGCGACAGGCCCGGTGCGTGCGATACATACCAAAGATGTTTATGCGCACGTCCTGCGCGTGGTGGAACGTTCTTCGCCCCGCCTGGTTTGTCGTTGGAGCGCGCTGCTGCACGATATCGCCAAGCCGCGCACGCGCACCATTGAAGAGGGCAAGGTGCATTTCTTCGGTCATGAGGATATAGGGGCGTATATGGCGCGTGATATTCTGAGACAGCTACACTTCGACCGCGACTTTATCGAGAGTGTATCGCGCATCGTGCGCCTGCATATGCGCGCCAACGCCTACATGTCCGACTGGACGGATGGCGCGGTGCGGCGGCTCATGATCGATAGTGGCGATGATTGGCCCGATTTGCTCGATCTTTCGCAAGCGGATATCACCAGCTATCGAGCCGACAAGGTGTCGCGCGCCGTTGCCCGCGTGAGCGAACTGGCCGAGCGTTGCCAGTGCCTGAAAGAGGAGGCTGAGCGCGTGCCGATCAAGAGTCCCCTGGATGGTAACGAGCTTATGACGCTCTTCGGTCGCCCGCCGGGACCCTGGCTGCGCCCGGTCAAAGAACACTTGCTGGGCCTGGTGATCGATGGCGCGCTTTCTCCCGACGATAAAGAGCAGGCGGCGAGTATTGCGAAAGCGTTTATGGAGTCAAAAATCAATTCGTAGGGATGTGATGCAATTTGATGGCAGTATCGTTCATAGTAGGGGCGGGGGTAGCGGAGTGGATGGGAGGGGACCCTTGCGGTCGCCCTCGCACCTATCACATTGCCCGAAATTGTCAATGTCAGGAAGGATTGTCAATGAGCGCGATACGCGATGAGATTGTGCAATATCTCAATGGTTATTTGCAGGTAGGGAAGTTCAAGGATTATTGCCCGAATGGGATGCAGGTCATTGGACGCCCGGCAGTTTCGCGCGTGGGGCTGGGAGTCAGCGCGAACCTGGAGTGTTTCAGGTTGGCGGGTGAGCAGCAGGCGGATATGCTGATTGTGCATCACGGGTTGTTCTGGGAAAATATGCCGCGCGAGATCGGGACCATGATGAAAGTGCGCCTCAAGCTCTTATTTGAGCACGATATCACCCTGCTAGGCTATCACCTGCCACTGGACGCGCACCCGGCAATAGGCAATAACGTCTTGTGGTTACATCGCCTGGGGTTCACCGTCGAGGGGGTCGAACTGGGAGCAGCGCGCGGTATCCCTATCGGCGCGATTGGCACAGCCCCAAAACGGCTGATCCTGTCAGATGTAGTTGAGCAGGTCACACAGGTAGCGGGGGCCGCGCCACTTGTATACGATTTTGGGCCGCAGACCGTGCGCCGCCTGGCGGTGGTAACTGGTGGTGGTCAGGGATATTTGATGGAAGCGATTGCGCGTGGTTGCGATACCTTCCTGACGGGTGAGGTAGGCGAACCAACGCAAGGCATGGCGCGGGAAGAAGGCGTTAATTTTATCGCGGCAGGCCATTATAACTCGGAGAAAATTGGAGTGCAGGCACTCGGTGGACTACTGCAAGAGCAGTTTGGCGTAGAGACGTTTTTCTGTGATGTGCCAAATAACGTGTAATCATTCTATCAAAAGAAGAGGATATCATCATGGCAAAAGTGAACAGGCCTGGGGCGCGCAAGCCTGCAACAGGGACAGGTAATACGAAAGCAAAACAACAGGAAGCCGCGAAAATAACTGTGACGCAGGCACCGGTAAGCCCGCCCCTTTCGTCACAGGATGCTGCTGCCAGAGGCAAGCAGGGTAGCAAAGCGCGCAGAACAGCCATTGGCGGAACGGCGGTGCCAGGCGCGAGGTCCATGCGCCCCAAAGAGATGCCAACCTCGCAGAACGCTAGCTCTCAGGAGCAGGCAGACACGTACAATCGCGATATGCGCCGCCGTATGCAGCATATGGGAACCGGCCCCTATAGCGAACCCGCGCCCGTTCCCGCGCGCAAAAAGGCGCAAAAGCGCCTCGATGAACGCAAGAAACGCCAGGAAGAAGTCAAAAAGACCGTTGTCAGCAAAGGGCCAAGCACGGATATCAAGCTTGGACGCCGCAACACGTATTTTGTGCTGGGCGCGCTGGCGTTCGTTGTACTGGTTATCGTGATCGCCCTCATCGTGCATCGCGTTTAGAGAGACTGGTCTCTCTACTTCATGTAAAGATCATCAGACCGGGGCAACAAATGATTTCCGTATTAAACGGGCGCGAGCACCATCGCGGTCATATATTGCCCGTGCTGGTAGGAGATCATGGAACCTGCCTCGCCGGGCACATACTCGATGGTGCCGTCGTGGTTGGCATCGTAGCCGTAGTAGGCGTGGTTTGCCAGTGTCGCCAGCGCCAGCATCTGCGCCGTGTTGCCAGGCGTGTTTATGAGGGCGAGCGCGTCCTGTTGAGCTGTGGTCAGCCAGGTATTCATATCCTGCAAGCCGTAGGTAACATGCCTGGAGTGTTCGTGGATATTGCTGGTAGCGTCAGGCTGGCTGTTGGCCAGTAAGTCCTGGGCCTGTGTGGTGGCGATGTAGCCGTTCGCGCCGAGCAGGCCATATCCATCGCCTGTGTTTGTGATCCCCAGCGCTGCGCAGTTAGCGGGCAATGCTTTATAGTTCGAGCCAGATTCCCCCTCCATGATGTCCAGCGCGCTCTGCGCTATGCAGCGTGTAAGAGCCGCGTTGGGATTGCTGGTGAGCTGATGCGTAACCGCGTTCAATTGTTGCGCCTGTTCAATCAGTCCGACAAGCAAGCCAATTTTGCCCGGCGTGTTGGAGAAGCTGTACAGCATGTGTCTGACATACACGAAAGCCTGTGGGGGAAAAGTGGAGGCCAACAATGCTTTGCTGGTCGGGGCCGTGGCAGCGCCGTGTTCCAGCGTAACCTCTATTTCGTTGCCCAATCCAACCAGGTCTGCGCCGCCAGCATAAGTCACGCTGTAAGCCTGGTTTTTGAGGCTCAACGTGCCGAGCGCGAGGCTATGTTTCGTGGTAGTATCGACGAACCAGGCATCGTACTGGTAGCCAGATGGTGGTGTGAGCAGGCCGTTAATCGAAATAGTCATGCCGTTATTGTGTCCTGTGCCACCCGGCTGGTCGATGATACTGGCGGTCCCATTGGCGTTAACGGCCAGTCCGCTGTTAGCGGCATTGCCTGGAGCGGGATGATTGGCTGTATTGCCAACGCTGGTATTTTTTAAGATCAGAAGCGCGCCTATCGTGCCAGCAGCGATGACCAGTAGCACAAAGGCGCCAATCAAAGCAACCCGTCCGGCATTACCCGCGCGCGGACGCGTGTTGGGCGTGGGTTTCTCACTCTGCTGCATGTTTTCGGGACCATCGCGCTCTCGCTCCAGTTGCTCATTATGGTTAGAACCTTGCATAATGCCTATCTCCTCGGCTGGCGGTTGATTGCTCTTTTCTCACATGGGCAGTATATCATGCCTCATTTATGTAATAAAGGTGTGCATGATATGCGGGTGAGTGAATGTTAACAACTCCATCACGCGTGACTTTTCACTATGGCGCGTGGTATCTTCGCCAGTAGATCCGATGCCAGCAGGCCCCTGTGTCCGATCTCCGCGCTCACCAGTTCGGCTGCAGCTGTGTGCAGGTAGACGGCAGCACTGGCGGCATCGAATGGCTCGATTTGCTGGGCCAGCAGACCGGCGACCATACCGGACAGTACATCGCCGGTACCAGCGGTCGCCAGCGCGGGATTGGCCAGCCAGTTTATGCGTGTGCGCCCATCCGGGTTGGCGATAATGGTGCAGGCTCCTTTAAGAACAAGCGTTACCTGCCATTCTTTGGCCCGATTGCGTGCCAGTTCCAATCGATCGATGCTGCCACCGGATACTTTCTGTCCCCCACAGAGTCGTCCCATTTCGCCAGGATGTGGCGTAATCACCGTGCCGGAGGGCAGCAGCGTCCACCAGTGTTCCAGCGCCGAGAGGTTGTTAAGTCCATCGGCATCAATCAGCAGGTGCGGGCGTCGGCGGTCCGGTAGCGCGCGCAGGTGTTCAAGTACCTGGAGGATCACTTCGCGCGTATGGGAAGATTGACCCAGGCCCGGCCCCATCAACAGGACGCGATACCCCTCGAGCTGCTTGATGAGGGCAGACGAATGCTGGAAAGTCTCCGCACCTTCGTCCGGCAAGAGCGCGAAGGTAACTTCATGCATGGAGCTTGCGTAGATGGGGTGCATACGTTCTGTCACAGCCACCGTCACCAGACCCGCGCCAATGCGACCGGCCGCGTTGCCGGCCAGGAATGCCGAGCCGGGGTAAGGAGGTGAGCCACAAAACAGCATCACCTTGCCAAAGGTGCCTTTGTTGCTTTCCAGCGGGCGCGGCGGCAGCAGGCTGCGTGTCAGTTTCCCATCCATCATCTCGGTTTGCAGGTGCTGCTCCAAATCGGCGGGCAGCCCGATATCACCGACATAGAGTTCGCCCACGTAGCCGCGCCCAGGAAAGAAGAAGAAGCCCTGTTTTGGACAGGCCAGCGTGATCGTCATATCAACGGGAATAGTGCCGGGATCGACTTCCCCGGTGTCGGCATTCATACCGGTTGGCAGGTCAACCGCGACGATGCGCAGCGTGTCGCGCTTCTCTCGCTCCTGTCGCGCGCGTCCCAGTAATGCGCGCATGCTATCGGGCAGTGGCCGCGAACGCCCGGTACCCAGCAGCGCGTCAAGAACGTAACCGGCTCGTTGCAATACTTCTTCGAGCCTGGCTGCTGTCTCCTGTTCGGGTACATCATGGCCAGCGATGGACAGGCGCTGCTCTTTCCAGCGATAGGTGCTGACCGCGCCGCCCCATTTTTGCAGGTAGCGCCCCATAACAAGACCGTCGCCGCCATTATTGCCGGGGCCAACCAGTATCAAGAACTCGCTTTCATTCAATAAACGCTGGTGGTGGATATGCTGAGCCAGGATTTCCGCCGCCCTTTTCCCCGCGTTCTCCATGAGGATGGGTGAAGACAAACCGTAGAGGTGATCGGCTCTGGCCTCCAGATCGCGCATCTCGTCAATCGTTACAATATGCATCTATTCATACTCCTATGTGTCGCTTATGCCAGGTTATGTATTCATACATCATTGTAATGCTCAAACAGAGTGGTGAGAAGGGGGAAAGGCCTCTTTTCCCGAATTGCCGCTAAATATGCGTAAAAACTGTTGACTTGTTGTGTTACATGCGCTATCCTTGGAGGCAGTAGACGCATTAAGGGCGCGAAAAATCAGGCCTCTACGCTTTTGTATCGCCGGGGCCAGACCAGTTTCCCGCAATGCATTTGTATTTTTCGTAGGGACGTGATTTATCGCGTCTAATAGTGTAAGAGCATGCTCCCATGCAACAGGCACGTTCGTGGCGCAATGTACTGGCCGAGATTATCAAAGACGCGCATGAGAAGCAGCGTATGACTCAGGCGCTCGGCGTCAACCAAATGACGCTCATACGCTGGGCCACCAATCAGTCGCGACCACGTTATCAGCACCACAAAAGGCTGCTCGACGCCATCCCTGCTCAGTTTAAACAGGAGTTCTCTGTTTTATTTGCTGAAGAGTTCCCGGAAAGTCGCGAGCAACCAGGCGAACAGGACGAGGAGCCGGTAGAAGAGATACCCTCCGCGTTCTATGCCCGTATTTTTAGCGCCTACACGAGCGCGCCGCGCGGCCTGCGCTCCACCTCTATTTTAGCCCTTATTTTGCAACAGATGCTCTCACATCTCGACACTGACCAGGAGGGCCTTTCTGTTTCGGTCGCGGTCTGTACAGCTCCTCAGGCCGGGCAGCCTGTGCGCACCTTGCGTGAGACGACCGGACGCGGCACCCCACCATTCAAAAGCAGCCAGGACCTCGTGCCGTATTTCCTGGGAGCCGGGTCCCTGGCGGGGTATGTCGTGACACATTGTCGCAAGATGGTCATCCAGAACCTTAAAGATGATGATGGCTTTGCCCCGTACCTGCGAACCGATTGGGAAGAGAGCGCCATGGGCTATCCCATCTTATTTGAGAATCGGATCGCGGGATGTTCGCTTGTCGCCAGTACGCGGGTAAATTTTTTCTCGCCAGCCCGTCAGATGCTTATTCAAGATTATACGAATTTAATGGTGCTGGCAGCCGATGCAGATGATTTCTACGGGCAGTCAGATATAGAATTGCGTCTTTTGCCATCGCCGGAGGATCAAAAGCCCTATTTTGCTCATTTCCAGCAGCGCGTTATGGCGGCTATTACCAGGCTGGTGGCGAAAGGTACTACGCGACGCGCAGCAGAGGAGATTGCTTTTCGAGAGGTAGAAGAGGAAATCCTGCAAAAGCATTATGCATAGGTGGTCGCTTCGAGCTGTCTTTGGCTAAATAGGCCGCTTCCCGCTTGAGGGATTGAAACTTTAAGCTATAAGGAACGTATGAAACTCGCCCTCAAAATTACTCCGCAGCGCAGCACGCAGTATGCTGATATGGCGGAGAAGCTGGCCGCGCCAGAACTGCTGGCCAGCCCCCTGGCACCTGCCATTCAGCGTATTGAACCGATCAAGCTGGCCGGCCAGAACTATCTGCTGGTTGCGCTTGATGATGCAGAGCAGCCTTTGATGCTCGATGTGCTGGCGCGTCTGGGCGCTACCAGCGAGGCATACGAATACTTTGAACACATCGGGGAGATGCAAGGCCCGTTCTTGCGCCCTCTGGATTACTCTTTTACGCCATTTGTACCCGTAGAAATGGCTGAGGTGCGCCGTTATAAAGGCAAAACGAATGAGGTCTTTACGCGCGTACTGCTCAATGTCGCACTTTTCGCCGGGGCTTGCGGCGAGCGACCTGGTGGGCGGTTGCGCGTTCTCGATCCGCTCGCGGGTGGTGGCACAACGCTTTTCCTGGCGCTGGCTGCCGGATATGATGCCTTCGGCATAGAGCAACAGAAGCAGGACGTGGAGACAACGGCGATTTTTATACGCCAGTATCTGCATAGCGCACACATTCCTTACAAAGAGCGAGACGAGCAAGGCCGCCGCGTGGGAAGACGCTATCTGTTTGAGATTGGACACAAAGGGGCAACCCGTCTCCTGGTGCTGGCGCATGGGGATACAGTGCAGGCTGATCTCCACTTACAGGACGCGCCCGGCGGCGCGCATATGCATGCCATCGTGGCTGATCTGCCTTACGGCATCCAACATTTCGGCGAGATTTCAACCCTGTTGAGCGGAGCTTTGCCCGTGTGGGAACGTCTACTGCTGCCCGGCGGCGCGCTCGCGCTGGCATGGAATGCCACGCGCATCGAGCGCGATGACATGCTCGCCTGTCTCGAAAATAGCACACACTTGCGCGTCCTCAATGACCCGCCCTACACCCTTTTCGAGCACGCGGTGGATCGCGTCATAAAAAAACGCGATATTATCGTGGCTGTGAAGGGTTAGCTCAACAGTTCTTTCTCCATGACTACAGCCGAGACCGGGCCACCGGCATTATTCGCCGCGTCCAGGATGACGATGCCATCTTGCATGCCGGTTTTGAATGTGGAGGTGTAGGCCACGCTGACGGAAAAAGTAGTGGCCCCGTTGCCGCTCGCGCCTTTCGCGCTGGCGTGGCCGATATTTGTGTAGGTGTGATCGAGAATGGTCACGTTCCCTATAGACCCCTCGAACGCTGTTCCTGTACCGCTAACAGTCACGGGACTGGTCAGGATATCGCGATTTTGCGGCGCGCTAATACTCATACCAGCGGATGCGACTCCCACTATTT
This sequence comes from Ktedonobacteraceae bacterium, assembly GCA_035534255.1. GTDB lineage: Bacteria > Chloroflexota > Ktedonobacteria > Ktedonobacterales > Ktedonobacteraceae > CF-113. The sequence goes on along the minus strand of DATLSI010000239.1, from coordinate 14,526 downwards.
CCCAGATGCCGCCGTTGGTATTGCCTTCAAGACGCTGTATTGTCAGTGCGACGGTTCTGGTGCCTGGCGCGGAAGTGCTTATGTTAACAACGGCTTCGGCATCGCCAGAACCGCCGCCGCTTGTCACACTGGCTTTGACGTTTGACCAGTTAAGCAGGGTAGCATCGGTAGCGAAATGCGCGGCGACCTGGGTCGCGGAGAGTTTCCATGTATCCTGACCGGTGTTGACCTGCCCCTGGTCGGTTTCAGCCTGGAAGCGCGTCATGTCGGGGTAGATGCCAGGAAATGAGACAGGCGCGAATGAACCGGTATTAAATTCGCGGAACAGGTCTTGTGTGAAGGCAGCGTTAGATTTTCCCTTGTTGACGCTGGAGTTCTGGTCAACCTCGGCTGTCATGACGGTGTTGTACTGGCTAATTCTGGCATCGCCTTTGTAGAGGTTTTGTAGCTTGAAAAGCTGTGTGGGTGAGGGACTTTCTATATGCGTGTACACATATACGTCCAGCACGGCTCCCGTGCCGTTGTAACGCACGGTAATCAGGGCTTGCAAGTTGGCAGTGCCGGTCAGGTAGCCACAGGTGACGCTTTCAACTTTGTTGACGTTGGGCTGAGTGGGAATGATCTGATCCCAGTGCGCGGGGACTTTTACAGCGTTGGGACAGGGTTGAGGGCCAAGCGATATGCCAGGCGTTACACTGGTCGTGGTGGTAATGCTGCCATTACCACCAGTAGCGGGGGTGACACGCGCGGACGGCGTCGGGGTGCTGGCAGCGCTGCCGCCGCTGCTACAAGCTGCCAATAAGAGAGCAAGCGATAGCAGCAGGATATTTCCCACGCGGAGGCGTCTATAAGCTGGCGGGATAAATCGCGTCTCTACAGATGCCTGCATATTCATCCTCCCCCGGTGGACGGGATAAATCGCGTCCCAATATTGCCCGACAACCCGGTCGTGCTTAATTTAGCGGAGCAATGCGCCCAGCACGGAAACGGCGGCAAAGAGGATCACGAAAACGATGGTGAGGTTAAAGACCAACCGTTCTACGCCGCGCCTCGTTTTGAACACCGAACCTGAACTGTTGCCACCAAAAGCGCTGCCCAATCCGGCGCCCCGCACCTGGAGCAGGATAAAGAAGATGACGACGATACTCAGAATAATCTGGATAACCCTGATTGCTGGAAGCCACTGTGCAGCCAATGTTTTTCTCCTATGTGATGGACGAGGACGCCCGCGAGGGGCCACCCATCCACTCCGCTCCACCCACGTCCCTCCAATGACTACGGGGGTGGGTGTCTTGATTGTTACGTGGGATTATACCATACAATGTTTTGCCCGTCGATAGATTACAACGCCGGAACGCTGGTTTTAGTCGCGTGGTGCGCCTCTTCGTGGCACGCGGGACATAAAACGATGAAGTGACGTGGTGAATAGCGCTCAAGCATGTTGGCGGCCACATGCACGGTGTGTAGCTGCAATGCTGCTTCCGCCTTGTCACACGCGGGGCAGCGGCCTTGCGCTTGCTGGCTGAGAGCCTTTTTCAATCCATTCATCTGAGAGATGTGAATGACATCCAGGCTGACGTGAAAGAGCAATCCTGCCAGGATTAAGAACAATAGCCGCGAGCGCAGGCGCAGCGCGATAAAGAGCAACGCTCCCAGCACGATGGGCTGGTGGAGAAATTTAGCCTGTGGCACCTGCGGCGGGTCAGCTTGCCCAAAGTAGCGCACGGCTGCTCGCAAACTGAGGGTGCGATGTGTGGTGGCATGCCACAGGTAGTGATCGATATCTATACCAATGCTGGCTACCAGAGGTATCCAGACATCTTGTCTCAACCAGGGTAAGGCGACCACCGCGGCTGCCGTCGATAACTTGACATGTTCCTGTATACGCATAGCCTGTCCTTTCCAGGGAAAACGGCGACATGTTAATTTGAGTTCCAGCAAGCGTTTATCATGATAGATGGATGTGTCAATGGACTTTGACGACGCAAGCGCAGTATATGCCGTGTGGGGGGCGCGGTCAATATGTAAGGTTAAAGAAATTCACAACTACATCGATGCATTTATAACCATTTCTTAACCGTCTATCAATGTGACCCATACTATCTCGATGGTATCCTACTCTCAAACTTAATGAAGTAGCAACGAAGATAACCCGAAGGCGGTTCCGCAACCGCCCTGCATGGTAATCCTTGAACATCCTATACCTGATAAAAGGAGACGCCTTCAATGGCAACGCATATCGTCAATGACATGCAAATAAACCCGGTCAATAAACCTGTGACGGAGAGTAAGCCTGCGACGAATGACGAGGAATTGATAGAATGCAGCATAGGAATAATGGCCTATAATGAAGAGGCGAATATTGGGCATACGCTCGAAGCGGTACTCGCCCAGAGAGGGCCTTCTATATGTATAAAAGAGGTAATCGTGGTGGCGAGCGGTTGCACTGATCGCACGGTACCTATTGTCGCGGAGATGGCGAAGCAAGAGACGCGCATTCGCCTGTGCGTACAAGAAAAACGCGAGGGCAAGGCATCAGCAATCAACCTGTTTTTGAAACAGGCCAGCAGCCCGGTGGTCGTGCTGATCGGGGCGGATGTGATCCCCGAAACTTTAGCGATAGAATACCTGTGCGCCCCGTTCAAAGACGCGAAGATCGGTATGGTGGGCGGGCGTCCGGTGCCGGTGAACGACCCCGCGACGTTTATGGGACACGCGGTACACCTGCTGTGGCGTTTGCACGATCGGGTGGCGCGTATTTCCCCTAAGCTGGGAGAGGTGATCGCGTTTCGTAACGTTATCTCTGGCATCCCTACAGATAGCGCGGTGGATGAAATCTCGATCCAGGCCTTGATTTCGCAGCTTGGCTACAGGCTGATCTACCAGCCTGACTGCGTGGTGTATAACAAGGGGCCGGTGACGGTACACGATTTTCTGAAGCAGCGGCGGCGCATTTACGCGGGGCATCTGAAGGTGTTGAAACAGCAGAAATACGAGGCTGCGACGATGAAGGCATCGCCTATTTTCCGGCAATTGATCGGGGCGCGCCACTTTGCGTTGAGTACGCCGAAACAGGTGATATGGACGGGGGCGGCGATGGGGCTGGAGGGCTATGCGCGCATGCAGGGCCATTATGATTACTGGCGCAAGCGCGAGCACCATATCTGGCAGGCGGTTTCCTCGACGAAGGACCTGGAGGCTGGCACGTATAAGATGCGCCGCATCTGTAACGCGCAGAGTGTGATTGTGTTTCGCCTGCTGCTGGAAGGGGCGAAGCATAACGACGTGCAACGGGAGCGAGAGGAGCGCGAGGCGAACGAGGTGGCGCGCAAACTGCTGCCGGTGTTGAAAGGCAAGCTTCGCAAGGAGGATATGCTGTCGCAAAACGGCCCTGGTATTGTAACGGCGGTGATCAGGGCGGAGCAGCAGGGAGCGGAATTAGTGGCGCAGCGCATTAAGACAATAGTAGAATCGACGCCGGTGCGGGTGGGTACGCGCGGGCGAGAAGTGAAGGTGACTGTGGCATATAGCTCGCTAACATTCGCGTCACAGGCCGCGAGTGGGGGCATGACGGTGAGCGGGCCGCTGATCGAGGAAGTCGCTGTAGCCACCTTAAACAAGCAGTAGGGACGCCCCTCGTGGGTGTCCAATAGGCGTCAAGTTAAGGAAGGTCGGAATTACCCTCTCCTCTTCCCCCAGGGCTTGTCCCCGCCCTGGGAGCTGGAGATTTGTATCCGGCAACCACTTGTAGAACACCTATCCGTATGGTATAATATCTTTCGGGCGAGGACATTAGGTCCCCGCCCGACTTTATGAGAAAAGCGAATATAAAGTATTATGGAAATTTCATGGCTCGGCCACTCGTGCTTTGTGCTGCGTGGCAAGAATGTCTCATTGATTACGGACCCCTTTTCCCCTCAGCCGGGTCTACCCCAGGCGGAAACGCTCAAGCTGAGCAAGCTAAGTGCCCCCATTGTGACGATCAGTCATAATCACGCGGGGCATAATTTTGTTGAGGGCGTTGAAGGGAATCCGCGCGTGGTACAAGGTCCCGGTGAGTATGAGATCAGCGATGTACTGATTACCGGCGTGCCTTCCTATCACGACGCGAAACGCGGGGCTGAGCGCGGTCGCAATACGATTTATGTTATCCACATGGATGACCTGGTGATCTGTCACCTGGGGGATCTGGGCCACACACTGCAGGAGGAACAACTCGAAGAGGTGGCGGACGCCGATATCTTGTTGATCCCCATCAGTGGTGAGCATGTCCTTGGAGCGGCGCAGGCTGCAGAAGTGATCAGCCAGGTTGAACCTCATATAGTTATCCCTATGCACTATCGCCCCTCTACAGCTACGGGCGATGGGCCAGATGCGTTAGATAAGTTTTGCCGTGAGATGGGCATTGAGTCAATGAATGTGCAGCCAAAACTGACGGTGATGCGTAGTTCTTTGCCTGTAGAAACCCAGGTTGTCATTCTTTCGCAGCGTTGACCAGGAGGGTCTTATGTCTAAGTTCATTTTTGTGACGGGTGGTGTGGCGTCGTCGGTAGGGAAAGGTATTACGGTTGCCTCTCTGGGGCGCTTGCTGAAGAATCGGGGTGTCACTGTCTCGCTGATGAAGCTGGACCCGTACATTAATGTTGATCCGGGGACGATGTCGCCCTATCAGCATGGTGAGGTGTTCGTGACGGATGATGGGGCGGAGACGGATCTTGACCTGGGCCACTATGAGCGATTTACGGATGAGCCTGCGTACCAGAGCAATAACGTCACGACGGGTCAGGTGTACGCGGCGGTGATCGGGAAAGAGAGACGCGGCGAGTACCTGGGCGGGACGATTCAGGTGATCCCGCACATCACGAACGAGATTAAGGACCGCATGCACAGCGTGGCGCGGCATTCGGACGCGGACGTGGTAATCGTTGAGGTGGGTGGGACAGTAGGTGATATCGAGGGTGAGCCGTTCCTGGAAGCCATCAGGCAGATGCGCAAGGATGTTGGGCGGCGCGATGTGCTGTACCTGCACGTGACGCTGCTGCCGTACCTGATGGCGACGAAGGAGTTGAAGACGAAGCCGACGCAGCACAGCGTCAAAGAATTGCTGCGCGTGGGTATTCAACCGGATGTGATCCTGTGCCGCTCGGACTATCCTCTGGCCGATGATTTGCGTGAGAAGATCGCCCTGTTCTGCAATATCGAGGAACGGGCGGTAGTGCCGCTGCTGACGACGGATACAATTTACGAAGTGCCATTGATCCTGGAAGAGGCGGGACTGGGCGAGTACCTGGTGCATGAACTGGGGCTGGCTGAACAGGCACCGCAGATGGAGGAGTGGCGGGAACTGGTGCAGCGCATCAAACGCCCGCGCCCGGAAGTAACGATCGGCTTGATCGGGAAGTACGTTGATCTGCACGACGCGTACCTGTCGGTGGCGGAGGCGCTGCGGCACGCGGGCTGGTACCATGACGTTGATGTACAGATCAAGTGGATCAATTCGGAAGCCCTGGAGAAGATGGGAGAGCGGTATACGGAACTGCTGGAGGATGTGGCGGGCATTGTAGTACCGGGTGGCTTCGGGCCGCGCGGTATCGAGGGAAAGATCAAGGCAGCAGGTTACGCGCGCAGGACTGGAACACCGTACCTGGGGCTGTGCCTGGGCATGCAGGTGGCCGTGATTGAGTTTGCGCGCAACGTGCTGGGCCTGACAGGTGCGAACAGTACTGAATTTGACGCGCAGACGCCGTATCCTGTGATTGATCTGATGCTGACGCAGCGCCAGGTGGCCGATAAGGGTGGGACGATGCGCCTGGGCAACTGGGTATGCTGCCTGACGCCGGGCACGAAGACATATAATGCTTACGGCGAGGCGATTGTCTTCGAACGTCATCGTCACCGCTACGAATTTAACAATGAATTCCGCAAGCGTATAGAGGCGCACGGGATGAAGATCAGCGGCCGCTCGGCGGATAATAGCCTGGTGGAGATTGTTGAACTGGCGGATCACCCGTGGTTTGTAGGTTCGCAGTTCCACCCGGAGTTCAAGAGTCGTCCAACAAGGCCGCATCCATTGTTCCGTGATTTCATCGGGGCATGCCTGCGCGTGGAAGATGAAAAGCAGCACGAGGCATACAGGGCCTTTGAGCGCGAAGTAATTGGGGCTTCAGCGGAACTGGCTGAACATGCTTCGATGCATCATCCGTCCGAGATGCCGGATGCGCGTGTCGAAAAGTGAGATGATGTATCTAAGTCAACTGCTGGGCGCTGCCGTGGAAGATAGCCGGGGCGCACGAGCAGGTAAAATTATTGATGTTATTACGACAATGGGAACAGGTTCAGAGAACCTGGTTATTGTTGTTGAGAGTGATTCGGATGAGCGCTGGTATGTTGGTGTGGATGCTGTTGTGTGGCAGGGTAATACCGCGCGTATCTCCAATATGGACGCGGTAGAACGCGTTCCCCCCCGCTCGCAGCAGATCAGCCTTGCGCGTGATGTGCTGGATAAACAGGTGATTGATCTCCAACGTAAGAAAGCGGTACGCGTGAACGATGTCTGTTTTGGGGATGACTGGCGTATCCTGGGCGTTGATAACAGCGCGCTGGGGTTGGTGCGCCGCCTTGCCCCGGCGTGGTTGCTGGGCGCGCGAAGCAAACGCACTCCTGTAACGCTTATTCCCTGGGAGCGCATCGAGTTGATCGGAGAGTCGCCTGTTGAAGAAGAACAACGGGATGAGGACAGGCATCATCAGCAGAGCGGGCAGTTAGCGGAGCTGCGTCCGGCGGATATCGCGGATATCATGTCGCAGTTGACGCCGGGACAGGGAGCGCGCCTGCTTGAAGGGCTGGACGACGAAACGGCGGCGGATGCGCTGGAAGAACTGAATACGGAGCAGCAAAGCTACATACTGGAAAATATCAGCGCGGAACGTGCCGCCGATATCCTGGCTGAGATGGAACCGGATGAAGCCGCCGACCTGGTCGCGCGATTGCCGGAGGAACGGGCGCGGGAACTGCTGGGCCTGATGACGCCGCAGGAGTCAGAGGATGTGCAGGAACTGCTGGAGTATGAAGAAGATACGGCAGGCGGCATTATGACCACCGATTTTGTGGCTATCGATGCGTCAAAGACGGTAAGTGATGCGCTGGAGGCGGTGCGCGTAAATATCCGCGAGCAGAATGTGCGGCTGGCATACGTTTATTGTATCGCCGACCTGGCGCGCGAAGATTACACGCTGCTGGGCATTGTTTCCCTGTGGGAGTTGCTGGTAGCCGATGGCGCGCAGCCTCTGCAAGAGCTGATGGAAACCGATCTCGTGACGGTGCAGCCGGACGCGGAACCACGCGCCGTTGTCGAAATTATGGCCAAATACAATTTCCTGGCGGTTCCCGTGGTGAGCGAGGCAGGTACGCTGGAAGGCGTTGTAACCATCGATGACGCGCTCGATGTGCTGCTGCCCGGCGAGCGGCGCAAACCACATCGCATGTATTAGCGAGCCAGGGCGGGGACAAGCCCTGGCAGCGGCGTGGGAAGCAGGCTTTACATATTTTTATGCATGCGGACGGTGTCGAAGGCGTCGAGCACCTGCAGGATGTCCTGGCAAACATCGATCATGACCTGGGGCAGCCATTCTTCAGGGCGGGGATTATCCGCCACTACTTCGGTTTCGTCTTCATCTTCTTCATCGTCATCTGTTGTGGGATGGTGACGCTGGATGAAGCGGCTCGAGCGCGTATGAGCTTCGTCGTGCAGTCCGCGCATGCCATCGGGGTGCCAGATGGGCAGTTCAACGCGCTGTTGCAGGGTGAGCGAATCGGGTTGCAGGCGGTTATCCTGCAAGATCATAGTAATCCCCGGTCGCGTCTCAATGGTGCGGCTGCTGAGTTCGCTGGCGCGCAGTTTGAGCATCTGGGCCAGGGAGAGCAAGGTTGACTCGGAAATGCTCGCGCCTGAGCTATTGAGCGGGGAGAGATAGGATAGATCAACAGCCAGTGGCGGGATATCACTGGTATGCAGGTGCGGGCAATGCTCGTCCGGCTCGTGAAAGAAGTCGCACACGCCGAGTGGCCCTTCGAGTGAGAGGGCAGTATCCAGCGTACTCCAGGTAAAAGAAAGGGTGCAGGAACTGTGTGTCTCCGACTCTTCACAGCTTCCTGTATGGCAGGTACAGGCAAATTCGCGCTCAAGAGTGCGCCCGTTCGTCCAGTATTCGGGGTGCGTCACCAGCCCTGGCTCCGCTGCTGCTTTGAGAAAGTAGGTTGTTACATCTTCATAGGTTAGCATTGGTTTACTCCGCGCCGCCCGTTTCTCTATGGACACGATGAAACGCGTCCCTGCATGCTGCGGCGTGCATCTATATTAGCTGTGCAGGTGAGATGTGTCAACAGGCACAAATAGTGGTTGTGTCGTGGGCTGCTATTGTATTATACAAAAGGGAAGTCCCTACTTTTCTAATTAATCAGGAGGAAGATCATCATGAGAGCAGCAGTTATCACGCGGCCAGGCGGGCCGGAAGTGCTTGAAATACAGGAGGTTGAGACGCCTGAACCTCGCGGCGAGCAGGTGCGCGTGCGCGTGCGAGCGTCGGGTATCAACAGGGCAGATTTACTACAGCGCGCGGGAGGCTATCCTGCCCCGGCTGGTTCGCCGTCGAATATACCGGGATTGGAATTCGCGGGTCAGGTCGATGCTGTCGGGCCGCTGGTGAGTAAGTGGAAGCCGGGACAACGCGTGATGGGCCTGGCAGGAGGCGGCGCGCAGGCGGAATACATCCTGGCGCATGAGGGATTGCTGGTAGAAATTCCAGGCAACCTTGATTTCATCCAGGCTGGCGGCGTGCCTGAAGTCTTTATGACTGCCCACGACGCGCTTTTTACGCAGGCGGGTTTGCAGATGGGCGAGCGCGTGCTGATCCATGCCGCCGGCAGTGGCGTTGGCACGGCAGCCATACAACTGGCACACGCGGCGGGCGCGACTTCCTTTGGCACCTCACGCACGCCAGCTAAACTGGAAGCGGCGCGAGCGCTTGGGCTGGATGTAGGACTGTCCGATCAAGACTTTGCGACCAGCGTCCAGCGCCAGACGCATGGTGAGGGCGTGCATGTCGTACTTGACTTCATCGGCGCGCCCTACCTGGAACAGAACTTGCAGGCGCTGGCGTTATGGGGACGCCTGGTATTTCTGGCGACGATGGGAGGCACGCGTGGCGATGTCAACCTGGGGATGTTGATGCAGAAACGCATTTCGATGCGCGGTGTTACGCTGCGCACCCGCACGCTCGAAGAAAAACTGGCAGTGACGCGCCGCTTCGCGTCGGGCGTCTTACCGTTGCTGGCCAACGGGCGCGTTAAACCGGTAATTGAGCAGGTATATCCGCTGGAACAGATTGTAGAGGCACATCGCGCAATGGGCGAGAATAAGAACTTTGGCAAGTTAATCGTTACTCTTGACTGAATAGTTGACATACGGGCGCCAGTAAAGTACTCTACACCTGTAATCCTCACGTTTCGCAGGGGGAAGGTCTGTGTTAGATAGTTAGAGGTGGTGAGTGATACCAGTAAGTGAATATGCGTCAAGCCTGGAAACCATCCTCGAGTCCATTGTAGATGCTGTCTGGGTCTATGATGCGCGGGGTCGTATTCTCCATGCGAATAGGGTAGCCCAGATGATGGTCGGTATTGAGAATAAAGATGAGTATGTCGCGATCGATGCCGATCAACGTCTGGCAGCCTATCAATTATGTGACTTCGATGGTAACCTGGTGCCAAGGGAGCAGTGGCCCATCACACGCATGTTGAAAGGTGAGGTATTTACCGACTCTGAACGCATGCAGAGTATGATTCGTACTTTTGATGGACGCCAGATATATATAAGCATTAGCGGTTCTCCCCTGCGCGACAAGCGCGGCACCATTATAGGGGCGGTCTCGGTAGTACGAGATGTGACCGAACGCGCGCTCATGGAGCTTGAACTGGAAGATATGACGCGTGATGCTCAGACGCGCGCCTGCAGAATGGAAGCCATCATCGAGTCAATGGTTGAGGGCGTGGTCGTCTATGATCGCGATGGTTACATATTGCAAATGAACTCGGCGGCGCAGCAGATGTATGGAGCCGAAGATGTAGAGGAATATAGCTCCACGCCTATGCTCGAACGCGCTCATCGCTTCCAGTTTCATGACGCGCAGGGACATGCAATTCCCCCGGAGGAGATCGCGATTGCGTCCGCATTACGTAGCGGGACGGCTATAAGCCGTGAGATGTGGTTGACATTGCCCGGTGGAAAGACGAAGGTACTGCGCGATTCAGTCTCACCGATTCGCAATAGTAAGGGCGAGTTGGATGGCGCGGTGAATGTGGTTGAGGATATTACGCAGCGCAAGAGTATCGAACAACAAAAGAACGAGTTTCTATCCATAGCCAGCCATGAACTGCGCACCCCGATTACCGCGTTGATGGGCCTGGCCGATATCCTGCAGATGATGATTAACAGGGGGCAGAGTCTCAATACCCCGCGTACCACGCGCGCCATTCGCGAGATCATCCAGCAGAGTCAGCGCCTCACACGCTTGATCGAAGATATGATCGAGTTGTCGCGCATCGAGATCGATCAAATGCCTCTGCAAATCGAACAAAACGATTTGCTTGAGATGCTTAACTACGTGATAGAAACGCAGTCGCTCATTAATAAGAATCGTCCACTCAAGCTCGTTGTGGAAGGACTTCACCCAAAAGAGGGCTTGCCGGGGTATTTCGACCGCGATCGCATCGGACAGGTCATGAACAATTTGATCAGCAACGCGGCGAAATATAGTTCGCCTGGCAGCGAGATTGAGGTTGGGTTGCGCTACGACGCGGCGCATCCCGGTGAAGCGTTGTTGTGGGTGAAGGATGCAGGCGTGGGCATCGCCGCCGACGAGGTCCCACACATCTTTGAGCGTTTTCACCGCGCCGGTAATCTTGATCGCTCGATTAGCGGCTTCGGCATTGGCCTCTACCTGGTGCATGAATTTGTCACGCGGCATGGCGGGCAAGTCCGCGTTGAAACGGTCGAAGGACGCGGTTCGACCTTCTACGTCTATCTGCCGCTTCAACCTCCTGGCGCGTAAGGATACATACCCCTACGCGTTGCGTTCGATTACCAGCAGGCCCGTTGCTTGCTCGCGCCCGACCACTACTGGCACGCTATTGCTGACGCTGGTGCGCAGGCAAAAGGGTGGATCATCTGGCAAGCCACCTTCGATGACGGCGCGCGCGGCGTTACTGAAATCCAGCACTCTCGGCGGTTTGAATGCCCTGTAGAGCGCGATTGCCGCGCTCGCGCTTTCCCACAGGCGCAGGTCGGCCTGCTGGTGCTGCATTTGCAGCGCGAGATAGCCGGCGCATACCGCGTCATCCAGCCCGAAGTAATCGGTCTCTCCCGAACAGACGATGTGGATATCGCAGGCGCGCGTTTTCGCCTGCTCCAGCGCGTGTGTGATGACCGCTGCGGCGTTATAAAAACTGCCTGCCAGGCGCAAGGATTGCTCAGGGCAGGCATAAAAGGCGCGCGTGCCGTTAGTGGTGGTCATTATCAGTTCGCGCCCGCTCAAGTCGAGTTGCGAGTACTGCACAGGCGAATTGCCGTAGTCAAAGCCGGGGATGCGCTGCACGTTGCGCTCGCCGCACAGTAGACGGCCCGGTATCTTTTGCGCCGCCTCGCGCGCCTGCTCAACGCTGCTCGCCGCCAGCACGCGCGCCGCGCCCTGGTCGAACATGACCGCCATGCTGGTCGTAGCGCGAATGATATCGATGACGATGTAGATGTCATTCGCGCTGCTGGTGTCCATAACGATGGCTGAGGGGGTAAAGTAAACGTCTAAGTGCAAGTTATTTCCCTTGTTTCTGTATCATCAAGAAGGTTCTTATCCTAGCCTAATTATTATAACAGACCTCGGCATGGTTAGCACATCCGCAGATCCATGCTGGTATTAGAATAGTATAGTAAGAACATATTGTTTGCTTATGGCATAATTTGACCATTTTGCTAGCAGATGTTGACTTTTTGTAATATACTAAGAACTACCATCATCCAGAAAGGAGCATATAGTGAGTGAAGATATCAAGACTACAAACGGGCACTTAACCTCTGTTTATAAAAAGATGATGGAATACACAGGATTTTACCGTGATGGCAAGCCTACGATAGGTATCATTGAAACAGTCAATCTTCGTCAAAATAATGCTGATTCACTTGAAAAACGTATAAAATACAGTAGCGTCATTGACCCTACAAAACTGAATGCAACCGCAATATTTGAACTATCTGGTTCTCCTTGTATTTATTTCACTAGCCTTGCTCAAGCTAATCCTGATCCCGCCGAAATAGCGCAACTACGTAAAATTGCCTGGAATCAGGGGTTAGCTCCGATGTTATGGATTGTTACTCCTACGAAAGTACTGCTGTATAATTGTTATGCCAGACCTAGTCCAGACAATGAGACGGATGCCAGGAAACATCTCATAGATATATTCGAACAAACTGAGAGCGGCCTACAACAACTCAATGATTTTGCTGGTCGCCTTCAAATAGAATCTGGTAGATTTTGGGAACATGAGAAAGCTAGACAAATAGATCGCCGTCAAAGGGTTGATGAGTCTCTTTTAGCTGATCTTGAAGAGGTGGAGAGCCTTCTTGTGAAAGCAGGGCTTAAAACAACTGTTGCTCATGCCTTATTAGGTCGCTCTATCTTTGTCGCATATCTCCAAGGTAGAGGTATACTTGGCACCAAATTTTTCCAGGAACGTTTCAGCGTTGAGAACTTTGTTGAACTGCTTTCTTCTTCTTTTGCTAAATCCGCTACATACGAGATATTTGAGTGGGTACGTAAAACTTTTAATGGAGATTTGTTTCCGTTAGAACATAAAGATGAGAATGGACACATCATACACGAACGAGATTTAGTAGATGATGATCTGCATCTTGCCAAAGTGGGTAATTTCCTGTCCGGAGTGGAAATGAAGACCGGTCAACGGCGGCTTTGGCCTTATAAGTTTGATGTTATACCAATAGAATTGATCAGTTCTATTTATGAAAAGTTTATCCATTCAAGTAATTCATTGTTAGCCCGAGAACGCAGTACTTACTACACACCTATTAATCTAGTTGATCTGGTCCTTTCAGAAGTTTTCAAACAATTACCTGCGAATGCAAATATTTTGGATATGTCTTGTGGCTCTGGCGTATTTCTTGTCGAATCTTTACGCCGCCTGGTAGCTTGCCGCGTTGCTAATGGAGAGGAATGGTCTCGTGAATTAGTACGTGATACACTCTATAATCAGATTTATGGAGTTGATATTAGCAAAGAGGCAATACAAATTGCCGCCTTTAGCCTTTATCTTACTGCGTTAGAACTCGATCCCGATTTGCAATCTTTAGATAAGATAAAGTTTCATAGCTTGCGAGAGAAAAATCTTTTCGACGCAGATGCCTTTGATACGCATGCCTCGTTTAACGAAAAAGAGCCATTTGCTGCTAAAAACTTTCAGGCAATAGTAGGCAATCCACCATGGAGAAGAAAGACAACCAATTATTTAGCAGAGGACTATTGTAGAAAGCGGAACTATCCTCTGACCCGTAGAAGTTTAGATCAGGCCTTTATGTGGCGTATCGCTGACCTTGCGAGAGATAAAACTGTTATTGGTTTAATTCTCCATAGTCGCCCTTTATTTGGCCATATGCCTGATTCTCTTGAGGCGAGGAAGAAATTACTAACTCGTTTCAATCCTCGTGTAATTGTCAACCTCTCGGCTTTAAGGCAAGAGGGATTATTTCCAAAATCAGATGCTCCTGCTACAATTTTGATTGCTGAGGGTCGTAATTCAGAAAGAAATAATACATTTTTTTTAGCGTGTGCTGAGTATACTGAATCATTCAAACGACATGGCATAATTGAGATTGGTCCTGAGAGCATCAAAAAAGTATCTGTTCAACATGTACTTTCTGATTCTGATGCATTAAAGATAGCTTCGTGGGGAAGTGCGCGAGACCTGGCTTTAATTTCTAGATTACGGGCTTTGTACCCACCTCTGAGAGATTTGGTCAAAGACCCGAAATTAGTCAAGAAAAGAACCGAGGAGTGGTTGGGCGGTCAAGGCTTTCAAGAAGCAGGCGGCTCTAAAGAAGCCCCCGCATTGGTCGGGAAGAAGTGGCTACCATCCGGTGTAATGCAACCATACCTTTTAGACCCTGACGAATTAAAGGAGATTTTACCAGAGAGGCGGTATCATCGTCCAAGAGATGTTCGAATCTATGAAGCTCCACTTGTTATTACTACACGTGGCCTAAATGCAGATGGGTTTTTTTCTGCATTCTCTCCTGACGATGTTGTATATACCGAGGAGTACTATGGTATTTCTTTTCCTCGTAAGCAGGAATATTTAGCTCAATATCTCAACGGGGTGCTTAACTCGTATCTAGCAAGCTACTTTCTCTTTTTAACTGCTTCTGTGTGGGGAGTTGAACGGGACAAAGTTGAACCAAATGATCTG
>DATLSI010000238.1:0-26199 GCA_035534255.1 Ktedonobacteraceae bacterium | reverse complement strand
TGAAACGGCGACGTCCTATTTTCCCGTGGGGCTACCCCCAAAGTATCATCGGAGCTGAAGAGCTTAACTTCCGTGTTCGGGATGGGAACGGGTGTACCCTCTTCGCTATTGTCACCGGTTCACCTGCGCAGACAGGCGGTTCCTCTTGACAGGGTGTATAATACTACAGTTCTAAAAGCCTGTCAAGCATTTTAGAACGAATTTCGCGCATTTTGTTTTAACTCAACTGTATGTTTCCTGTGTTCCAGAGCCATCTGGCGCTACTGGCGTATCAGTATCGAACAGAGCGCGCAGGTAGTCGTTCAGGAACATACCGGTGGGATCAAGCGATGCGCGGATGCGGCGGAAGTCTTGCCAGTGCGGGTACAGTGTTGCCAGTTCGCCGGCAGTGCGTGTATGCAGCTTGCCCCAGTGCGGGCGTCCCTGATAGCGTCTGAAAATCTCCTCGATGTGCGAAAAGTAGGAGTGGTAGGGCATACCTTTATACATATGCACGGCTACATAGGCCGACTCGCGCTGATAGGCCGGGCTGAGCCAGATATCATCGCTATGCACAAAACGACATTCTAAAGGGAAGTTCACAGCGAACTGGTGCCGCTCAATACATTGCTGAATTTCAGTAATGACAGTACGCAAATGTTCAGCCGGGATGTTGTACTCCATCTCCTGGAAATGCACCATGCGCGGCGTGGAGAAGAGACGATGGCTGTAGTCGATCTCATCCACGTTCGCAATCGAGTTGCCCGATATTTTACAAACACTTTTCGCAAGGCCCGGTATGGCACGTGACATAGCGCAAAGAGATCCATAGACCCAGTTTTCCAGCACAATCTTGTTGAATGTTCCCCACAGCGTGTTCTTGCCCGGCGGCTCGCCAGTAGGATTGAGGAATTTGGCCTGCACCCACTCGGTATAGGGAAACCAGAAAAATTCAAAGTGCATGTTCTCTTGCTTGTATTCTTCCAGGTGCTCAAGGCAATCGGCCAGTTTCTTACGCAGCCCCTGGTAATGCAGGATTTTAGCAGGTACAACGCGCAGTTTAACCCTGGCGATAACGCCCAGCGTTCCCAGCGACACTTGAGCCGCCTTAAAGATTTGTGGGTTGTGATCAGGCGAACATTCCAGCAATTCTCCAGAGGCAGTTACTAACGTCAGCCCCTCTACCTGCGTGGCCAGCGATCCAAAGTTGATCCCGGTGCCATGCGTACCTGTGCTGATAGCTCCCGCGATACTCTGCACATTGATATCGCCCAGATTCTCCTGCGCCAGTCCACTTGCCAGCAACACCTCACCCAGCATCTTGAGCTTCGTTCCACCCAGCACGGTAACAGTCCCACCATCAGCGTCAATCGACTCGACTCCCTGCAAGTTATCCAGCGACATCAGTACATCATCGCTTTGCACAAGCGGCGTGAACGAGTGACCTGAACCCACGACGCGCACATGCCTCCCATCACGCGCATAGGTACCGATGCACTGCGTCAATTCACCCACGCTGCCCGGCATCACCACCTGCCGGGGATGTCCCTGCACCGAGCCTGACCAGTTCTGCCAGCGCTCGCCCTGTGTCACAGCCATATATCATCCTTTACATATAACCATTTGTTACCTCATCAGTGTAGCCACGCCCCTCTACAATGTCAAGTGCAGGGCGCGGTATCGCAGGGCTGTTGCAAGGTCTATAGCCATGGCGACCGCAAGGATCGCCATGTTTACCAGATGCCACCCAATATTACCCTCTGCTTCATTCAGTGCGTAAAGTATGAAATCACGAGAAAAGGCTATATGAAACACTGCTTGTCGCCTCGATAGGTTGGCACCGTATCGACAACGGCTCCATGCGCGACAAGGTGCAGATGTGTAAACCGTTCGCATAGTTCTCCGGCTTTGCTGTGACGCATGAAGATAGGTTCTCCTAAATTGAGGGGTATTGGCCCATTATAACGAATGGGCGTCTGCACTTCGCCCGCGCCTTCGAGCGATAGCAACTTCGCACCACGCGGCAGGTACGGCTGTGGTTGCTTTTCGGGACCTACCGAACCAGAAGCAATGTAGCCACCGCCCAGACAGGTGTAAAGAGTTGGTTGCGGGCGGCGTACAATCTCGATTGCGTAAGCGGCGGCGGGTGAATAGCGGAAATCGCGGTAGTTGTCGAAAAGCGCGGGAGCATAGAAACCAGACCCGACCGTAATTTCGGTCACAACCGCCTCCTCACGCGTCGAGGCGATACTGCCTGTGCCACCGCCATTGACGAAGCGCGGATTGATACCTGATGTACGCGCCAGAGCAACAAGCGCGGCACGGCGCTCAGCAATTTCGGCAATTGAGCGCAGTTTGAGCCGCCGGATAAGCGCGTTTTTGGCTTTTTGTCCTGGGAAATTATCGCCTACACCCGCAATTTGCGCCTCGTAACCCATCAACCCATCCAACCAGATATGTGGTGAGGCTTTGATGCGCTTCAAAATGGGTTTCGCCTGCTCAACCGCGCGTACAGGTGAACGCCAGACGCCAAAATGCAGGCCAGGAATATCTATCGACATGTCGATTTCGAGGCACACGGGCAGGCGCACAGCATACTCGGCAGCTATTTTTTCTATACGCTCGACATGCTCTACGCTGTCAATCATCAGCGCGATTTGCGCGCCATCAGCAGTCGCGCGGGCTACAGCAGCGATATCCTGCTCGTTCCAGGCCGGATACCCAATAAGCAGGTCTTGAAATCCCTGCGCGGCCAGGTAGACTGCTTCCAGGGCGGTAAAGCACATGATGCCCTGGAAACAGGTATCAGCCGCAAAAATGCGGCGCAGTATAGCCACGCTGCGAATCGACTTCGAGGCCAGCCGCACGCGCTTGCCTTGAGCGCGATTGACGATCTGCCGGATGTTCTGATCCAGTAGATCAAGATCGACAAAGGCGAAGGGCATGGGATAGCCGTTGAATATTTCACGGTAGTAGGCATAATCATGATTGAACTTGCTCGTGGCGTTTGCAGCAGTGTAATCAATCTGTTGCTGATCCTGTTGTTCGCTATCCAACTGCTGATCCCGCATAGTTCGCTGCTCCTTGCTTGACAGAGGTGATTGAATAACATGTGTATACCTTATCACAAAGCAACAATCAAGTGATATCTTATGAATAAAAGAAGAGGATAACCCGATGAATAATGCGAAGCAATTACAAAACCGCTTAAAACAGAACGAAAGAATCATTATGGATGGAGCGATGGGGACAGAAATCTTACGCCGTGGCGTAGCCACAACCCTGCCGCTCTGGTCGGCGGAAGCGCTGCTGACCCACCCACAAGTCGTGCAAAAAATTCACGAGGATTATATCAATGCGGGTGCTGAAATAGTGATAACCGATACGTTCCGCACTACAAAACGCGCTTTTAGTAGACAGAACATTGCTGAAAAAGCCTCCGAGATGGCAATACTGGCCTGCCAGTTAGTTCGCCGGGCTATCGAACAGGCAAAATTCGACCATCCTGTCTATATCGCCGGTTCTATAGCCCCCCTGGAAGATTGTTATTCTCCAGAACTCACCCCTCCAGTTGAGGATTTGCTACAAGAACACTTTGCTTACGCGCAAGACCTCAAAGCAGGCGGCGTCGATTTTCTGCTAATTGAAACAATGATTACACGACGAGAAACAATGACCGCTATTCAGGCCGCCAGGAGACTCAACATGCCTTTCGCGGTCAGTTTCTGCACGAACGAACAGGCAAAGCTTCTGGGGGGCGAAACGCTGGAAGAAGTGGTCGCAGAAGTTGAAAAGTATGATCCGCTTTTTCTTGGCGTTAATTGCGTGTCACCCACAATCGCCACAAAATCGCTCCGAGTTTTACACAACATCACCAAAAGGCCTCTGAGCGTCTATGCCCAGGGAGACGGCATGCCAGCGCATGAGCAAGGGTGGGAATTTATCAATGAAGAACAGGTAGAGCATTACGTTGCGCACGCCGGGCAGTGGCTGCGGGAAGACGCGCAAATCATCGGTGGATGCTGCGGAACCAGCCCGCTCTATATTGAGAGATTACAAAACTTGATGAAACGTAAGGACGCGAGCAGATGATAATCACTAAGGCAAGGAGGCTTTGACAACGGAACCTGCCTCACTCGTTCTTTGTAACAGCATCACCTGCCGGAATATCGGGTGTGGTTACAGCATCGCCTACCAACTCCTGGGCTTGTTTTTCAACACGTTGCTGTTCTTCGGGTGGAAATTCGTCGATGTGGGTTCTGCGGTAGTTGATCCACAGGGCAACGGTGAATGCCTGAGCCAGGCCGGCTACAGGCGAGGCAAAAATGGCTCCCCATGGGCCAAACAATTCAGCGCCGATGGTCAGGGCCAGTAGAGAGACAATTGGATGCAATCCAACTGCTTTCCCTACCAGGCGTGGGGCTAGAACATAACCTTCTATGATGTGGACGAGAATAAAGTAAGCCAGCACCAGCACTGCGGTCAACCATCCCTGCGTCAACGCCAGCAAAACCGCGGCGACGCCACAGATAATTGTTCCCAGTACCGGGATGAACTCGGTAACGAAAGAAAGCACACCGAGCAAGACTGCATAGGATGACAGACCCAAAACGGCCATGCCTGACCCTACAATTACCCCAATAATTAAACTCAACGTCACCTGTCCGCGAATATAACCTCCGAGGACGTGCTGCAAAATTGAGATAAAGGTGTTGATGCGTCCCTGCTGCGAGAAGGGTGTTCTGGTACGCAGCCATTTGACGGCGCGCGCGCCATCCCCCAACAAGTAGATACTGATCACGACAGTAAGCAGCATATTGACCAGACCACTCGCAACGCTGCTCAGAATGGGAACGATGCCACCAGCAACCGTACCCGCGAAACTGGCCAGTTGATTGCTAAGTTGCTGCGCGACATTCTGGATCTGAGTACGCGTTATACCAATGCTCAGCAGGATTCTTATCAGAGGTGAATCCTGCCCATTTTTGCCGGGACTTAATATTACCACGACACTCTGGGCCAGGTTGGACAATTGCACGACCATCGTCTTGATAATAAAGTAAAGAAGTAAGCCAAGCAGGACAAGCACGACGACATAAACAAGCACGATAGCAAGAGCGCGCGGCATCACACGCTGGAAGAGACCGACAATGGGTACGATGGCATACGCGATAAGAGCAGCAACCGCGAATATCAACAGCGACGAGACGATATGGCTGGCAAACCAGAGAGTTATAAATGCCACAGCGACAGCGGCCAGGATGGTCAACAAGATAATCAGGCGACGTGTCCATATGCTGTTGGGGGTGTTACCATAACGGTTCACCTCACGCCGATTGGGTTCCGTGAGCATACCCTTGTCTCCTTTACACCTGTCTAGTTGCCTCGTGTGCCATCTTACTATAGTACTACGTCTATGAGCGCAATAAGCGCTTCAAATCATCATGCCGCTTTGGTGCCGACATGCACTGCCACGATACCCCTGCTCAAACGATAAAAGCGCACATCACTCCAACCCACCTCTTCCATGATGGTTTTGAGCGTAAGCGCGTCGGGAAAAGTGGTCAGCGAATGGGGCAAGTAATTGTATTCCTCGAAGGCTTTGCCCGCGATGGTGCCAAAGAGCGGAGCGAGCTTGTAGAAGTAGAAGTGGAAAAGCGAACCGAAAACCTTACCCGGCGGATGGCTGATCTCCAAACAGACTACGCGCCCACCCGGTTTCACCACGCGCAGCATCTCGCGAAAGCCCTGGCGGATATCGGCCAGGTTGCGCACAGTAAAGGCGGAGCAACAGCCATCGACGCTGTCATCCGGCAAATCGATATGCTCGGCATCCCCTACACGCAGCTCGATCTGCTCTTGCAATCCCAGCCGGTCGATCTTCGCGCGTCCAATAGCAAGCATTTCTGGTGTGATATCCATGCCGATCATACGCGTACCTGGTCCGGAACGACGAATTACCGCGATGGAGAGGTCCGCGGTGCCCGTGCCGAGATCCAACCCTACCTGACCCGTTCCCAACGCCAGGTAGCGTGCAGCAAAGGCGCGCCAGCGGCGATCCAACCCGAAGCTCATCAGGCGGTTCATGGGGTCATAAATTCTGGCTATGCGTCCAAACAAACGCCGCACATAGGGACGTTTGCCGCCGCTTTCACGGAATTTTTCTTCCAGCGATATTTTTGCGCTCATCTATTACATCCCGACGGTATGAAAGCATTCATCCGTAGTGGTAAACAATCGTATATATATATCATACCGCGCGCAAAACAGGGATTTCGCGCCTGATCTCAAAACGCAACAGGCTATGAGCCTGGCGGATGGCGGCTTCAACCTCCATGGGCGTCGCACCGCGCGAGAAGATAAAACCCAGGTAGCTCGCACCTTCCGGCAAGGGAACAAGCGGATAATTCAACTTCGCGCTGATCTCGATGCCGGTGATAAGCGGTACCTGTTTCGCATCCTCGACACCGTGAACGGCTTTGAGGATGCCAGCCGCTGGTATGGGGATCATCATCACCCCGGCGGCGTTATTTTTGCGTTCGATAGCAGCGATTTCTTCCCCGGTGGCGTGGCGCAAAATCAGCTCTTCCAGGCACATGCCTGAACCAAATTCCAGGACAGTGGAGCAGAGTCCGCCGATTGAACGCCCTGCAATCTCCAGCATCCAGGGGCCTTGCTCGTTGATGCGCAGTTCAGCATGCACCGGGCCTTCTTGCAGACCAAGCGAGGCGGCGGCTAGCGAGACACAGCGCGCAATGGCAGCCTGCGTATCATCGTCCAGGCGCGAGGGCGTGACGTAAATAGTTTCCTCGAAGAACGGGCCATCCAATGGATCGGGCTTATCGAAGAGCGCCAGCACTTTCAACTGCCCATGAGTGAGCAGCCCTTCAAGTGCGACCTCAAACCCGGGGATGAAGTCTTCCACCAGAAACGACGTTTCGTATTCTGAATTGCCTTCTGCGAGCAACATACGTTTGAGCCGCTGAAAAGCCGCCACAAACTCTCCTGGATTGTCGGCGCGTATCACACCGCGACTACCCGAAAGACGCGTCGGTTTGAGCACGCAGGGAAAATCTACCTGCCCGGCAATCCACGCGGGGTCGTCTCGCAAGTAAAAGGAGCGAAAGATGGGGCAGGGCGCGCCTCCCCGCGACATGAGCGTGCGCATCAATAGTTTATCTCGCGCAGCTTCAGCCGCTCGCGGTGAGTTATGCGCCAATGCAAGCGCGGCGTTGGCGAGCGCGGCAAGCTCGGTCGCGCTATCATCGATCGAGAGAATGGCATGGATGGGATATTTTTGCGCATAATCAACAATAGTGCGAATAGAGGTCTGTAAATCAGTAAAATCCAGACCGAGCGGCACGTGCCAGTATTCCGAGAGCGTTTCAGGCAGGTCGATGCCCACCACAACTGCCAGGTTGAGCTTTTTGGCCGCGCTCAAAAACGCGCCCGCCCGGTATGTCGCGGGCGACATCAGCAGCAGCACACGCTTCTGCTCATCAATTTGCCTGCCTATTTCCATATCCATGTTCATAATTACTTACACTTCTATGCTACTTATTGCTTACACTTTTATGCTTCTTGATCCTGCTTGACCTCAACCTGCAACCCTTGAGACTTGAGAGCAGCCGCCAGCACAAATAGCCGTTCATCGCCCTGCACCGTCCACAGCAGTTGTGGGCCATCCCAGTAACATTCAAATGTTCCCTGCCACTGGCGATGCTGCACGCGCCCCTGGTAATGCCAGGCGGCAGCGCCGGGACGGCGATTGTTAAACCCCAGGCCCGCGCCATCAATGCTGGCAAAATCTTTACTGCGAAAAATAACCTTCATGTGTTCCAAGTTCACTCCAGGGCAAGACCTACTATTCTAGTATAAGATCATATCATACATGGGAAGCCAGGGAGCCAGGGCTTGCTTTTTTTGGCTTTTTCGGTACAATGGGAACGGACAAATATGAAAATAACATGTCATAGATGGACATAAAGAAAGGGAACATTTTTCATATGGAACGTACCTTAGTACTTATCAAACCAGATGCCGTGCAGCGCGATCTGATCGGCGAGCTTATCCAGCGTTTCGAGCGCAAAAGCTTGAAGCTGGTTGGCATCAAGATGATGGCTCTCTCTGACGATTTGCTGGACGAACACTACAGTCACCTTGTCGGGCGTGACTTCTTCAAGGAGATCAAGACCTTTATGCGCAGCACCCCCATCATCGCCTGCTGCTGGGAAGGTGTCGATTGCGTTAACACTGTGCGCGCCATGTGCGGCATTACCAAGGCGCGCGAGGCCGCACCCGGTACGATTCGCGGCGACCTGGCTATGAGCGTGCAAGCCAACCTGGTGCATGCCTCCGATTCGCTCGAAACGGCGGAAATAGAGGTCGCGCGTTTCTTCAATGCAGACGAGTTATTTGAATACCAAGATGTATTGAATCCCTTTGTTTATTCCTCACGCGAACAGTAAGCAGCGGTATATGAAAGTGACGGACATGATGACCGAGCAACCAAACGCTCAATTAACACACCTGGATGAAAGCGGCAATATCCACATGGTAGATGTGACCGAGAGACCAGAGGCGACACGCGAGGCGATAGCGAAAGCGCGCGTACGCATGCTGCCGCAAACCGCCCGCTTGATCGAAACCAACCAGGTTTCTAAAGGTAGTGTGTTTGAAGTTGCTAAGATTGCCGGTATCATGGCCGCCAAACAGACCCCGCAACTTATTCCCCTATGTCATCCCTTGCCCATGACGCACATCGACCTGCAATTTACGATAGATAGTGAGCAAGGTTTGATCTTCATCGAGGCACGCACGCGCACCCACTACAAAACTGGCGTTGACGTAGAGGCGCTCACCGCCGCAACAGTGGCAGCGCTGACCATTTACGATATGTGCAAGGGCGTCGATAACACAATCACGCTTGAGCAGGCGTATATCGCGCTCAAAAGCGGCGGCAAAAGCGGCACTGTCGAGTTTCAGCCAGCTTGACACTTTTCAAAAAATCATCTACACTCCGTACAATCAAAAAGCTTAGCAATTGTGGTCCCAGGTTGGGAGGATTGACAGGGATGGACAGGCAAGAAACCGCGGAAACTCAGCTCTACGCAAGTACCATGTTAAGACATACTCCCGCGGGAATTGCGCTTTTTGACGCGCAGGACTTCCGCTTGCTCAGAGCAAATGCCTACTTCCAGCGTATTCTTGACGCGAACAATGATCCACACTGGCAAAACGGACAGACAACCGGTCATCAATTCTTCGATTGGCTTCCCGCGTCAACGGCTCACAAATTTCTCTCCATTTTTCGCCACGTCGCAACTACAGGGGAACCTTACCGGAGAGGCGAGCATGTTTTCTTCAATGCGCCTCATATTCCATCATACTGGACATGGAATCTCGCAGCTCTGCGCGCCAAAAACGGCCACATCGCCTATTTGCTTCTCAATGCAAGCAACGTCACAAGGCATGTAGTAGCGCGTCAAAAAGCTGAAGCCACACACGCGGCGCTTGACTCGTCAAATCGCCTGCTGGAAGCAGACCGCAGGCGACTGACTATCGTTGAAACGGTGGCTCGCAGCGTGCGAGAGTTGTTGGATATTGAACATATCAGTAAAATCACGATCAAGAACCTTGTAACCCATATCGAACCAAGAAGCGTTTATATTCATACCGCCGACGCGGTGGAACGTAGAATGAATTTACTTCACGCGTTTCTTATAAACGATGATCAGCAAGTGGTACAGTCTATTCAAACCGTGCCATACGATGGACCAACGATTCTCTCACATATGTATAAGCAGCGTGATCTGTTCATCATTGAAAATGCACAAGATAAATCGGTACAAGAAAATTTAACTAGCTATAATCCCTTGTCTGCTCTGGGGGTGCATGGCTACATCTGCGCGCCGCTCTGGTATCATGACCGGTTCGAGGGTACGCTGACCACCTCCTTTTTTCACGATATCCAAAGAGATGGAGAAGAAGTACAGGCATTAGCAGGTTGCGTGCCCCACATTTCAGCAGCGCTCGCGCATGCGCGCCTGCATACAGAAGTCGTGAACGAACGAGAGCGCCTCCGTATTACACTAGACCAGCTACCAGAGGGAGTACTCATTGTCGCGGCATCAGACAGAACGATAAAATATGCTAACCAGGTCACGGCACACTTGATGGGCAGGTCGCTAGATAACCTCCTGGGCAGCCCATTCAATACCAACACAGACAATCAACCACTCCCACACACGCGTGGACAGAAGCAACACGCGACCTCCTGGGTTCACCTGATTGAGCTGGCACTGCAAGGCGAAATAATGAGCAGCGAGGAGTCGATCATAGAACAACCGGACGGAAGCAATGTGACATGCTTGAGTTCCTGCGCGCCGCTGCGCGCTGAGCATGGAGCTATTGACGGAGCGATGATCGTTTTCCAGGATATCACTCGCCTGAAAAGCACCGAGCAGCAGAAAGCAGAGTTTCTCTCTATTGCCAGTCACGAACTGCGCACTCCAATTACTGCAATGCTAGGATTTGCCGAGATTTTACAGATGCGGGTCAAACAAGGCGCTAGCCTGGACGATGTGAGCCAGCGCGCCCTCAGACACATAACAGAGCAGAGCGAACAACTGACCCGCTTGATCGAAGAGATGCTGGATGTCACACGCATCGAAAATGCCGGACTTCATTTGAATTCAGCATATCATAACCTGGTTGAAACGCTAAGTAACGTTATCGAGAGCCAGTCCATTACGAGTAAAAAACACTCCATCATTTTCTTGAAGAAAGATCTGCAACAACCAGATATACTGATCGCGTACTACGATGAAAAACGCCTGATACAGATAATGAGCAATCTGCTGAGCAATTCCATCAAGTATAGCCCTCAAAAGAGCAAAATCGAGGTTGGTTTGCAACACATTCACGAACAGCCCGAAATAGCCCTGATCTGGGTGAAAGACCAGGGCATAGGCATCCCTCCCGCCGAGCTTGCTCATATCTTTGAGCGGTTTTATCGGGCTGATAACATGGATCGCTCGATCAGTGGACTGGGGCTGGGTCTCTACCTTGTCAAAGAACTGGTTACGCTACACGGCGGACACATCAGGGTGGAAAGTCAGGAAGGGCAGGGATCAACTTTCTATGTAGTGCTTCCTCTAGATAAAAAAGTCGAGTGATACCATTGCAAGAGGATTTGATAGAAAACATCGATTTTGACGAACTTATGCTTGAAAACTCATCGCCAGGCATCGCCCTATTTGATGCATACGAGTTTCGTCTACTACGCATTAATCCGGCCTATTACGCCATATCGCATCAGAGAACAGGGCTTGATTGGCCGAATAAGGAGGTGATTGGACTAAAGTTACAAGACGCTCTCTCAAGTTATATGCCCAAACCTGAGATCGAACGCACTCTCAGCGTGTTTCGTGAGGTTGCCACTACAGGCATTCCTTTCCATGCAAATATGCAACGAACGACTTCAAGAGACAATTCCATCATTTACTGGGAATTTTCACTCTATCCCGTGCGTGGAAACGATGGAAAGATAGAACAATTAGTCTCGACCATCAACGATGTTACCATATACGTTGAAGCGTTCCAGCAGGCAGAGCGCATTCAAACGCGACTCAGTCAAAAGCGCGACAACATGCTAATTGAACGTCAGCGACTGGAAGTGATCGAAACGGTAGCGCGCAGCGTGCGAGAATCGCTCGATATTAAGCTTGCCGGTCAGGCTACCATCAACGTCATCGCCGAGAATCTGCAACCGCTGATTGCCAACATCCATATAGACAGGCCGGAACAAGAAGTATTCGAACTGTTGCATAGCTACCTGGCACCTCATCTTACACACATCTTTAGCTCTCTGGCGGAAGTTTCGTACGAAAGCGATCTTCTCATAGCAAAAGCCAGATTTCTTCATAAGCCTATTATCATTGAAGATGTGCCATTATCAGTCAACATGGGTATCCTACCAGTAGACCATCAACTCGTAACGGTAGCCAGTCAAGCTTTCGCGTGCTTCCCGCTATGGTTTCAAGGCCATTTCGAAGGCACGCTCTCTGCTACCTTCGGCACACCAATCAGCGCCGATGGCTACCAGGTGAAGACACTGGAAGGCTGCGCTGGCTATCTCGCGGCAGGGCTTGCGCTCGCTCGCCTGCACGCGCAAGTAGACCATGAACGCGCGCGACTGCGAGCAGTTCTTGACCAGTTACCAGAGTGCGTTATGATTGTAGAGGCAAAGGACGGAACAACCAGCTATTTGAATGCCGCTGCTGCAAATATTAAAGAACTCCATATGCCGACCTTTATTGGGCAACCCGCTTCTCTATTCGCACAAACGTATCAAGTTGATGAAATAGATGGTCAGCCACGCGCACATGATAATTTACTGTATATACGCGCGTTGCGAGGCGAGATCATCAATGGACAAGAAACCACTGTGACTTTACATGACGGCATCATTATGACCATCCTTATTTCGGCAGCACCTCTGCGTACCAAGGATGGTCAGATTAGCGGAGCCGCCATCATTTTCCGCGATATCAGCTCGCGTAAGGAAATTGAACGCCAGAAAAACGAGTTTTTGCAGCTCGCCAGTCACGAATTACGCACTCCTATTACCACTATTCAGGGTCTGGCTGAAATTCTACAGATGCTCGACGCTAACAGTAGCATTCAGGAATTACCCCGCAGTTTACGCGCTATCGAGGAGATCATCGAACAGAGCCAACGACTGATCCAGTTGATCGATGAAATGCTCGATCTGACACGTATCGAAAACGAACAATTGCTGCTCAATTACGCGCATCATGACCTGCTGGCAACAGTAAAAGAAGTGCTTGAAAGTCATACTATCACTTCGCTTCACCATTCGATTCACCTGCAACTGGATGGTCTCGTGACCAGTGATACAATAGAGGGCTACTTTGATAAAGAGCGTATAAAACAGGCCCTCAGCAACCTGATTACAAACGCCTTGAAATTTAGCCCGCCGGGGAGTGAAGTCGAGGTCGGGATAAGATATAACCCCGACATACCCGGCGAAATCGTGCTATGGGTAAAAGACGCCGGCGTCGGCATTTCTCCGGGCAAACTGGCGCATATCTTCGAGCGATTTCATCACGCGAGCAATTCAGAGAGTTTATCCGGCAGGCTTGGCATTGGACTCTATATTGTCAAAGAACTGGTTGCCCGGCACAAAGGCCGCGTTTGGGTTGAAAGCACGCCGCAAGCAGGCTCTACGTTTTATGTCCTCTTGCCATTGCATGTCAGGGAAAGTAATATTAGCATGACGTTGAAATAGCGCTAGCATAGCAATGCACGAAAGTAAGGGTAGAAAAGCAAGCTGAAAGTAGGTGGAATTTGCCAACACTGGTTTTTTTACTTGATGTAGATAACACCCTGATCGCCAATGACGATATCAAAGAGGACTATGATGAGCATCTCAAAGTGCAGATGGGTGAACACTTGACCACGCGCTTCTGGGAGATCTATGAGCAGGCGCGCGAAGAATCGGGAGTCGTCAACATCCCACTTTCCCTGCAACGACTGCGTGAAGAAACTCCTCTGAATGTGCTTGATGAGGGAACCTACCGGCAAGTACACTCGATCTTCGATAACTACCCATTCTTTGACAAATTGTATCCCTACGCGCTGGAAACACTGCATCACCTCAGAACGCTGGGGTTGACCGTAATCGTCTCGGACGGCGATATGTTCTTTCAGGCCGAAAAGATTTATCTCAGCAACCTGGCGGAGACCGTCGAGGGCCGTGTGCTGATCTACAAGCACAAACAACAACATCTCGATGAGATCACTCACCGCTTCCCGGCAGACCAATATGTTATGATCGACGACAAACCGCAAATTCTCGCGGATAGCCATGCAAAGCTGGGAGATATCTTGACCACCGTGTTTGTCCAGCAGGGCAAATACGCGGTAAATCAACATCCAGAGGACTTTACACCCGACATTACAGTCTCGCACATTGGCGATTTACGCATCTATACAGCCGAGCAATTTCTGAAATCGTAATTACTCAAGGAGAATTATTCACGATGCGCTACCATATCAGAGAAAGAGCCTGGAGCCTCACCGAGGCCTTTGTCGTGCGCGACCAGGCAGGCAACCCCATCTTCGAGATACGCGGCAAATTCTTCCATATCGGCGATAACCTGGAAATGTTTGATATCCGCACAGGGCAGGAGCTGGTTCAAATCAAACAGCAGGTGCTTTCGTTGATGCCCCATTACGAAATCTACCGTATTGGCATGTACTCGGCCAGCATGCACGAACAGTTTCGCTTTTTCGGCGAGAGTTTTAAGATTCAACTCGATAACGGCATGGACTTTCACGTCCAGGGTGATGTCTGGAACTGGGACTTCTCCGTCAGCGATGGGAATGGCAACCTGCTGGCGCAAATTGGCCGCCAGTTCTCACTTTTCCGCGACAGCTACGCTGTTGAAGTGGCTCAGGGGGTCGATGCGCCCTTCGTGATCGCGCTGGCAATCGTGATCGACATGATTCGCGAGCACCACGAACGCAACAAGCATTGAGACATGTTGCTATTCTACGAATATTTTCACGGCGATAATGGAGCAAGTATCGGCGTGAGCCATCAGACAGGTTGGACGGGCTTAATCGCGAATCTGCCGCAAGATCACGGACTCATATGATATGATAGAGCCGCATCAAAAATCGTCATAAGGATATCTTATACCATTATGCAGAAACAGGCGGATACGCTGGTAAGGATGAGCGCGCGCGCTAAAAAGACACTCCTGCTGGATGTCTATAAGCGGCGGCGCATCGAAGCATGCGGAGTATTGATTGGAACCATAGATGAGGCTGGTAACTGGCTCATCGAATTAGCGCATCCCATGCGTAACCCCTTTGACTCACCAGTTTACTTTGAATTTGACCCCGAAGATCTCCTGAATGTTGATCTTTTATATCCGGGAAAGGTGATCGGGGCCTATCATAGCCACCCAACCGGTTTTGCGAAGGCCAGCGGCACAGATCGCAAAAATATGAAGCGCGTAAACGTAGATCAGCGTATCCCCTGGGTCTGGCTGATCGCCTGCGGGCCTTTTGACCAATCTTTCGCATTATTTGAAGAAGAACACCATCATAAAAGCATTTCACCAGCATCCTCGATCATCGCATATCACCACTACGCGCACGGAGGACTGCGGCAAATCGACCTGCAATTTGATGACGAGAAATAAGAGTAGTCATGTAACACCGGATGCGCTATAATAGACGCCGATAAGATGTTCCAATTTATCTTTATTGATAGCGGAATAAGTGTGTAACGTGTTGCTACGTATAGCATCTTGATAGAGGTACAGGCAATGAAATGCCCGAATTGTGGAAATGAGTTAGACCCGAATGAGGTTTTCTGCGGACAGTGCGGCGCGCCAACCCGACCAACAGGCCTGCCGACAGAGATGGTTCAGATACCGCCCGCGCGCAGTGGACAACTTAATAACCCGTACAATACGCAAATAGCGCCCAACACCGGAACGTATAATGATGGCACACAACAGCCACCATACCCGCCCAGCGCTTACCCTCCCGCAGCCAACCAATCAACTATTCGGCCCTCTGGCCCGCAGCAA
The DNA here is from genome assembly GCA_035534255.1 of Ktedonobacteraceae bacterium. Taxonomy (GTDB): domain Bacteria; phylum Chloroflexota; class Ktedonobacteria; order Ktedonobacterales; family Ktedonobacteraceae; genus CF-113. The sequence continues at coordinate 10,591 of DATLSI010000238.1, read as the reverse complement.
CAAAGCGAGTTCTACCACGATGCGACAGAGGCTATGTCTATCATGCCAAATAGTGGGCAGAACTACCCGCCCGGCTATCCGCAACAGAGCTACCCGGGCGTCCCACCGCAAGGGGGCGTACCTGTTGCGAGCCATTATGTACCACCCATGCAGGCAACCAATGCTAATTATGGTGGCCCTGGTTTTCCGCAGGCCCCCGTTTACCCGACCGGGCAGGCTTATGGATCGCGCCCAGGAATGACACCGCCGCCAAAGCGCAACAATAATGTGGTAATGATTATTGCAATTATCTGTTTCGCGTGTGCTATTATTGCCGTGAGCGCGTTCGGCATTCTTTACCTGGTGCATAAAAGCCAGCCCAAAACGGCTATTACGCCGACACCGGGCATCACCGTAACCACTGCGCCATCACCCAACCCCAGTCCATCGCCGAGTCCCAGCCCATCACCGTCACCGAGTCCCAGCCCATCGCCTTCTCCATCCTTGACACCTACGCCCAGCGCTACACCGGACAACGGATTCTCGTTCTGCGGCAGTCCCTGCACTACCAATGGCTTCGAAACCGAATCTCCCAATGGCTGGCAGCAGGCAACGCCGGACTCAACGACGATCGAGTTTAACGATCCTCAACAACCTGATGCCTATGCCATTTTCAGAACGCCCGGAGCCACTACTGATGATGCCATCACACTCATCAAAAATGACCTGATCGCCAATTACGCCTCAAAACCCGGTTATACACCGCCAACTGCAACTTCTAGCATGAACATTGGCGGAGAAAGCTGGACCTATGAAATTGCAACATATCAGCTTAACGGCGCAACTGAGCAGGTCCAGGTCTACGCGACGGTTCACGGGGGCAACGCCTACATTATTGAACTACAAGGGCCAGCCGCACAGTTTACTACCTTCTACACCAGTTACTATCAGCCTATGCTCAACCAATTTGTGTTCCAACCGGGGTCGTAGGCGTGGAAAATAACAGAGATAGTGGATGACAATTACAACTACATTTGTTATCCGCAAAAATAGAAACCTGGCAGAAGGATTTGACTATTAGGACGTTGTAATGTAGCATGGCATGGGTGCGATACCCGATCCACGTTTTATGTTAAGAATGAGCAGGAGGGATGCAGACTTATGGCGGTACTGGCAATCATTGGAGCGCAATGGGGCGACGAAGGCAAAGGCAAGATTGTTGATGAACTATCAATGCGGGCAGACTTCGTGGTGCGCTACCAGGGTGGTAGTAACGCGGGACATCGCGTGGTGCATGAAAAGGGCGAATTCGCCTTTCGGCTTGTGCCATCCGGTATTCTTTTCCCTAACACGACCTGTATCATTGGCAACGGCGTGGTCGTTGACCCCAAAGGATTGCTCGACGAAATACAAGAGCTACAAAGCCAGGGGATCGATACTTCACACCTGTTCATCAGTGAGCGCGCGCACGTGGTCATGCCCTATCATTTTCTGCTTGACAAAATGGAAGAAGAAGCACGCGGCGCGGATAAGATCGGCAGCACTCAACGCGGCATCAGCCCCGCTTACGTTGACAAAGCCGCCCGTATCGGCATTCGCATGGCAGACCTGCTCGATGTTGATACCTTCCGAGCCAAACTCGCGTCCATCCTCCAGCAGAAGAATCGCATGCTTACACAGATTTACGGGCAGCCGCCGCTTTCTCTCGAAGAGATTCATGGCGAATATTTCGGCTATGGCCAGCGTTTGCGCCCGCTCATCGTCGATACCCAGGCCATGTTACACGATGCGCTTTTCGAGCGCAAAACCATCCTGCTTGAAGGCGCGCAGGGCGCGCTGCTCGACATCGATTTCGGCACCTATCCTTTCGTCACTTCCTCTGCAACGATGGCAGGCAACGCTTCCAGCGGCGCTGGTCTACCGCCGCATTCGATCGACCGCGTGATAGGAGTGTACAAAGCCTACATCACCCGCGTTGGCAGCGGCCCTATGCCCACGGAACTCTTCGACGCAGCAGGCAAGGAGATGAGCGACCGGGGGCATGAATTTGGCACAAACACGGGCCGTGCGCGTCGCTGTGGCTGGTTTGATGCCGTCGCGGGTCGTTTTGTAGCGCAGTTGAACGGTATGAATGCCGCCGTCATCACAAAACTGGACGTGCTTGACACCTTTCCCACTATCAAAATTTGCACAGCCTATCAATTGCACGGCAAGCTAGTCCACAGTCTCCCCGCCACACAAAGCGACCTCGCGGCCTGTGAACCGATCTATGAAGAAGTCGAAGGCTGGCAGTGCGATACTTCGAATATCTTATCCTACGAGAATTTACCACAGGCCGCGAAGAACTACTTAAAGCGTATTGAAGAGCTACTTGAAACGCCCATAGCGCTGATATCCGTCAGTCCCCAGCGCGGCAGAACAATTCTAATACAGGACGTACTGGCAGAGCCTGAGTTTGATTCGCGCTATCCGCGCAACGCGCGCAGGTTTTAATGTTTCATACCAAACCACGCTCTCAGCTACACTGGTGTAGCTGAGTAGGTGATAATCATGCCCGCAGTGGCAGTGCGCACACCACTTGTACAATAGAGAAAGCCATCAGGCAGGCCACTCGGCTTTTGCTTTAACTGCTGGTTAATATTTGACTCAAACAGGGTAACAAAGCCCGTAACAGGAATGCCACTGACATCCGCGTGAACGACGTGAATTTGTAATAGACAATTGCTGACATAGGGCTGCACGACAAGCGTAAAATGCCTGGTCAAACCAATGCCTAGAAAGGTAAATGTATCGTCGGCGTTAATTGTCATCTGGTCCCCATTAGCGAGATCCACCTGGACATTCTCTATCATACCTGGCGCACCCGATTTGAGCAGGTTCGTTCTTACAAGGCTGGTGATAAATGCCTTATCAACCTCGACAGTAATATCGGTTTTGCCAGGCTGCGTTGTTGACAATATTTTTCCGTCACCTTGAAGCCCATACAATACAAGTGAGCCGATACCTATCATGATCCCTAGCAACAGCGCGACAACGGGTATGATGATACGTCCCGGTCGGCTTCTCAAGGCGGCACGCACGCGGGCTAAACGTTGTTTTCGAGGAGGTTTGGGCGGTGGCGTCGGCTGCTGCAGGGGTGAAGTAAGGGGGGTTGATGGATTATTCATGACATGTTCTCCTCTAGCGATCACCCGCGACCGGAACTTCCTCAAGCTTCATAGAGAGCAAACGCGAGACGCTATCGCCACCCATCGAGACGCCGTAGATGACCTGGGCAGCCATCATGGTGACGCGATTGTGTGTAATTACAATAAACTGCGTGCGCTGCGCCAGTCGCTTCAGGATTTCGCAAAAACGCGTGACGTTCGATTCATCTAGCGCCGCATCGACTTCATCGAGCAGGCAAAACGGCGGCGGATTGATCTCCAGCAAGGCAAAGAGCAGCGCAGCCGAGACAAGCGCGCGCTCGCCTCCAGAAAGCAGGGCCAGGTCCTGCACCTTTTTTCCGGGGGGCTGCACAATTACCTCGACACCGGCTGGCATGGCGGAGACCTCGGAGCGTGAATTGCCCTCTTCCTCATTTTTGGCGGCAATCAGTTCAAGGCGGGCATGACCTCCGTTGAAAAGTGTAGTGAAATGTTCGCGAAAACGGGCATTGACCGCCTCAAAAGTGGTCTCGAACTGGCGCGCCATGGTGGAGTCCAACTGGCTGATGATGGCGCGCAGGTGCAGGGCCGCCTGCTCCATGTCGGCAATTTGCGTGGTGAGAAATTCAAAGCGCGTGCGTGTCTCTTCATACTGGCGGGGCGCATCGGGATCACTACCTCCAAGCGCCTTGAGGCGGCTGCGCAACATATCCACGCGTCTGCGCAACTTGCGTAGTTGTGTCTCCTCTTCTTCCGAAAGCTCCGCCATGTCAAGGGCAGCGTTTGTTTCCCCGCTTCCCGCGTTCTCGTCGTTTGCATTATCAAGATCTGTTCTGGCGGCGTAGCGTGCCAGTTCGCCGGGGTCGGTTACGTCCATTTCCTCTTGCAATTGTTCCAGCAAGGTTTCAACGGCGTCCCGCGCTTTCTGGCTGTCCAGCAAACAGCGGCGATAGGCCACCTCCAGTTCGTTGAGTGTATGACGAAGCTGTAGTGTTTCCCGTTCAATGGAAAGAATTTGCGTATCGAGATCAGCAGCCCTTGCTTCGGACAGTTGGAGCCTGTGGGTAAGTTCCTGCGCGCTCGCCCGCGCCTGTTCGAGTTGCGCGCGGTGCAAGTCGATACTGTCGCGTAACACCTGAAACTGCGTCTGAGCTTCCAGCACGCGTGCCGCGCGCTGCTCAATCTGGGCTTTCAAATCCTGGGCCGATGTGTGTTGTGCCGCCAGTTGCTGGCGCAGCGACTTCGCCTCCTGTCGTTTGACGGCAAGGGCTGTACGCGCCCGGCCAAGTTCATCTTGCTGGCGGCGAAATACCAGCGTGCGCTCTTCTACCTCGCGCTGGAGTTCCTCAACCAGCCCGGTCAATTCACGCTGCGATTTCTCGTGCGCGCGCACTCGCTCGCTAGCGGCCTGTACTTCCTGCTCCAACCCGGCGAGTTCTGCCGCCAGTTGTTGCTCGACAGAGCGCGCCAGTTGCAGTTCAGTCTGGACGCGATCAAGCTCACGCTGCGTTGCGGACAGAGCTTTATTGCATTCGTTGATAGCATTGGCATTGCGCTGTAACTCTTTATCAACCGCGCTCTGTTCGACGCGGCGTGCCTCCAGGCCACGCTGTGCCTCGCTTATCATGCCATTCAACTGGTGAATCAGAGTGACATGCTCCTCAAGCTGGCCGGGCAATTCACGCAGTTCGCGTTCGTAGGTCAGCAAACCCTGCTGGCCGCCCTCTTTGCTGCTGCCGCCCGTCAGCCAGCCACGCGCGTGCAAGACTTCGCCGCCCAATGTCACCAGTAATTGCAGGCTACGCTCAACGCCCGCCTGCCGTTTCTGGTTCATAAGATCAAGCAGCGCGCGCGCCGTCTCAAGATCATGCACAATGACCACGCCGCGCAGCATGCGCTGAAAGAGGGGGACAAAACGCTGCTCGCACTGTATCAAACGCCACGCCAGCCCCTTGACCTTATCTCTTGACCCGGACGCGCTTTCTAGCAAAGCATCGAGCGCGGTTACTTCCGCCTGCGCATGCCCATCATGCTGGCTCTCAGCATCCACCAGCCAGATGAGCATGGCTTTCCCCGAGCGGTTCTGGCGCAAGAAGTCCAGGCAGAGACGCGCGTCATCGAAGGTCTGCGTGACAACCGCCTGCAAATAAGGGCCGAGCGCGGCTTCCAGAGCGCTTTCTAGACCTGCGGGAGCAACACCCAGTTGTGGAACAGGACCAAGCAGCCCATTTAGTTTACCGGCGGGAGCGCGCAGCAGTGTACGCACTCCATCGCTGTAGCCGCTGAGGCTGGCGCGCCAGTTGTTGAGCATGTGCAGTCGATCTGAGACCGCGCGTCGCTGGCGCTCAGCCTCGTTCAAGGCCTGCTTAAAGCGCTCGATCTCCTGCTGCACATCGCTTATGGCGCGGTTTATGGTCTGCCTGCGAGCGGTTATTTGTTGCTCTTCGTGGCGCGCAGTATCGAGCCGGGCGCGTTCTTCGAGCTGGCGCGTTTCGAGCGTGCGGATCGTTTGCTGTGATCCGGCAATGGTGTCACGCCGCGCCGCCAGCACGCGGTTCCGCTCGCCCACCAGCTTCTGCTGTCTACCAAGGTCAGACTGACTGGCTCCCAGGCGCGCCTGTACTTGAATAAGTTCGCTTTGCGACGAGCGCAGGCGTCGCTCATCCATCTCGAACTCTTTCTGCGCCTGCGCTACTCTCCCCTCCATGGTGGCCAGCGCGGCTGCATCGTCATCGATTGCGTCATCGGCCGCGTCGCATTGCTCTTCCATATCGATCAGTTGCCGTTGGGCAGCGATCAGGCGCTCGCGTAAGCGCAATTCCTCCTGTCGCTGCTCCTCCTGCTGCCGCTCCAATCCTACGATACGTTCCTGGCTGACTGCGATCTCGCGTTCGACGCGCTGTGCCACTGAACTGGCTGCATTAACCGCTTCACGGGCCTGCGCATTATCGCTTTGAGCTTGCTGCCTTTTGAGACGCAACGATTCCCTGCGCTGCTCGGCTGCGCGCACCGACTCCTCCACCCGCTGCACCTGTTGCGCCATTGCCAGCTCGGCTTGCTCCGTCTTTTCCTTAACGGCGAGCAGGCGTCTCCATTGCAGGGCATACCAGGTCAGCAAGACTTCTTGCAACTCGCTATTAAGCTGCAAAGATTCGACGGCGCGGCGTGCCTGCTCTGCCAGGGGTTCCAGGCGCGGCTCAATCTCGCTCACGATGTCGCGTAGGCGTTCGAGGTTCTGCTCCGTCTGTCGCAGGCGGTTTTCAGAATCGCTACGCTGTACCTGATATGGCCGGATGCCGGCGGCATCCTCAAACAGGCCGCGGCGCTCCTCAGCGCGCAGGCTCAGGGCAGCATCGATCAATCCCTGCCCGACGACGGTATACGAATCATGCCCGATGCGCGCCTGTGCCAGCAACAAGACGACATCCTTGAGGCGCACTTTCTGCTTATTGATGAGGTATTCGTTCTCGCCAGAACGGTAACTGCGCCGCGTCACCGTGAGTTCGCTATATTCGGAGGGAACCCAGCCCGTGCTATTATCAAGCGTCAGCGATACTTCCGCCATGCCAAGCGCGGCTTTGCCATGTCCGCCGGAAAAGATGATGTCCTCACTCTTTTTGCCGCGCAACTGCCGCATGCTCTGCTCGCCCAGCACCCAGCGCACCGCATCCGCCACGTTGGACTTGCCCGCGCCATTTGGCCCCACTACCGCCGTGATGCCTGTGCTAAACTCCAACTGGGTGCGCGTGGCGAAGCTCTTAAATCCCAGCATTTCCAGGCGTTTTAGATACACTGTGTTGCCAATCCTTTAACCAATCTCTATAATGTGGTTAGGATAATATCATAGTATAGTCAATCCGTCGAGTGCGAATTTATGCCGAATGCCTTGCCAATCTGCGTAAGTGCTGAGCATCTGACACTTCCTAGCTCTTCAGAGAGTCTATAGTAGAGAACACTCAACTATTCGCAATAATTTACGCATGTGGAGCTATGTTACTATTTTTTCATTTGCCCGTGCTTGCCAGCACGCTGCTGGTTTCAATTATTGCTATCTTTACCCTGGTCGGCATCATGGTGCGCCCGTTCAAGCTCGACGAGGCGCGTATTGCGCTGGGCGGTGCCGGTCTGCTACTGGTCGCCGGACTCATTAACCCCCTGGACGCGCTGACGACTCTGTTACAGGATTGGAATATCTTCTTCTTTTTCCTGGGCATGATGTCGCTTTCCGCGCTGGCCGATGCAGCGGGGCTGTTCGACTGGCTGGCGGCGGGGGCTGCACGCTTATCTGGCGGCAGTTCCAGGCGGCTTTTCTTCAATGTTTTCATTCTGGGCAGCCTCATCTCGATGGTGCTCTCCAATGACGCCACGGCGCTCATTCTCACACCCATCGTCTATACGCTGGTAACGCGCCTACGCCTGCCCGCGCTGCCATTTTTGTTCGCCTGCACCTTCATCGCCGATACCGCTTCTTTCTTGCTGCCGGTGAGCAACCCCATCAATATCATTGTGCTGACGATGTTCAAGCTGGACCTGTGGACATTTTTGCGCCTGCTGTTTATACCCGCGCTCGTGGTGATTGGCATCAATATGCTGGTGTTCTTTCTGCTCTACAGGAAACAGTTAAAGGGCAAATTCGACATTAAACGCCTGACGACGAGCGCAAACGCCATCCGCCACCGCGCCTACTTTCGTTACACCTGTTCAGTACTGCTCCTGGTGGTGGTGGCCTACATTGTGGCATCCGCGACGCAATTCCCGCTTTCGATCGTCGCGTTGGGTGGCGCGGCGTTGCTGTTCATCGGCGCGCTGAGTTGGAAACAAACAAGCATACGCGATGTGGGCAGGCACGTTTCATGGTCGATTTTTGGCTTCATCGCTGGCATGTTCATCGTGGTTCGAGCGGTCGAGGATACACACCTGACGGCACAGTTTGGACAACTGTTGCTCCACCTGTCGGGCGGTAGCAGCTTCGGCGCGGTGATGGTTGGCACTGCTGGCGCGGCCACCGGCACCAATCTAATCAACAATGTACCCATGGCGGTGGTGCTGACATCAGCGCTACAAAGCATCCAACATGCCTCGACTACTACGCGCCTGGGTTTTATCGCCGCGACCATCTTCGGCTGTGACCTGGGGCCAAACCTGACCACCGTTGGCTCGCTGGCAACCGTGCTCTGGCTTTTGATCCTGCGGCGGCGTAATATAGAGGTATCCGGGCTGGACTACTTCAAAGTGGGCATCATAGTAACGCCGTTGATGCTGCTGGCCGGAGCACTGACCATCTGGCTGCTTTTACGCTAAATCTCTAGCCTTTCGTTCTCGATGCGAGCGAATGTTAATTCAGGAGGGAAACAATGAAAGTCCTGTGTTGCCTGGATGGTACGAATAGCGAAGAGATCAGCAATGCAGTGAAAAATATGCTGCCGGCTAGCTCGCTTACTATCGGGTTGATTTACGTTACAGATAGCGGCCCACATGCAGAGATCGAACGCAGTCGCGAGCGTTTTATGCGCGCGCCACAGCTCGATCCCCGCAGGCGCAATCAAATGCGGGACGCGGAGGCCAGCGCTGCGCAGGATATCCTGGAAGAAGGAAAACGCTATTTATCTGGCGCAGAAATTTTCCAGAGAACAGGAAGGCCAGAGCGTGAGATCGTAAATTTCGCGGTAGAGTGGAATGCCGGACTGATCGTGATCTGCCCGCGCTCGCCTCGCGGCGGCGGCCCGAATATTGGCCCTAAATCTGTCGGTCACGTGGCGCGTTTCGTGCTTGACCACGCGCCCTGTCCAGTACTACTGGTGCGCCCGCTGCAGCGTATTACCGTCTCGCCGGTACCCCCCGCGCCTCCCATACCGCCTGTCCCGCCAGGATAAGCCACTCACTATGCTGCTGCATCACAAAACGATTGTGTCCTGTTCCGCCTCTGGCGCAAACTGAGCGGCATAGAGTCGCTGGTACAGGCCTGATTGCTGTAGCAACGCCTCGTGGGTTCCTCGCTCGACGATGCGCCCTTGCTGAACGACGAGAATCTGGTCGGCGCGTTGTATCGTCGAAAGCCGGTGGGCAATGGCGATCACCGTGCGGCCTTCGACCAGTTTCTCCAGGGCTGCTTGAATAAGCCGCTCCACCTGAGAGTCAAGCGAACTGGTGGCTTCGTCCAACAGCAAGTAGGGAGCCTGGCACAGTAAAGCACGAGCGATAGCCACGCGCTGCTTCTCACCGCCGGAAAGCCGGTAGCCGCGCTCGCCGACAATCGTGTCCAGCCCATCCGGCAATCTATCAATCAGGTCGCGCAACTGCGCGGCTTGCACAACAGCCTCGACATCATCCCTGGTTGCATCAGGAACTCCATAGCAGATATTCTCATGCAAACTCGCGTGGAAGAGGAAGAGTTCCTGCGTGACTACCGCCAGGCGGCGACGCAGGTCATGCTGCGCAATATCAGGCAGCGCGATATCATCAAGCTTGATGCTTCCACTGGTGGGATCATAAAAGCGCGCAGCTAGCGATAGAATAGTAGATTTACCTGCCCCGCTGGGACCTACTAGAGCGGTGAGTTGACCGAGTGGAGCAGTGAAAGAGACATCATGCAGTATCTCTTTATTGCTGGCCTTACCTGGATAGCTAAAGCTGACCTTCTCGAAAGCAATTCCTTCTGTCGCAATCAGAGGCAATGGTTGTGGCACTGCCGGTTCAGGGACGCTGGCAGGGACTTCAAGATACTGGAAAACCCGGTCAAACAGGGCCAGACCGCCGAGCAGGGTCGCGTTAGCTCCAGCTAACGAAGACGCCGGTGCATAGAGTTGGGCAAGGTAGGTGGCAAAGGCGACGATTGTACCCAACGCGACCTGGTGCGTGATGACGAGATACGCTCCATACGTATAAAGCAGTGCAGGACCCAGAGCGGCCAGGCTCTGCACAACAACCGAGAGCCATTGTCCCACCACCAGCTGCCCTACCTGCTCCTGGCGCACCCTGGCATTGACCTTATCGAAGCGTTGTGCCTCGCGTTCCTCCGTGCCAAAGCTCTTAACGACAATCGCTCCTGACAGGCTGAGCGTTTCTTCAAGCGCCACCGAGAGATCACCAAGCGCGGCCTGTGCCCGCTCCATAGCCGTGTAACGTCGCCTGCCAAAATGCAGGATGGGAAAGGCGAACGCGGGCAGAGCAACCGCTGTTACCAGCGCCAGACGCCAGTTGATGCTTATCATTATTGCCAGTGAGCCAATAAGGGTTATGAGATTGGCAAAGGTTCCTATAAAGGACATTGTGAGGACGTTTTGCAGACCTCCGGCATCGTTTAGAAAGCGCGTGTGGATTTCGCCGGAGCGCGTCCAGGTGAAAAATTCGAGGCCGAGCGATTGCACATGCCGGTAAAGGCGCTCGCGCAGATCGGCGATCAGACCCTGGGCAATGATAATGCTCAGGTAGTTCTGGCCCATCCCCAGTAGAGCGCTCCCAATGGG
>DATLSI010000237.1:0-13349 GCA_035534255.1 Ktedonobacteraceae bacterium | reverse complement strand
AGGATTGTTCCAGGTTGGTGATGGCTTCGAACTGGCAATCGCGCAGTCCGGTGCGCAAAAGCGGGGGAAAGCGGCGCATTCGGGCGCGCAGCGTCATATTCTGCTCATCTGAAGCGTCCGGGGGAACCAGTTCCAGCCAGGCCGCCAGCGTTGCGGGGCGATGAAAATTGAAGACGAGGCGGCTGCGCGGTTCAGGGTCCAGGTAACTGGTGAAGCGCGTCTCTATGCCGGTGGTTTCATAGCTGAATGGGAGCGGATAGCGAGCATCGGGGAAGTCTTCCGCCAGGCCAATACGGTATTTCATGCTTTGTTCTTCGACCCCGATGAGCGTCTCGCCCTCTTTTTTGGCCTCGACGGTGCCGACCGGCATTTCATCCACGAACAGCGCATAATCAGCCGCGCCCGTTTTCACCGAGAGTTCGCGAATAGCCACGCCGCGCCCGGCGGACAGGTTGAAATGGTTATGGTCCTGTACGACCCAGCCAGTTTCTTCAAGCATCCTGTCTATATTCTGACGCGCGCGATCTTCCGGTCTTGTGGGCATGGCTTTCCCTTTATACTCCTGCTTCAGAAAATGAGTATAGCGTATTCATGGGTTATGGGCAAGTGTAGTAAGGCCCCGGGCTTTACTCTTCTTAAAAAGATGAAGATTAAGGCTTAAGAAGTCTCACCGTGGAGGACCCACCCCAACTCCTGGTGCAAAGCCTATTGCCAGTACGGTGCATATCCAGGCGAGCCCGCCCAACGTCTCGAACCCAGCGCCCGGTCGGCACAAGCTCCGCGTATGTAACTTTTAGATATTGACCAAGACACCATAAGGCATTGTTATCCCGCACGTCATTGCTTACTTCACTGGTTGTTTCGAGGTGGGTAAGAAATTTTGTAATAAAATCTTCAAGTGTTTTTCCTGTTTCTCCTTGATACGCTTCCGTCTGTAATGTTCGTAAGTAATCACGAGGAGAGGAGCCTATTTCTAATTGTCTTCTGCCTCCTACTGTTTTTCCCTGGCCTTGTTGGGGCATAATGGGGAAACTTTCAACTAATCCCACAGACCAGCCTGGAACGGCACAAATACGTCCATTATTGACTACTTCTAATTTGGTCTGTCCCCGGTGATTGCTTGAATATTCTTGAGGAAAATATACAAGCTCGTCTGTATCCAGTACCTGTCTTAAGGTATCCCATATCCAGACATGTTTTTCGGTATTGACACGAACAGGTGTTAATGGATCTGAAGGAGAACGCCTGGTTTGATACATTTTTCCTTCTGCTGCGTGTTTAAGAATAGCTGCTTTCATTCGGTCAATAAGAAGGGATGTTGGCATTGCCATGGGTGTTAATTCTAAACGATCAAACCCCTGTGGAACTTTTCTGCCTACAAGCTCTCTATTATGAGCAAATAGTTCTACAACCTGTTCCCGGGTTGGTATTGGATACTCTTTTCCATCTATTCCAATCACCCCGGGGCTTTCTGATTTCGGAAGAAACGTGAGAATCCCGGTGCGGTTTAAGGCGGTAACACAACGGGCATATTCCCTTTCAACAGGAAATAGCTGTTCTGATTGAGGAGCTCCTTGCATGCGCGCTGATGCCTTTATAGATTGTTTTGACATACCCTATGATACCATTTATGATGCTATCCCGAAAGCAGGAGATTTTTGGGGTGACTCCGCTGCTGGGCGACGCGGCGAATGCCACGGATCTGAGTGATCTTTTTAAGACGTTTCCCTGAGACTGGTGTAAGCCATAATCAGCCCTGGCCCTGGCGTATATTGATCGAACCCACATCGGCGCGCAGCTTCAAAGCGGGATAAGGAGGCAGGCCGATATCGCAGCGAGCTTTGCTGCCGGGGAAGTCGCGCTGGATGTCGAGCGGGAAGTCACTATTAATGGAGCCGACATCAGTTTTGGCGTCTAGATGGAACGAGGCCTGTGGCGGCAAGGTGACGGAGACGGTACCCGCATCCGTTGACATTTGATAGGAGCCGGTCGGGTCGAGCGCGCCGGAGAAGTTGATCGTGCCAGCATCCGTCTTGAGTTTTGAGTTGCCGCGCAGCCAGGCATCGGTCACTTTCACGGTACCGGCATCGGTGATGCAGGTCATCTGGCCGGCAATGCCGCCGACCGTAATACTACCCGCGTCGATTTTGAGTTCCAGGTCGACGTTGCGCGGCACCGTGATGTCGAAATCTACCCATTTGCTGCCGATGAAAGACCAGCCGTTGCTGGCTTTGACAGTGATGGAATTCTTGCCGATATTCTGGCTGCAATCCACCTCTATATCGCCGCCCATCAAGATGCGTTTGCGTTTGATAGCCTGAACAATGACCTGGTACTCTTCGCCTCCTGGATGCACGCGAATCGAGCCAATATCGTCTTTAATGATGATTTTTGGCTGCGCGCCAACCGAAAAAGTGTGCGTTTCGGTCGCGCTAGTAATGTTGCGGCCCCGCTTGATAAAGCCGAAGATAGTGAAGATGGCACCCACAGCTACGATGACTAACAATACGCGCCAGAAGAGGAAGATAGTATCTTCTCCAACAGGGTTGAAGATCAGGATGGCAAGTACTATAGCCACCAGGAGTGTCCAGGACCTGTTACTGAGTTTCTTGCGCGGCTTTTGCGCGGTAAATTCCGGCGTGTCTTGAAAACTCTGAAAGCCGGGCTGTTCAGCGCGGTAGCCCCGGCTATAGTCGGAGCCGCCTGTTTCTTCATCCTCAGCGCGGGAAGCCGTCTGGCTCTCTTTTTGCTGATAGGGCGCGTCGTTGACGTCAACCGGGGCATAGGGGGCCTGTTGGCGGTCACGAGAACGCTGCCGGGGCGGCTGCCACTCCGGGTCGGCAAATTGCATTTCCTGGTCGCTCATAGCACATCTCCCCTACTTTCGTCTGTACGCGCGGGCGGGCAAGGACAAGCACGGCCCCTACAGAATAACCCGTATCATCATAAAGTACGAACGAGAAAAGATGGGAGTTGTAAAATGCGCGTTCAGGAGACCAGGTCGAGTTGAGGAACGTCCAGCACGCGCGCTAAGAGGCGCAATTGGTAGGGCTGGGCATCTTCGCGTCCGGCTTCCAGGTGGGTCAGGGTATCGCGGCGGATGCCGGTCATGTCAGCCAGCTGTCCAAGGCTCAATCCTTTACGCTGGCGTAACACACGCAGGTGGGGCAAACCATGAGGCTTCAAGCCTCTCTCTTTTGAGGCATACATTTTCATTTTTCCTCTCCTTTGAGGTCTGGCGCTAATCTTTCCACCATCGTTGCTGGAAATGCGCCTGGCAGAAACGCTGGTTAACGACTCACTCAAAACATATTACGGAATGAATCATAACAGAAGAACAGGCAAACGTCCAGTACGATAGGAGTGATGTCTATTATCCTTTAACCCACCAGTCAGCGATATTCCAGTTGTTGTTGATGACGTCAGGGTTGGGCTGTATATTTTGCGCGCGGTCGCTCACCGTGATGATATTGACCCCGCTATACAGGGGAATGAGGTAAACCTGGCTGGCAAGTTGTTGCAGAAAGCGGTGGTACGCCTGGACACGCTGCGCGAATGGCACCGTATAACGGCCCATAGTCAAAGCTTCATCGATGACCGGATCGTTGATGCGCCCGTAGTTGCCCAGGTCGGGTTGAGACGCGGTAGGGATTTGCGAGGAGTGGAAGACGCCGTATTCATCGTCCGGCTCAGGACTGTTCTGATAGCCGAACATGGCAAGATCATATGCCCCGGTCGCCAGGATGCCGCCCCGGCTATAGACGGCGAAGAAAAGATTGAGGGGATAATATTGTACATTCACCTGGATGCCAACCGCTTGCAGGTCGCGCTGGATGAGCGCGGCAGCAGCGGCACGCAGCGGATTGTCCGCCGTCGTCACGAGGCGAAGGACAAATGGCTTGCCCTGTTTAGTGAGTATGCCACGCGAGCCGGGCAGCCATCCCGCCCGCGCCAGGAGCTTGCGGGCGATGACGGGGTTATAAGTAGATGGCGCAATGGCGGGATCATTGTAGAGCGATGGGAGCGGTTCAACCTGGTCGGCGACGCGGGCGCAGTCAGACACATGGAGAACTTCGCGCACGAGAGCGCATTTGTCGATGGCTATCTGGATGGCAAGGCGCACGTTACTATCCTGAAACAGAGGATTGGCAAGATTGAAATCCAGGTGTTCGTAGGACGCGGCAGGAGTTTCAAGGACGTGTATGCCGGTCGGCAGGTGGGCCAGGCCGGGAAGTTCATATTCCATGTAACCCTCGCTGACATCCACCTGTCCCGCCTGGATGGCTGCGCGCAGGGATGTGAGGCTAGTATAAGCGCGAAAAACCAGTTGTGAGAGAAACGGGCCACGAAAGGTGCTTGAGTGATAGTTGGAATTGGGTACCAGCGTAAAGCTCTGCCCGTTGACATAGCCTGCCAGTTTATAGGGACCATCAGTTACGGTGGGAGCGAGCAGAATCGATGTCATATTTTGCAGGTCGATGGGGCGCAAGTGTCCCCAGGCGTGCAAAGGCGCGGCATAAGGCAGATAGGATAGGTAGGGACCATATGGTTGCTTCAAATGCAGGATGACGGTGTAGTTATCGGGGGTATCGATGCTGGCAATCTGATTGTAACCATCGATGTTGAGCGCGCCAGTATCGGGATTCTGGTCAAGCTGCCACCAGTATCGGAAATCTTGCGAGAGTATGGGCTGTCCATCCGACCAGCGCAGGTCGTGACGCAGGTGCATGATGATGGTTTTGCCGTTGTCGCGCACATCACCATTTTCGGGTAAAGGCACCTCGGTCAACTGATCGGGCTGTACGTGGAAATGGCTGTCCACGAACACTGGAGCCGCCCACAGCGCCGGTTGCAGCTCGAAATCAACGGAAGAGCCTGAAAAGAGGGGGTTGACGGCATCGGGGAACTGCCGATCGGCGAGCACTAGACTCCCACTACGCGCTTGCGAAGCGGGCGGAGTCGAGGCATACGGGCCAAGCAATGGTGACGACACGTGCTTGTTGATCTGCGCTGGAGCGGGTGCAGCGGGTGCAGTATTACACGCGGCCAGCATCACCAGCAGGAGACAGTAGATACAAAGAGCATTAAAGCGCATTCTCAAGCATCATTGCCCATGCGGAAGACTGTTCGTAGTTGAAGCGGTCACCTTCCCCTGGATATAGGAACTCATAGTAACGTAGTACTGACCGTCGGCGCTGCTATCCGAGGCAATGGATAGCAAATCATTGTAGAAAGGACTGGCGACTGAATTATCGGTCAGCAATATAGTTGCCATTTCACCTTTTAGCAATGCAGGGTGCGCGAAAGACATGATTTGCAAGGATTGCGCTACTTTCCACAATGCTTTCTGGTTAATGCCATCGCGCTGATCTCCCGCGATCCAGAAAACCACACCATTCTGCTGGTAGATCACTTCGCTGCGAGCGGCGCGACTCCATACAGGCGACTCTAATTTACCGATCGGCAACCATGTGCCATCTACGTAGATGGCTCTTGGATTGCCATTCTGATCGGGATCGATAGGGTAGGCGCTGCCATCCTGTACTACCTGGAGAACCTGCTCAAGGGGCTTAAATTCGCGAACGACAATTTGTCCCGTCCCCCTTGGATCGGCATTAGGAGTATTGAGGTTAAAGACAAGCTCCACGATGGGACCATCAGCCCAGGCATCGCCGGAATCTTTATAGATGTTAATAGTGGAAAGAGAGTAGCCTGCCGGTATAAACTGCGGCCAGTAGATATTGAAATGCAAGAACTGTCGAGCCTGGAGCAGCGGTACTTGCTTTGAACCAGTGTCTACATAATTGTAACAACAGGGAGGAAGATTGTGGTGGCGCACCTTCCCTTCCGATGGATAACGTGGAACCTGCACCACGCCGCTGGACGAGCCATGCAGCAACATCGAGACGCCCTGCTCAAACGAAGGAGCGGTAAAAGCAACGGTAAAGAGCATAACGAGTAGAAGTGCTCCGGCCCAGGCCATGAGCGACTTGCGCCTCACAATCTCGCGCACGCTCTCCCCGATAAGGCTTATGGTCGATGGGCGTCGAGCGAAAAGACGGCGGCGCAGCTTAAGCGAGCGGAAAACCCGCGCGCTCGTCTTCTGCGCGAAAGCAGAGTCAACCACCCTGTAGCGCGGGTCCTCAGCTTCCAGCAACGTCTGCGCAAAATATGGGGGAACGATCTCTTCTTGCGGGGAAAAGAGCGCGCCTAATTCGCGCGCGAAAGTGACGTCTTCCTCGCTGAAATCGTCAGGAAGACCTGGCTCCGTGGTGGAGGGAAAAAGATCATCCCACTCTTCACGATTTTGTTTCTCGTACTCGCTCATACTCATTCGCGTGCTCCTTGAGCGTCTCGCGTAAGCTTTTCCGTGCTCGCCAGAGCCGGGTATCGACAGCATGGCGTGTCAGGCCAGTTTTTGCTGCCAGTTCCTCGGTGCTGGCGTACTTGTAATAGCGTTGATAGATTAAGTAACGGTCAAGCTCAGGCAACACCGCCAGGGCCAAACGCAGTTCCTCGCGCCTCTCGCTCTGTTCCAGTAATAATTCCATACTGGCTTCGGGATGTGGCGGCAGTGCGACACGGCTCTCTTCGTAGCCTCCCAACCCGGACATACCGCGCCCGGTACCACTTCCGTGTCCTTCCGATGCCGACCACTGGCGGTACTCATCCGCCGATTGTACATGCAATGCCTGGCGCCGGCATAATTGGCGACGCCGGTCGAGGGCGATGTACTTCGCCCGCATAGTTAACCATGTTCTGAGCGTACCTCGCTCAGAGTCGAAGCCATCGATCTCCTGCCACACGGTGACAAAGAGATCATTCACGCACTCTTCGGCATCCTGTGCCACACCTATACCATCCAGTACCAACCGAACAAAATAGTAGATTTCACGCGAATACCGCGAGATGAGCGTTTCGAAAGCTTCCAGGTCTCGCTCCTGCAAACCTTTGGCCAGATCTTCATCCGACCAGCTCTGTCGCACCATGATCGCTCCTCGAAGATCCTGGTACATCCCTCAACCATCTTAACACGCCGGCCACCTCTCCAGCGTTAACAAAACGTTAAGACCTGGTAAATAAGTCCTTGATAAAGAGATATACCTGATCGGTGGGCGCACTCGCCTTCGCCTTGAAAGAATATACGTTCATGAAAACGACAATCTCTCAAAAGTACCATCGCCAGAGCCATAGAAACGAAAAATTACGAAGGCTTGTTACCATTGTGCGCGATTGGGGGCAAAAAGTCAAGCTATCACGCGCGCCGCAAAAAGGATGAGTAGGTCATAGATTTAAGGGAATGAGCGCGGTATCTGTGGCTATTTCTGGATGGTAGAGCAGGTGTATGCCGCTGACTGCCCCCGTTGGCACTTGAAAGACGATGGTTCCCTGGCGGCTGCTATGGGATGGGATCGCTCCAAAGAATGTCGTGGAGACGCTCGATGGCCCGCCAAATGCATCACCTTCGGCAGATTGTAACAGGTAAAAACCGGACTCATTCATAATAGAAGCATTACTGGTATTCGTGACTGTTACTGTAATACTGATGGCCGAGGAAGATGCATCAGTTCCTGCCTGCTTACTGGCTTGCGCGATCGTAAGCGTGCGGTCCGCCAGCTTCACCACCTGGTCCTGAACAGGAGTTGTCCCCGGCTGCGCTGTTGTTCCTGGCTGCACAGTTATGGTTGCCTGTACAATAACCGGCCCTACGCCCGGCGTGCTCGGCGCAGCCGTACCCGACTGGGTCGTCGCAGTCACGCTGCCGGTGGTGTTCGTATTGCCGCCACTGCTACAGGCCGCGAGCAGCAATACTACCGTCAGTATGGAGCAGATGTTCAAAGTAGAAATAATTCTTTTCCGTAATAACAAATTCATCACTTTTACCAACTTTTTCTCTTATTGTAATTCAATAGAACAGTAGCTATTATTATCAATGTACCAGACTGGTGCAAGAAGATGGTACCAACGTACCAGGGGAGGAGTATTACCATGACATTTCGCGAAAAGCAACTCTATCACCAGATTCATCCACTGAAACTCGCTGCCGATATCAGCGCGGAAATTGTTTCGCTCTACTTGTTCTGGAAACGAAAACTGCTGGCGGGTCTGGTCGTGGCACTGATCCCGCCAATGGTTGCATCTATGCTCATTATGAAACTGGTCGATCTTGAGGGATACAAGCAATCGGCATTTGGAAGATACATTCACTCCAACATGACGCCATCCTCCGTTGTGGCGCGTATATTTGGAACCGTGGTAACGCACGTGGGCGCGTGGTATCGCAAGCCTGGACTCATCCCGCTGGGCCTGATGCTCGTGCTGCTTGGCTGGCTGCGCGGACTGTTACTGCCATGCATCGGCTCCGTCCTGATGAAATCAAACGATCAAAAACAGGAATGAAGGGGGGGGGGGCGTCATCGTCCTGTGGGGACGCATCCTTGCCGTATTCGCTCGCCCTCGTACCCCTCCTGTGTGTGTTCCTACTTGATATTCAGCACAGGAATCTTCGAGACGGTCCAGCGATCATTGGGGCTGGCAACCTCGAACTGCACCATGGCGATGGCGTCGGTGGGGCAACGCACGATACACAGTCCGCAGCGTATGCACTTCTCCTCGTCGATAATCATGTCAGCGCCGCCGAGCCAGCTTTCGGTTCCCTGATGCATAGGATCGCCCTTGACGACGCGCGAGAGTCCCTCCATACTGATGCAGTCATACGGGCAGATGTCAACGCAGCCGGAGCAGAGAATACAGATCGAGGGATCGATCATGATATTCAACTGGCATTGCAGGCAGCGCCGCGCCTGCTCAACCGCCTGTTCGGGGGTGTAGCCGGTTTCCGTCTCGCGAGTATTGCTATAGCGTTCTTTGAGCGGCAGGCCGGGCATCATCTCGAACGGGATAGATTCGTAATCGTCCACCATACCGCGCCGGTAGTCCGGCAATTCGATCTCTTCCGCGGCTTCGGCGGGCTTATCCTCACCACCAAGGTAGAGGTTGATGGTGATGGCAGCATCGCGGCCATCGCCGATGGCGGAAATCAGGTTGCGCGAACCCTCGGTATAGTCTCCACCGGCGAAAAGCCCGTCATAACTGGTCATCCAGGTTTCACGATCAACCAGTGGAACACCGCTGCGCCGGTTGACCTGCAGGTTCAGTTCTTTGGCCGGAATCCAGGACGGGTCGCTATACTGGCCGAAAGCAGGAATGACGGTATCGGCCTCAATAACGAACTCGCTGCCCGGAATGGGGATAGGACGACGGCGGCCACTGGCATCAGGGTCGCCCAGCTTGTTACGAATAACCTTCACACCGCTGACATGCACGCCATCCTTGCTCAAAACCTCGGTAGCAGAGATAAGGTATATAAACTCGACATGCTCGAACTCTGCTTCATCGACCTCGTACTCGTCAGACCCCATCTCCTCTTTCGAGCGGCGATACAGGACATAGACCTTCTCCGCGCCAAAACGCATGGAAGTGCGGCAGCAGTCCATCGCGGTAAAACCGCCACCGAGTACGACAACCTTTTTCCCGATAAAGGCCGGTTCGCCAAAGTTTGTTTTAGCCAAAAGCTTGATGCCGTGTTCGACGCCTTTGAGGTCAGCGCCACGCACAATCTTGTTGTCCGGGCCGGTCAGGTCATTGGAGATGTAGCAACCACCGGCCAGGAACACTGCATTATATTGCTTGAGCAGGTCAGGAACGCTAATATCGCGCCCGACGCGCGTGTTATAGATGACATCAACGCCCATGTCGGCCATGTACTGGGTGGTTTCCTCGTAAGTCACGTGGCGCGGCAGACGCCAGACCGGAATGCCATTGACCATCACACCGCCGGAGACCGCGTCGGCCTCATAGATTGTGACAGGATAGCCCATGTCGCGCAGATCGCGCGCGCAGGCCAGCCCGGCTGAACCAGCACCTACGACCGCGACCGTTTTCTCTTTCGTGATAGGGGGCTTTTCAGCGCGGTGGCTATATTCTCGATGGTCGGCGGCGGCGCGTTTCAGCCAGCAGATAGCGATGGGTTTACCATCGACTTTATTGCGGCGGCACACCGGCTCGCAGGGGCGAGCGCAGGTGCGTCCCAGCACGCCGGGGACGATGTTGCATTTACGGTTCAAAAGATATGCTTCGTCAAAGCGCGCCTGCGAAATCAGCCCGATATAGGTTGAAACGTCGGTATGCGCGGGACACCCGACCTGGCAAGGTATATTTGTCTGATACCAGTCAGGCGTGGTTACGATTGACTGGTATCGCGCTTCCAACTCGCTATCAGGATCATACATGGAGAAAATCCTTTCCTGAGCATCCGCACAGGCTAGAAAGATTGCAGCCTGTAGCGCAGTGCAAGGGAATTGCATCAAGACATCTAAAGATAGATAACCCCTCTTGCATCAAGATTCTGCGTCGGGGAGATTGATTGCCTCTTGAATTGAGTTCTCTGTACCTTTGAGGTACATTTTCTTGTCAGATTATAGCATAAGCATGACAGAGGAACAAGACGGGTGGCCGTCATCTTTTGCGCGAGATACCATGGCCCCCGCGTCCGTAGGGACAGGGACGCGGGGATGGGCGGACGTGGGGGCCTTGCGCCTGTCCCCGTCCCTACTGAAATACCTGCCCGGCGCTGGCAATCAGCCCGGCAAGCATGGCAGCGCGTGGCGCGACGCTATGCAATTCAAGGTATTCATAGGGGCTGTGATCGCGCCCGCCGATAGGACCGAGGCCATCGAGTGAAGGAACCCCATAGCTGGATGTGTAGCTGGCATCGGATGAGCCGCCGGTCAGTACATGATTGACGGAGAAGCCCAGCAGGTGCGCGATCTCCCGCGCCTGCTCCGCCAGCTTCAGGCTCTCCGGCGTGCGCACCATCGGCCCTTTGACATCGGGAGCGTGTTCAAGCGTCAATTCTACGTCCGGGACGAGGTTGCGCCGCATCGACTCGCGGAACAGTTCTTCAGTTGCTAGCATGTCATTCTGTTTAAGAAAACGAATGTCGAACTGCGTCTGTGCAAAATCTGGCACAACATTGGGGACGGTGCCGCCAGAGATGACGCCCGCGCTGATGCTCAATCCCTCGCGCCAGCCATTGAGCAACTGAAATTCTAGTACCTGGTGCGCCATTTCCACGATGGCGTTGCGTCCCTTCTCAGGCTCGACGCCGGCGTGCGCGGAACGTCCCTGGACGGTAAGCGTATAAGCGGTATTGCCCTTGCGCGCGCTGACGATATCGCCGTTGGCGCGGGCAGCTTCCAGTACCAGTGCCGTCTGGCAATCTTCGCACACCTGCTGCATGACATCCTGGCAGTGGCGCGTGTTGATCTCTTCATCCGAGACACAGAGGAAGCGCAGTTCACCGTAGTCGTGAAAATCAGCCGCCTGCAGCGCTTCGATCGCGTAGATGGCAGCCAGCACGCAGCCCTTCATATCACAGACGCCGGGGCCATAGACAGTATCTCCCTCGACGCGCAATGGGCGAGCGGCAGCGGTACCCGGCGGGTAAACGGTATCGATATGGCCGAGCAGCAAGATGTTGCCCTGTCCCGTACCGCGCAGCACGCCAAGCAGGTCATTGCCCCATTTCTCGCGCTCAATGATCTTCACATCCATACCCAGGCCGCTCATGCGCTTACCCAGGCGCGCCGCCATCTCATCCAATCCCGCTTTGTTATAACTGTCCGAATCGATAGCGCACAGCTCGCGCAACTCCTCTATATACTGCGGTAAGCGCTGCTGCGTATATTCTTCAACCTCGCGCACGAGGAATGGTAAGTCCATGATAAAGAAAGCCTCCTTTGTTGCTATGCAGGAGAGCATAGGAGACATGGAAGCATTTGTCAATAGTCGAGGAAGGCGGGATCTGCAACCTTCCGGGTGAAAAAGGACGCACATGTGTAGGGACGCGATCAATCGCGTCCGCCCACGCCGACACTCGCCCAGGCGGACGCGATAAATCGCGTCCCTACAATTCACCCGGAGGGATATAGACCCGGGAGGCGGGGGAAGATGGGAGGATGGGTGGGGACCCTTGCGGTCGCCTTCCTCGACTCTCCCATCTCGTGGAAGAGCACATTTGCTGCGGCCCCCAACGAAACAGGAAGCAAGCGCATAGACGGTTGTTACTTTTCGTCTGGGATATCTTCAATCAATGCTGTAACAGGCACTTCCAATGCCTTTGCAAGGCGCTCTAACACATAAAAGTCCACATATCTATTCGGGTCATGCCATAGTCGCCGTACTGTGCTAAGTCCCACATCTGCTTTGCGAGAGAGCGTTGAGATATTAAATCCCTTCTGCTCTGCAATCTCCCGTACTTTGAAGCGAACTGCCATATCGTTCCTTTTGTGTATACTTTGTACCGATTGTAGCAAAAAAGCTTTCTTGACGGAACTGTCATACATGATGTATCATTAGTGAAGTATCATACAAGACACAATCGGCAAACGAGGGAGATATATGCAGAGCGCAAAAACTTTGTGGATACTGGATGTTCCGTATGAGGATACGCGAGGAAGTGTCCTCGTTCCCCTGTATGCGGAAGATGAACAAGAGGCATGGATCAAAGCGCAACGATGGGCATTACGGTGTGAGCGAACACTTCCCAAAAATGCGGCACTGGTACACTTCCCGCGCGGGTTCACGATTCACGCGTACAACATGCTCCCAGGGCAGAGAGAGGAAAGCGCAAACGAGCGGAAAGATACGTAACTGCTCGCTTACGGCAATAATTCACAAGGTCTGCACCAACCACCGGCTGGAATTTCATTTATCCGCAGCATGCGATATACTGCAAACATACAGTGATATTTAGTATCCAGCCAGCAAAGGAGCAACGAAGCTATGCCCCACTTCAATATTTCTACGAGCGGGAGCGGGCCACGCCCCGTGCGCGCGCCGCGTGGAACGGCCATCACGTGCAAGGGATGGCAGCAGGAAGCGGCCATGCGTATGTTAATGAACAACCTTGATCCCGATGTGGCGGAACGGCCCGATGACCTGGTGGTGTATGGTGGGTCGGGGCGGGCGGCGCGCTCGTGGGCGGCGTTTGACGCCATTGTGCGCTCGCTGCAATCGCTTGAAGATAACGAGACGCTGCTGGTGCAGTCGGGCAAGCCGGTTGGTATTTTTCGCACACACGCTGACGCGCCGCGCGTCTTGATCGCCAATTCAAACCTGGTGCCGCACTGGGGCAACTGGGACGAGTTCCGCCGATTGGAGGCGCTCGGCCTGACGATGTACGGGCAGATGACGGCTGGCTCGTGGATTTATATTGGCTCGCAGGGCATCGTGCAGGGTACCTATGAGACCTTCGCCGAAGCGGCGCGCAAGCATTATGGCGGCTC
>DATLSI010000236.1:0-10379 GCA_035534255.1 Ktedonobacteraceae bacterium | reverse complement strand
GAACTGGTGCAGTCTTTGAGGAAGTAGAGTTTGCGCAGCATGTCGGGTTGGTCGGCGTAGCGTTCAACGAGTTGGCGTTCGGTTTCCAGCACGCAGTGTGATTTGGCTTCCCCGGTGATATAGACTTTATCATGCTGCATTACCGCGTCGAGCAAGGGAATATTCAAGTTGCTTGCGGGCGATCGGGGGTCTGGTACCTCCGCGCCGAAGATGCCGTAGAACTCGGTGCGTGTGGTGAGTCCTTTTTCGATATAGACTGGCTGCGTGTGGCGGGCCGCGCTGTGCCAGGCGATGGCCTCGCTGATGGGGGCTACCAGCATGTGGCCGAGTGTACCCTGCATGGTGTGATAGGGCCAGATCATCAGGTCTTTTCTGGCCTTTTGTTGTAGCTCATGAACGTAGTACATTGACCATTCGGGTTCGAGCAGGGGAACCCAGGTGTGGTTGTCTACGTCTTGTCCGGTGATGACGGTAAATGGTTGTGGATGTTCGCCGGTGTCGGGATTGATCCACCAGGAGCTATAGAAAATCTGGTATGGGATGTGTGTATCGAGTGAGGCGTAAATGGTGGTGATGCGGTGTGCGTGAGTGTAAAACCAGGCCAGGAAACGCGCCACGTCGGCCTGTGAACCCGGCACGTAGAGCGTACCCGTTGGATCAACGAAATCGTGCTGGTAGTCCACCAGTACGACGGCAATTTTCTCGCTGTCGCTGCTGGCCGGGGTGATGTCGCCGTGGCGTCCAGTCTCTATAAATTCCTCGATACGGGCGGCATATGGACCTTTGAAGGCATCCTGTGGGTCGAACTTTGTGAGAGGTGCCATGAGGGTATGTCTCCTTCGTGCCTTACCCGTTGCTTACCCGCTCATTTCGTCATGGTTGTATGGCGGCTGTAATTGAGGCGGCAGCAGGTACGATGAGCCATTTTCAGGCGGTAGTTGCTGTTGTTCGCCGTTGGATGACGGGTTCAGGTGCGGCATGCCAACCAGGATAGAAGGCGACTGGTACTCGCCGGTATCAATGGGCTGGTTGAAGAGCGATTCGAACAGGGAGCCTTCCAGAGTCTCCTCTTTAATCAGGCGCTCGCTGATCATAATCAGGCGTGTCTTATTCTGGAGCAGCACGGTGTAGGCTTTGTCGAAGGCATCCTGAATGATGCGGCGAATCTCTTCATCGATTTCGCGCGCTGTTTGCTCGCTGTAGTTGCGCTGCTCGCCGAAATCGCGGCCCAGGAAGACCAGCTCATCCTTGTGGCCCAGCGCCATGGGGCCGATGCGATTGCTCATGCCATACTCTGTCACCATCGAACGCGCGATTTTGGTAACGCGTTCGATATCGTTTGATGCGCCTGTCGTGACATCGCCGAAGATGATCAGTTCGGCCACGTGACCACCCAGCGCGTAGGCCAGAATATCCTCGAACTGGAGCTTGCTCCACAGGTAGCGATCCTCCGTTGGCAATAGCATGGTAAAGCCGCCAGCCTGGCCGCGCGCCACAATCGAGACTTTATGCACGGGGTCGGTATTGGGCAGCATGCGCGCCACTAGTGCGTGGCCGACCTCGTGATAAGCAGTGATGGCCTTCTCGCGCTCGCTGATAATGCGGCTCTTGCGAGCGGGTCCGGCGACCACGCGATCAATCGCCTCTTCTAGCTCGCTCATGCCGATTTTGCGCTTATTGCGCCGCGCCGCGAGAATGGCGGCTTCGTTGAGCAGGTTGGCGAGGTCAGCGCCGGAAAAGCCGGGCGTCTGTTTAGCAAGGACATCCAGTAAAATGCTTGTTTCGAGAGGTTTGCCTTTGGCATGCACCTGGAGGATGGCTATCCTGCCACGAATATCGGGGCGGTCAAGCACAACCTGCCTGTCGAAGCGTCCGGGACGCAGCAGTGCGGGATCAAGCACGTCGGGACGGTTGGTTGCGGCAATCACGATGACATTGGTATTGGTATCGAAACCGTCCATCTCGACCAGTATCTGGTTGAGCGTCTGCTCGCGCTCATCGTGCGAACCACCCAGACCCGCGCCGCGCTGGCGACCAACGGCGTCGATTTCATCGACGAAGACGATGCAGGGGCTATTCTTTTTAGCCTGGTCGAACAAATCGCGCACGCGGCTGGCACCGACGCCGACGAACATTTCAACGAACTCCGAGCCGCTGATACTAAAGAAAGGCACGCCCGCTTCACCGGCGACGGCTCGTGAGATGAGCGTTTTGCCAGTGCCAGGAGGG
This sequence comes from Ktedonobacteraceae bacterium, assembly GCA_035534255.1. GTDB lineage: Bacteria > Chloroflexota > Ktedonobacteria > Ktedonobacterales > Ktedonobacteraceae > CF-113. Next base: position 8,150 of record DATLSI010000236.1, on the reverse strand, counting down.
CCAACCAGCAGCAGTCCTTTGGGTATGCGCGCTCCCAGGGCCGCGAATTTATCGGGAAACTTCAGAAATTCAACGATCTCCTGCAATTCCTGTTTAGCTTCCTCGACGCCGGCCACATCAGCGAAGGTCACGGTTGACTTGTTGCCGGTAAACATACGCGCGCGGCTCTTGCCAAATGATAGAGCCTGATTGTTAGAACCCTGCGCCTGGCGCATCATAAAGATGAGCAGACCGCCGAGGAAGAGGAACGGGAGCAATCCTCCCAGCACGTTCAACCAGGCGTTCAGGGTGCTGGGCGAGTCATATTGCAACACCAGTTGCTTGTTATTGGTATAGTTGATATTATTATCTTTGAGTACCCTTGTAATGTCGAAGGTACCGTTGATATTGGCGACCTCTCTGGTCAGGTCCTGCCCGCGTGTCAAAGAGATAGTATCCGACGAAACAACAAGCGTATCGGTCTGATTTTTGCTCATATCAGTCTTGATATCATTGAGAATGGTCGAGATGTTGACCTGCGTAGTATCTGAAGATTGATGAAAAACCAGCACGGTTATCAGGACGATGGCCAGCGCCAATATGAGCCAGATAAAGCTATTCCTTAGCCATTTCCCACTTCTTAACATGGGGTGTCCTCTCTATTTCAAACATTTCTGGGGTATTATAGCATATTTGCCCGTGTATTCAGTAGAGCCATATGCTTGACGTGTCCATAACAAAGGTAAAAATCAAATTATGAGATTGGGCGTGCCAGTACAAGACCATAGACGCTTGCTGCTCCGGCGGCGAAGAGCGGCGCGGCGCAGGCTTCCAGGGTGGCGCGTGTTGTGCATACGTCGTCGATGAGCAGGATGGTGCGCCCGCGCAGTTGGCCGCCGCCGAATTCAGGCGCGCAGGAAAACGCGCCCAGCACGTTCTGTTGCCGTTCCCAGGGTTTCAATCCGACTTGCGCGAGTGTAGCGCGGTGGCGCACGAGCATGTCCTCAAAGAGCGGAAGTCCAGTTTGTGTCGCGCAGGTGCGGGCCAGCAATGCCGCGTGGTTGTAACCGCGCTGCCGGTAGCGTTCGCTATGGAGAGGTACTGGAACGATGGCATCAGCGTGAATATGCAGCGCGAGGTACGCCTGGACAAGCAGCATGCCAAGCGGCCGAGCGAGGCGCCTATTCCCATCGTATTTGAGCGCGTGGATGCAGGTTCGCAGCGGTTCCCTGTAGACGCCCGCTGCTCGCAGTGAACTGAGTTTGAGCGGCGCGAACTGGCAGGATGTGCATATTCCCGCCGCTGACAGGGGCGCGCTGCAACGCTGGCATACTGGCCCGGAGGGTGATTGTATTTGTGCGAGACATACCTGACACAACACGTACCCGCTGCGCTTGCAGCCCGCGCACTGAGGAGGATAGAGAAGATCAAATATATGCTGCATCGCCTGTCCGGGGAGTTGCAGCATCTTTCCACTACTCATATTGATTGCTCCTGCTTAGCCGTTATCCGCGGCTTCTGCTGTTTCTATTTGTTTGATCGAAAGGACATGATGCAGGTGAGGCGAATACATAATTTGCACCGATTGCCCTTTATGTAGTCTTTTGAACTGTTCTTCCTTGAGACTGAATGTTATGACCTCTTGTGTAGTGCGTACATCTAGCGGCTCCAAAGCGACGCCATACCAGGCGCGCCCGATACGTGGCGTCAAACCAGGGTGTATCACGCGCCTTTGCAGCGCCGTTCGGGTTTGTTGGGTAGTGCGCAGGCCAACAACCTTGCCAGGCATCAATACGCCCGGCTGCTGAAGATCGTGCCATCCCCACCATGTTAGTATGAGTGGATAGGGTAAGAGCGCGAGACCGAGCAAGATTACAGCGAGTGATGAGAAAAGGCTGCCCAACGGGCTACCTCCCGGCAGATCGTAACGTTGTCCGCGCGCTTCCAGAGCGTAGAGATAGTGCAGGTGTGGAGAATAATCCAGTGTGACCCTGTCGCCGGTGTGGATGACCTGGCGCATGGCCGGTGTAATGGCGGGAGAAATCGTAGTTGATACGCCATTTTGTTGCAGGCGAATGGTGAGATGAGGCTGGCTATCCAGGATGCTGGTAGTGTAGCCCGTCACTACACCGGCCACGCGCACAGGTGGCGAGTTGCTATCGATAATGCCTGCAAGCAAGGCATAACATCCCACGAAGAGAAAGAGAAAAGCAAGCAAGATCAGGGAGATGCCTGCGAGCAGCGCGCTGCGCGGCCTGATGCCGGGTCTCCAACTCCACCATGAGATGGAGGCGTCGTCAGAGTTCGCCTGTAGCTGTGTGTGCCGTGTGTGCCGTGTGTGCTGTGTTTGTCGTATGTTGTCTGACACCCGCTCGCCCTTATTCTATGATATACTGAGATATAATCCTGGCGTCCGGTGGGCGCAAGGCACATATCTTAGGAGATGTACTATGGAGAATACTACCGCAAGCCAGCCTACAACTGTTGAGAAGCCCGCTACCGAGGGGCGCAAAGCCTATGGCACGGCCAAAACCGAGAACCTGCGCGACTCGGGCCTCTGGCGTATCATTTTACCAGCCCTTGTCGGGGCCTTTTGTCTCGCGCTGGTTGCCTTCCCCCTTATCATTCTGACGCCACTATTCCTCAAATCACTCGATCCCGCTGCGGCATCGAATGTGCTGGGCAAGCCTCTCACCTGGGTTTGGATTGTGATGGCGGTAATTGAGGCCGGCATCATTGTTGTGGTCGTGCGTGGCCTTATCAAGATTTTCATGACTCAGGCCGGGAACTACCAGTAGGGACACCCACCAGGGGCGTCCCTACTGTTTTTCAAGGGCGAGCAGCCATGCTTTGGTGGGCAGTCCTCCGCCATACCCTGTCAGGGAACCGTTGCTGCCGATGACGCGATGACAGGGAACTACAATGGCGACGGGATTTGCGCCATTGGCTGCTCCCACCGCGCGTACAGCTTTGGGATGTCCTATTTCACCGGCAATTTCTGCATAGGAGCGTGTTTCGCCGTAAGGGATGCGCGTCAGCGCATTCCATACCATTAACTGAAATGGAGTACCGTGTAAATCCAGCGGGCAGGTAAACTGCACAGGTTCGCCCGCGAAATAGCGCTCTAATTCATCTGTCGCCAGTTGTAAGGCTTCAACTGATGCATCTTCACTCACGTACTCGAAGGATAGTTTGCGTTGTACCCAACTCAGACCCTGGTCCAGCGATGTGCCAGGCGTCCCCAGCCAGCAGATGCCGTGCTCACTTGAGATAATGACACACGATCCCTGCGGACTCGGTACACTGCTCCAGTGGAGCGTGCTCACTCTAGATAATGCGACAACCATCACCTGCTCCTTTCGTGCCTTCCTCTATAGATGTCTGTCGAATCTACCATAGAGCGGTGATGGTTGCAAGTGTCCCGTTTACCCTCATTGCATAATTACCCCTGAAAACACTTGACTTTTATAAACTCTACCTGTACACTTCTCACAGATTGATCGTTGTCTAGTTCGAATTGCGCGTGATTAAACTAAATTGAACCTCAACACATCCTCGTTTTGTGCCAGATGCCTCATTGTGAAACAATTAAGCCCGCGTTGATAGAGAAAACCAGATGAACAACAAACTCCAACCATTTTTCATAACCGTTCTTGCATACTCAGCTTCTGATCGCATCAAGGGAGAAATGTAGTATCTTGCGAACCGTATTTTGTCTTGCTGCCAGCAATCAGACGAACACGACTTTATGGAGAAAGGGGGTGAGTGTGTGAGAGGAAAACTCCGTGATAAACGTTCTGACGCCAGGCGAGACGGTTTCAAACGCGACGTAATTGAACGCCGTCGTCCAGCGCGACGCGAAAATCGCGTGGTTACGCTCCAGAATCGACAACTGATAGACGAGTATCTGCCGTTTGACGAGGAGACACTGGACGAGGCTTTTGCCACGCAAAAAAACTAGCGGCAAGTCTGCCCAAAGAAGAACGCGGTGTCCTATATTTAGAAGATCATACATGCGCGCGCCAGTAGGGACACCCACAAGGGGCGTCCCTACTGGGGTTTGTTATGGGATATCGATCTCCGGGAACAGCCTGCGCGCTATGACCAGGCGTTGTATTTGCGCGGTTCCCTCGAAGATATCGAAGACCTTTGCGTCGCGGAACCACTTGGCAAGGAACTGTTTGCGCTCGGAATTTTCGCCTGGAGCCGCAATGCGCACACCTGCCGCGGTGGTTTTCATGACCAGCGCGCCGGCGTAGGCCTTGCTCATCGAGGCTTCTTTCGAGTTCGCAATGCGGCGATCCGCCATCCATGCCGCGCGCCAGACCAGGAAACGCGCCATCTCGATCTCCTGGCGCAGTTCTTCCAGTTCATCCTCGATTGCGCGGCGTTTGTGCGCCGCATAGCCCACTGGCAGCTCTTCGTGTACCCATGCGCTGGTGGTCTCATACGCTGCGCGGGCGATGCCCACCGCCAGCGCGCCCACCATAGGACGAGTAGCATCGAGCGTTCCCATGGCGGCCTTGAAACCGGCCTTTTTACTGCTTTCGCGACCAGCGAGCAGGTTTTCTTTGGGGACGCGGCAATTTTCGAAGATCAGTTCGGCGGTTTGCGAGGCGCGCAAGCCCATTTTCTCCTCGATGCGCCCGACAATAAAGCCGGGCGTGCCTTTGGGTACGACGAACGGGCGAATGCCCTCGCGACCTAGACTCTTGTCGATAGTGGCAAAGGTTACTACCAGGTCGGCACGCGCGCCATTGGTGATATAGTGCTTGTGGCCGTTGATGACCCATTCATCGCCATCCAATACCGCCGTTGTGGACATGCCCGCCACGTCGGAACCGATGCCCGGCTCGGTGAGCGCCAGCGCGCCCCAGTGCAGTTGACCATCCATGTAGGGGCCGAGGAAGCGCATCTGCTGTTCGGGCGTTCCCTGCGACAGAATAGGAGGCGCGGCCAGCCCCGGTCCTGGGATAGCCGTGGAGAGCGCGGCATCGCCCCACGCCATTTCTTCCTGCGCGAGGACGGAAAGCACGTTCTGCTGGCGTTCATCCTCGCCCTGATCTTGCTGGCGCGCCTGACCCGATGCACCGGCCCAGTAGCGCTTCTGCATATTCCAGAAGAACGTTTCAGGAATCTTCTCGCTGCGGTCGCACTCCAGCGAAATGGGGCGCATCTCCTCTAAAGCTACCTGGTGGGCATATTCACGCGCCGTCTGCTGTGATTTGCTCAGAGAAAAATCTATCATTGTGCATCACTCCATCGCTGCTGCATTGCGCATCCACATTTCGGCGGGATGATCCGCAATAAAGCCCGCGCCGCCCATGATCTGAACGGCATCAATGGTGGCCGATTGCGCGATTTTGAGTGCCTGGCGCTGCGCTGCTTCGGCGTCTCTCACCAGCGTCTCGATTTCGCTATCACCATCCCACTCTGTGGCAGCGCGCCACACATACAGGCGAGCCGCGTCGAGCTTCATCGCCGTCTCCGCCACCATGAAGGCGATGCCCTGGTAGGAGGCAATGGGACGTCCGAAGGCGATGCGTTCTCTGGCATAGTGCATGGCGTATTCGAGGGATGCGCGAGCCGTGCCACAGGCAACACTCGCCCGCAGGATGCTATGGAGCGCGGCGGCGCGTAGCACACCGCTATTGCCTGCTTCGCCGAGCATGCAGCTCGCGGATACGGGTGTGTCATTGAAGTCGAACGCTGCGCTCGGCGCGGCGATCAATCCGAGCTTGTGCGTATCGCTGCGTATCTGCAACTCCGCGGCCTGCTCAGGAATAATCAGAGCGCAGATGCCGTTAAGGCCGGTTGTGCCTTCCACGCGCAGCAATGCGACACGCGGGCTTGACTGCGCGCCGTGAATGACATCGCGTTTCGTGCCGTTCACGAAATATGTGTCGCCGTCCTGCCGAGCAGTGGCGTTGATGTCGGTCAGTTCATAGCCGCCGCTGCGTTCCGCGCAGGCCAGGCTGCCGCGCTCTGTCGCGCCGCTGCGCTCGCCACAGAAAGAAGGGATGTACGCTTGCTGCTGCTCCTGGTTTCCGGCCAGCATGACCGTGACCGGTCCCATCAAGGAGCCGATCACATTCATGGCCAGCGCGCCATCGCCGAAACCCAGTTCTTCCGCGATGAGCGCATACGTCACAGCCTCGATTGCCCCCGACCCACCGAATTGCTCAGGAAAAGGCGAGGTCAGGCCAGTCTGTGCCAGTGTACGCATCAGTTCGGGCGAGATGTTGCCCTGCTGCTCCGAGACGCGGCCCTGCGGGCGCAACTGCTCCATCGCCACGCTGCGCGCCAGGGTGCGAATCTCTTCTTGCTCCTCGGTTGGGGCAAAGTTAGGCATAGACTAAATCCTTTCGATAATCATGCCGTTAGCCATGCCGCCGCCCTCGCAGATGGTCTGCAGACCGTAGCGACCGCCAGTGCGCTCCAGTTCGTTGAGTAGAACGGTGGTGAGTCGCGCGCCTGAGGCTCCCAGTGGATGCCCGATGGCAACCGCGCCGCCATTGACATTGACCTTCGAGAGGTCCGCGCCCGTTTCGCGTTGCCACGCCAGCACGACGCTGGCGAAGGCTTCGTTGATCTCCACCAGGTCGATCTGGTCGAGCGTCATTCCGGCACGTTTTAACGCCTTCTGTGTTGCCGCGATGGGGCCAGTTAACATGAAGATGGGATCAGAGCCAACTACCGAGAAGGAGACGAAACGCGCGCGCGGTTTCAATCCCAGGCTTTCAGCGACGCTGCGCTCCATGATAAGCACGGCGGCAGCCCCATCACTGATCTGCGAGGAGTTGCCGGCGGTAATCAAACCATCCGGCTTGAAAGCGGGCTTGAGGCTGGCCAGCTTTTCGAGGCTGGTATCAGCGCGAATGCCCTCGTCTTTATCAAAGAGAGAGGTGCTGCCGTCTTCGTTCTTGACCTCGACGGGGTGAATCTGGCTGCGGAAACGGCCTTCGGCGGTAGCCTGCGCGGCGCGGCGATGGCTCTCAAGACTGAATGCATCCAGTTCTTCGCGGCTGATTTCCCACTTGTGGGCGATGAGGTCGGCGCTGATGCCCTGGTGAACAAGTCCATTATCGTAGCGTTTGATCATGCGCGGGCCAAAGGGCGCGCCCGGTCCCTGCGAGTTTGATCCCATCGGAACCCTGGTCATGGACTCGACGCCTCCTGCAATCACGACATCATACGCGCCGCTGATGACGCCCTGCGCCGCGAAGTGAATGGCCTGCTGGCTCGATCCACACTGGCGATCAACGGTGGTGCCCGGTACACTTTCGGGGAACCCCGCCGCCAGCGCCGCATTACGTCCAACATTCAGACCCTGCTCTCCAACCTGGCTGACGCAGCCAACGATGACATCTTCGACCAGCCCGGCTTCGATGCCCGAGCGTTTAACCAGCGCGGATAACACCTCACTCATCAAATCGACGGGGTGCCAACCCTTCAATTGCCCGTTCTTGCGCCCGATGCCGCTACGGACGGCTTCGACAATCACTGCTTCGCGTTGTGCCATGACTCGCTCCTTGCTTGTATGCTGATAATTTATGGTGGCAATAGGAGGACGTTACTTCTCTGTATGAGTTATTGTACGCGAACAGATTGCTATACCGCAAGAGCGATGATGCTATCCAGTTTTGTAGCTCAATAATGCTATTCAGGCTTTATATTGCATATCATCAGCGTTATAATAACATCCGGCAAGCGAAGGGCTGATTGACGTTTATAAACAGATAAAAACCTCAATTCTCGCGCGCAAGGCGATGCCTATCATGACTTATTGGTTGGCGCTCATTATATTGAGTTTCTAAGAGAAAGACTTGTATTGTTACATGAGCTTCTTGCAAAGGATGGATCAATTTATGTCAATCTTGACGAAAACATGGCTTTTCATATCAAAGTCATTATGGATGAGATATTTGGAGCAAAAAACTTTCGTAACTGGATAACGCGAAAGAAATGCAACCCCAAAAACTATACACGTAAAACATTTGGAAACATTTCTGACTTCATTCTTTTTTACACGAAATCAGAAAATTATGTTTGGAACCGTTCCGTAGAGGGATGGACTGAAGAGCACGCTCTGAGAGAATATGACTATGTCGAGAAAGAGACTGGACGTCGCTATAAAAAGGTTCCAGTTCATGCTCCCGGTACAAGAAATG
>DATLSI010000235.1:0-32550 GCA_035534255.1 Ktedonobacteraceae bacterium | reverse complement strand
TTGCCCTCGTACCTCTCACGTTATCTGTGTTTTGCAAAAGGAACAGGCAGCCACATGGCGAAAACTGAACAACCCGTAGAGGCCGTACTTGAAACACCCGTCAAGCAATCAAAATCCGGCCTGCTTTATGTCTGCCTTGCCGTTTTCTTTTTCTCCACCAGCCCGATTTTCGTGCGCTGGTCCAGCCCATTCACCTCCATTGAAATCGCCTTCTGGCGACTGGCAATCGCTACCATCCTCGTCGCCGCAATGGGCTTACTCACCCACCAGCGACTGCTGCTGAAACGCCAGGAAGTGCCGCGCTTCCTATTTTACGGCCTGGTGACGGCCCTGCACTTCCTCACCTATATCAGCTCACTCAGCTTCACAACCATCGCCCACGCGCTCGCGCTGGCCTACACTTCTCCCATCTTCGCAACCCTGTTTTCAGCCATCTTCTTGCGCGAAACGCTGCCCAAACGCAAATACATCGGCATCGCTATAGCAATCATTGGTATCGCCATCATGGCTGGCTTTCAGCCGAACTACACCGCCTGCTCGCTCACAGGTACTGGCCACTGTATGATACTCGGCGACAGCATCGCGCTCATGTCTGGCCTCTGCTTCGCTATTTATTCGGTGGTAGGGCGCGGCGAGCGTGACCGCCATCCACTCTTTCGCTACACCACTAACATCTACGGCCTGGCCGCGCTCTGGCTCCTGCCCGTAACGTTGTTCTTCGCCTTCTCACATCCCTATCCACTCGGTGCTATAGGCGCAGTCGTCGCCTTGGGCATCTTCCCCCTGGGACTTGGGCACACCCTCTACAACGCCGCCGTGCGCCGCGTGCATGCCACCTACGCCAATCTAATCGCCACCCAGGAAGTGACTGGCGGCATCATCCTGGGCATTTTCTTGTTGGGCGAGATACCCTCAATCTCAACCATCATCGGGGTAATCGTGACGCTGGTAGGCATTGCAGGAGTGTTAATTTGAGCGACAATGTACTCCATAGAAATACATTACTCCTATAGAGTTCTAATTCAAGGCTTTTTATTGTATACTAACTACGGTAAAATCTAAGCGGAAATCTGTCAAAACTCCCCAAACAAGTAGAGCGCACTAACAATTTAACTCGTCAAGACCTGCCCGGCAGTAAAGGGGACAAAGGTATGCTAGAAGAATTGTATACAAGTGGCAACTACCTTAAAAAGAATCCAACATGGCATGTTGGCGAATCTCCCTGGAAAGCCAGAGAGATCATGCGTATGATAGCGCGTAATAAGCTCGAACCAGAGACAATCTGCGAAGTAGGCTGCGGAGCCGGAGAAATACTCAGGCTACTGCAACAGAACATGCATGAGAAATGCACCTTCTGGGGATATGAGATCTCTCCACAGGCCTACGAACTTTGCACAAGCCGGACAAACGATAAGCTCCACTTCAAACTCTGTGACTTTACACAGGAAAAAGAGGTCTTCTTTGATCTCATCTTAGTCATGGATGTGATCGAACACCTCGAAAATTATTTCAATTTCCTGCGGGAAATACAACCCAGAAGCACCTACAAGATATTTCAATTTCCCCTGGATCTCTCCGTACGCTCCATCCTGCGTAACCATGTCGTCAAATATCGCACCACCTATGGTCATATCCACTATTTCACCAAAGATATTGCCCTTCAGATGTTAAAAGACCTCGGGTACGAAGTGATTGACTACTTCTATACCTATGAAACTATTGAAGCTGAGCCGGTTCCATACGAAAAAAACTTCCTGATACGTGTGAAGAAGCGCTTAGGCAAAATCAAACGCGGCCTTCTCAAAAGCGGGGTCAAACTCTGCTTCGCGATGAATGAAGATTTAGCCGCGCGCATTTTTGGTAGATGGAGGTTTATGGTACTGGCAAAATAGAAAAGGCAATTACAAGCGGCGACCATCCACAATCCAGCCCTCATGCTTTTCGCAATCCGCCGATTGACAATCAGCAGGCACACGTGATAGGTTTTCTACGCGAGGGGGTGGAAGTAAAGTCGAGACCGTAAATATCCATGGAGTTGTTGTTATTCTAATACTACAACTGGGCCATTACGCGCTTGCTGATGGAGCGCAGGGTAGCATAGACGCCGGGGCCAGTGGAAGCGACAGCCTCGAAACTGGGGACCTGGCGGCGATTCAGGTAGCGTTCGAGCACTTGAACGGGCAGCGCCGAAGGCATGTCGCGTTTGTTCCACTGCATCACGAACGGGAAATTCGCCAGGTCTTTACCCAGGCGGCGCAGGTTCATTTCCAGTTCTGTAATGCTCTGTACATTCTCTTCAAACTTCTCAGCCTGTGAATCCACCACGAAGACAATGCCATCCGCGCCATTTAAGACTGCCAGGCGCGTGCGCTCATAAAGAATCTGTCCGGGAACCGTATACAGGTGGAAGCGCGTGCGAAAACCATAGACCGTACCCAGGTCAAGCGGCAAGAAATCAAAGAACAGCGTGCGTTCGGTTTCTGTGGCGATGCTGAGCATCTCTCCGCGCACCGACGGATTGATGCTCTTGTACACGTATTGCAGGTTAGTGGTCTTACCGCAATACCCAATACCGTAGTAAACGATCTTGCAGTGGATCTCATGAGTCGCTATATTTATGAGCGCCATGTGGCAGGTTCCCCTAATCGCGGAAAAGCAGATCGATGGTGTCTTCGACAGAGGAGCGGAATTGGATATTGAGCACCGAAGATTTCTGGCGCGTCGTATCGGCCCGCACTCGCTCCAGGGTGCGGCTCAATTCATCCGAAGCCTTCTTTGAAAGCACTTTAACCAGCCCGATATGGGTGAGCTTGTCGAAAACAATCACAAGCAGCCACTGATCTTCAATCATGGTCGTATAAATATTTTCATGCACGCCCTGTTGGAAGATGGTGCGGAAGTCCTTTTCGCCCAACAACTCGGCCACGTGGCGCGAAGAGGAAAACGCGCCAGCCAGCAACGCGCCCAGAGAAGTAGCATTGCGTTTCGTCCCGCTGCCCTGCGTCGTCACAACCTGGCCGCTCTTGTCAAGCAGCATGACAGAGGAGGCGCTGGTGTCATTCATAAGTTTTAATAAAACCCTGGAGATAAGAGCAAGCTCATGATCTGAGATAATAATGTTGGTTAATTGTTCCATGTACGCTTCGCCCTCAGTGTACTTACAAACCCGGTGAACATTTCGTTACGCTATACAATTTCGCTACTAGCTGATATCAAGCGCCTCAAGAATTTCGATGCGGCTGGTTTTCACCAGGTGCCGCACACGGCCAATGCTTGCTGCATTATCAAATAACGTGACCATCAGGGCAAAATCGCCCATCGGATCAACACTCACTAATCCATGCTCGTACTCATTCAATACCCCCACCACGTTCCCGCGCGCAATCTCCTGACCCAGCGCCTCCGCCGAGTTGAGACCAGAGGTCATCATGGCGCCCACCGCCTCCATATCTTCCTTGCCGTCACGGGTCAGCCCCTCAATCATCAAACCATCACGCCCCACCAGCACAGCCAGCCGCACTCCTGGTATCGACAAAAAGCGGCTCAACGTTTGCTTCAGATCAACCATACTTTCCTCCATGTACACCGGTTAACATCCAGAGCAAGTTCCATGGACTCACGCTATTCTACCCTGATGCCGCCGCCAGACGCAAATGAATGGGACATTCTGGCTAATCAATACAACGTTTGAGGAGAGTATCTGCGCGCAAATCAGACTTTCTTCCTGGTTTGCATTGCTGCATAACCTCTTCTGATCGCATAGAATCTTGTCAGTGAAACAACCGGAGAATGGCTTTTGGCTGGCAACATTATAGAGCAAATCCCAAAATAGAGAGATTTGGGACATTAGGCAATGTTGGAGCCAAGGCAATTCTTACGTTGACTTCGTTCCTGGCAGTAGGAGCCGGAGCTTTGATCACGACATATAATTCTTTAGGAATTGCATTCGTGAGCGGAGCTTTCCTGATCTCTGCTATTATAGGCATCTTCCTCTTTCTTGAGAAACTGTTCCTCCCTGAATTCATGTAGTTTGTAAGACATCTTCAAGAGGCATGCGAGTCAATCTCCCCTGCCTCTTTACAGGCTATTGGCTCCGTAATTCGGAGCTTCTTTGGTGATCATCACGTCGTGCGGGTGGCTTTCGCGCAGGCCAGCATTTGTTATACGCACGAAACGTGCCTTTTCCTGCATCTCGGCAATGGTAGCACAGCCCGCGTATCCCATCGACTGGCGCAGTCCGCCCACCAATTGATAGACCAGCGGCCCCAGCATACCCTTGTAGGGAACGCGTGCCTCAATACCCTCGGCAATCAAGCCAGTCTCTTCAATGATGTCATTTTGAAAGTAGCGGTCTTTGCTGTAGCTGCGCTGCTTCATGGCGGCAATCGAACCCATACCCCGGTAATCCTTGTAGCGTTCGCCGCGTGAGATGATCAGTTCGCCGGGACTCTCATCGACGCCTGCCAGCAAGCTGCCCAGCATGACGGTATCCGCGCCCGTCCCGATAGCTTTGGCGATATCGCCTGAGTACTGGATGCCGCCATCGGCTACGATCGGCACATCGTAGCGATGCGCGACGCGCACGCAATCGTGTATGGCCGTGATCTGCGGTACGCCAACTCCCGCGATGACACGCGTGGTACAGATCGCCCCCGCGCCGATACCCACCTTCACAGCGTCAACACCTGCCTGGATCAGCGCCTCGGTAGCATCGGCGGTCACAACATTGCCGGCCATCAACTGCACCCTCGCGCCAAATTTAGCTTTGATGTGCGCGACACTCTCAAGCACCATGCGCGAATGAGCGTGTGATGTATCAACAACCAGCAAATCCACACCCTCTTCGATCAGCGCGGTACAACGCGCGTCTACATCCGGGCCAACTCCTACCGCCGCGCCCACGCGCAAGCGCCCGAACTCATCCTTAGCTGCATTAGGATAGAGGATTTTCTTCTGGATATCCTTCATGGTGATCAGACCCTTGAGGATACCATGCTCATCCACTACCGGTAGTTTCTCGATTTTGTAGCGATGCAGACTGTCCGCCGCCTGTTCCAGTGTCGTCCCAACCGGAACCGTAATCAGACGCTCGCGGGTCATCAGGTCGGCAACGGAGCGCTCAAAATTCGTCTCGAAGCGAATATCGCGGTTCGTCAGTATCCCTACCAGCTTCCCGTGTTCAGTAATGGGAATGCCAGAGATATGAAAACGCTTCATGGCTGCCAGCGCCTCGCTCAAGAGCGCCGTCGGTTCAAGCGTGATAGGGTCGGTAATCATACCAGACTCGGAACGTTTGACCTTATCGACCTCCTCCGCCTGCGACTCGATGGACAGGTTGCGATGAATGACGCCCAGACCACCCTCACGCGCCAGAGCGATTGCTAACCGCCCCTCCGTGACGGTATCCATAGCCGCGCTAATAATGGGAATGTTGATAGTGATCGTGCGTGTGAGCCTGGTAGAGGTGGAAACTTCACGGGGTAACACCGACGAAGCGGCAGGAATAATCAAAACATCATCGAAGGTAAGACCTTCCAGGACAAATTTCTCCGCGAAAGCATCCCGCTCAGGCGTGATAAGAGCATCCTTATCGGAAATGTATGTAGATGACATGACGGCGACGCATCCTCCTTGCTTATAAAAACGTCCAGCGCACGATTCGACGTAAGCTGGACCTCCCACCGGGATTACACGACGAGAGCGCGCCCATCGCAGTTCAATATTGGTGGTGTGTAATTTCGATATTCTCCATACTGTAGCACGTGAGAACACGTTGCGTCAAATTGAAACACATCTCGAAATCTTTACTGACGTCCTCGTCCCTCACCGGTCGCCCTGCGTGGTATCTGTCAGTAACAATGTGTCATAATATCAACAAGGACAGACATAAGGCTCCTCGCTACTCAATCCGGCCCCTTGTCCCCAACACAATGAGAGAAAGGCAAGCATAACAGAATGTCTACCAACCGGAGTGGAATAGTAGCCCTGGTGGGCGCGGGAGAATATCTCCCCAAAATGAACCAGGTCGATCAATACTTGCTCGAACAACTCGATGAGAGGCCGCGCGTGGTTGTCTTACCAACGGCCTCCGCGCCCGATGGCGCGGGCGTTCCCGAACGCTGGAACACCATGGGGGTCGAACACTTCACCAGCCTCGGCGCAACCGTCGAGCCACTCATGCTGCTCACCCGCGAGGACGCCAACAAACCGGAGATCGTGGAAGAGCTTGCCGCAGCTAACTTCATCTACTTTTCCGGTGGCAAACCATCCTATCTGCTTCAAACGCTCGCCGGAACGAAGGCATGGCAAAGCATCCGCCATGTGTACGAGCGCGGAGGCATTGTGGCAGGCTGCTCCGCCGGAGCTATGGTCATGGGCGCGGTCCTCTTCGACTTTCCACAGGTCTGGCGCACCATACCCGCGCTTGGACTTGTGCCTGGCATCGCGGTCATTCCCCACTTTGACGAGATACCCAGGCCGCTCACATCAACCATAGCCAGCATCGAACGCCACAAGATCACCATTGTTGGCGTCGATGGCGCGACCGCCCTGGTGGTATCCGACGGGCACTGGACGGTGAAAGGGACAGGCGGCGTAACCGTCATTACAGAGAAGCAGAAACATCGTTATCTGGCGGGAGACGAAGTTCCACCCGTCGAAGTCTAACACATCATCTTACAAGGAGCGCTATCACACACCATGGAAAACGAAACGCACGCACGCACACCAGGTCGCTATGGTATTGAAGAGGTCGAGACAAGCAAACTGGAAGCCTGGCCTAATTCCAATCCCGAACGCGATTACATCACCCATTTTGAGATACCAGAGTTCACCTGTCTATGTCCGCGCTCAGGTTTCCCCGATTTTGCCACTATTATCATCGATTATGTGCCAGAACAATCAGTCGTCGAACTGAAAAGCTTGAAGCTCTACATCAACCAGTATCGCAACCGCCAGATCAGCCACGAGGCAGCCACCAACCTCATTCTCGACGAATTAGCGGTGTTGCTCGCGCCGCGCTGGATGCGCGTTGTGGCCGATTTCACCATGCGCGGCAACATCAAAACCATCATTTTTGCCGAACACAGCGCACCTGACTACCAGGGACCGCGCCCGGAGTTCAGACGCTATCTTGCGGGGTGAAAACGCTTGCGTCCCTCTTCGGTTATCATAAAGGTGCATATCTGGTAACTCTCGCCCAAGCGTCGGAAAGACTGTGATAAACTATAATGATCCTGAGCTTTCGATAAAAAACATGCAAAAGGAAGGTGTCATGACAGAGTTTGACATGCAACAGTTCGCGCGGCTCGGTGTCGCGACGGTCTACGAGGCGGCTGGAAAACAAGGGCTGATCGATGTCCCCTTGATACAAATCGTGCCGGGCAGTCGCGTGGCAGGACGCGCGCGCACTGTGCGCTGCGGGCAGGGCGATAACTTGATGGTTCACGCCGCACTGGCCCAGGTGCAGCCAGGTGAGGTGCTCGTGCTGACCATGCCGGAACCCGACGCCTACGCGCTGGTCGGTGAATTGCTCGCGACGCAGGCGCAGGCGCATGGCGCGGCAGCCCTGCTGGTCGACGCGGCGGTGCGCGATGTAGAAGAACTGCGCGCCCTGGGGTTGCCGACCTGGTCGCGCTGGATACGCGCGCGTGGTGCTTCTAAGTCGGCGGTCGGCACGATCAACGAGCCTGTAGCGGTCGGTGGGACAATCATTGCTCCGGGCGATATTATTGTACTGGACGCCGATGGTGCGGTCGCCGTCGAAGCCGCGAGCGCAGCCGGTGTGCTCGATGCCGCGCTTGCTCGTGAAACGCGCGAAGCATCATTGAGAAAGCAATTGTTGGAGGGGGCTTTCACCTACGACCTGCATGGCCTGCGAGCGGCGATTGAGAAATAGAAGGAAGAGACATAACCCATGATTACAAGAATCGGACATATCGCCTTTCGCGTTGCCAATCTTGAAAAATCACGCGACTTCAATTGCACCAAACTCGGTTTTCGCGAAATCTAAGGATTATCCATGCAAATAAGCGTCCCGGTCCTGATTGTTACCGACCTCGTTGGTGTGGGCAAGACAACACCAACGCTCCTTCAAGTATATTGCGCCTAACAGATGCGGGGCAAGGGGTCGCCAACCAGCATATCCAGCACGCGCATTCCACCTATGTCTGTGCGCAAGAACACCATGCCTGCGGGTTCGGCCTGGACAGTGCCGATAATCGCGGCTTCGCGACCGGCGGGATGGCTGCGCATTGCTTCCAGGGCCTTTCCTGCCTGCTCTGGCGCAACGATTGCCAGGAGCTTGCCCTCGTTGGCAATGGTCAGAGGGTCAAGTCCCAGAATTTCGCAGGCTCCTCGCACTCCGGCATGTAGAGGAATAGCGTGCTCATCAAGCCCGACTGAAACCTCTGAGCCTAACGCCATTTCATTTAATGAAGTCGCTACACCGCCGCGCGTCGGGTCCTTCAGGCAATGCACTCCATCGCCTGCCGCTTCCAGCAGCGCGGCGACCAGTGTATGGAGAGGCGTGGTATCACTCTGAACATCGGTTTCGATTTCGAGCGCTTCGCGAGCGAGCATAATGGCGATGCCGTGATCGCCGACTGCTCCGCTCAAGAGCACTTTGTCGCCAGGCTGTAGTCGGGTCTGCCCCAGCGGCCAGGTGGCGCGCACAACGCCCACACCGGCGGTGTTGATGAACACCCCATCGGCTTTGCCGCGCTGCACAACCTTGGTGTCTCCTGTCACGATAGCGACACCGGCATCCGCCGCTGCCTTCGCCATCGACGCGATGATCTTGCGCAGGTCGGCGATAGGAAAGCCCTCCTCCAGGATAAGACCTACCGAGAGGTATAGGGGTTCGGCTCCCGCCATTGCCAGGTCATTGATTGTCCCATGCACGGCCAGTTTCCCGATATCCCCGCCTGGAAAGAATAGCGGACTGACCACGTAGGTATCGGTCGTAAAGGCCATACGCTGGCCCGTTCCGTTGACGGTAAAGATTGCTGCATCGTCCATAGGATCAAGCAGTGGATTAGAGAAAGCAGGGGCAATCACGCCCTCGATCAGGTTATGAGTAGATTTGCCACCGCTCCCATGACTGAGGGTGATCTTTTCGTCACGCAAGTAGAACTTATGACGACGAGCCTGCTTGGTGCGCTCGATCTTCTTCAAAATGTCATCAATGCGCTCGGCATCGCCAGGTATTGACGTAGTCATAAAAACCTCCCGACAGCGTTGTAGTTAGGGAACGTTCGTCACGGGTAGCACATTGAGACGGCTGCGCTCGGATGCCATAGAGAAGCGTCCGTAGTTGAAGTACGCGGCGCAGGCTCCCTCCGGCGAAACCATACAGGTACCGATGGGCGTCTCAGGCGTGCAGGCCGTCCCGAAGACTTTGCACTCCCAGGGCTTGATGACTCCCTTGAGCACCTCACCGCACTGGCAGGCTTTGGGGTCTGCCACCCGCAAACCGGGTACTTCGTAGCGCAACTCGGCATCCCAATCGGCAAACTCTGAGCGCAGCTTCAACGCGCTGTGCGTGATGAAGCCCAGGCCGCGCCACTCGAAGAATGGCCGCAGTTCCATGGTGGCAGCCATCGCCTGCAGCGCTTTCACATTGCCCTCCGGTCGTACCACGCGCGAGTACTGATTTTCAACCTCCGCGCGGCCCTCGTCTAGCTGCTTCGCGATCATGTAGATGGACTGGATGATATCGAGCGGCTCGAAGCCCGCGATCACGACGGGCTTGTGATGGTCGCGCGCCACAAAATTATAGGGACGCATACCAATCACCATGCTCACATGGCCCGCGCCAATAAAAGCATCCAGGCGCAGGTCTGGCGAGTCGAGAATGGCCTTCATGGCGGGGATAATCGTCACATGATTGCAGAAGACCGAGAAATTCTTGACCCCTTCGGCCTTCGCGCGCAGCAGCGTGACGGCGGTCGAGGGAGCGGTTGTCTCAAAACCAATGGCGAAGAAGACCACCTGGCGGTCTGGATGCTGGCGCGCAAGCTTTAAGGCATCGAGCGGCGAATAGACGAAACGCACATCGGCCCCGTCGGCTTTTGCATCCAGCAGGCTGCCATGTGAACCTGGCACGCGCATCATATCGCCAAAGGTGGTGAAGATCACTCCTTCCACGCGAGCGATTGCGATGGCATCATCGATGCGGCCCATGGGCAACACGCAGACAGGACAGCCCGGCCCATGCACCAGGTCGATATTGGGCGGCAGCACATCTTCAATACCGTGTTTATAAATGGTATGCGTATGCCCACCACAGACTTCCATCATCTTGAGCGGCCTGGAACCTGTTAGTTTCGCGATTTCGCCAGAAATGCGCTTTGCCAGTTCAGGATCGCGGTACTCGTCAACATATTTCATGTTCATGTGGGTTCTCCTTCTTCGTTCCTTGCGGACTGCTGAGTGCGCAGCACTAGACGCGCAGCGTCGTTGCAGTTCGGCTAAGACGTTGGCCTCATCAATGTTTGGATTACTTCGAGAAGCGCGTGATAGACTGTCGCGTGCGCCTCCTGGATACGCGGGATATGATCACTTGGGGAGGTGATGCAAAAGTCCACCGCGGCTGAGCGCGCCATTTTTCCACCATCGTAGCCGGCCAACCCCACTGTCAGCAAACCCTGCTTCTTTGCCTGCTCAAGCGCTACCTGGATGTTCGTCGAATTGCCGCTCGTTGAAATACCCAGGGCGATATCACCCCGTCGTCCGAACGCAATCACCTGGCGCGCATAGATATTGTCGAAGCCAACATCGTTGCCTACCGCCGTCACCACGGCAATGTCGTTGGTAAGCGCAATCGCAGGAAGAGGCGCCCAGTCGGCAAAAGGCGGAGTGAGCAATTCAGCCACTATGTCCTGCGCGTCTGTCGTACTTCCCCCGTTGCCGAATGCCAGCAAAGTAGCCCCATCCGCGAAGGCACGCGCCATCGCCCGGCCAGCAACAATGATTTGCTCACCGGAATATTCTAGTGTTAAACGGCGCAGCGCTATCACCTCACGACACTTTTCAAGGGTCGAGTGGCGTACCTGCGCCAGCACATCCTCAATACTGGACTTACCGCCCTCAAAGAGATAGGGATAAAAGAGCCGGTCGTATTCAGACCCTTCCGTATCAGACATCGCTTGCCTCATCTAAACGAGAAATTGCCACTCCACCATGCACAAGCAACATATCACCCAGAACGACATCATCCACAAGACTAATATCAACCTCCTCCGTTGCATCATTGATCATCACGAATGCTACTCCTGACTGTTCATCGACGCGCAGCACGCGCGCCTGCAACACCTCGTCGGAACATGTGATACAGTGTCCCTCTGCATCAAGTTCACAACTGGCATAACTGGCGATGCTCGATTCGTGACTCAGAACCTCTATCGATGTCAGATTGAAAGATACGCGCTGCTCATTGTTCATGTGAATAGACCCTCGTGTTCAAAAAATATATGCACCAACTCCCATAAAATATGGTATAGCGTCTCATGCGTCTCCTGAATTACCAGCGGGTCGTTGGTGTGAACGATGAAACAGAAATCGAGATCGATCATCTTCATAAGCCCGCCCGTACCACCTGCCAGACCCAGCGTCAGAAGGCCCATACGCTTTGCTGTTTCCAGTGCTGCTACAACGTTTGCGCTGTATCCGTCCAATGAGAAGCCCATCGCGATATCCTGTGACCGGGCAAGCACTTTGACCTGACGCACAAAGGGCGTATCGGCATCGCCTTCGTTTTGACTGCTGAGCGTGGCGCTGTCATTGGTCAATGCAAGAGCTGGCAGAGCGCGCTTGCCGACGATCACAGGGTGTACGAACTCGACGGCAACATGCTGGGCGTCGGTTGCCGAAGCTCCATTGCCGAAAGCAAGCAGTCGCCCTCCCTGGTGGAAGCGACGCGCCATGCTCCAGCAGGCCTGAGCAATCTGTTCCGCCTCTACCATGAAAAACGTCTCAGGGACGCTCATGCTTTGCTTGAAGCGCGCAGTCACCAGCGCTTTCAGTTCCGGCAAACCCATCTCAGCAGTCATCGAACTTCCTCATTCTATCTGGCTGGAGTGCAGCATTTCGAGTTCATCGGCATAGGCCTGACCCATCATTTGCAGCGCACTCATGGTCTCCCGCGCCTCATTCTCGTCGATCTTGCTCATGGCGAAGCCGACATGGATCAACACCCAGTCGCCAGGCCCGATGCCCTCTGGACGCACCAGAGCTACGCTCACGTTACGCTTCACACCAGAGACATCCACTTTGGCGATGGAATTTGCATCATCCACGATATCTATGATCTGACCTGGAATACCAAGACACATATGAACCTCCTTTGAGTGGGCGCGATCAATCGCGTCCCTCCATTCTTTGTATTTGCGCGGCTGCCACTGCAAGCTGCCCAAGGCTTAGACCGCCATCATTGGGTGGCACGCGCCGGTTGATGTGTACCTGAAAACCCATTTCCTCCAATCGCGCTATCAGCGTTTCGAGCAAGAGGCGATTCTGAAAGACACCGCCGCTCAAAGCGACACTATTCAATCCCGTCATTTCACGCGCATCACCAGCAGCAGCAGCCAGCAACCAGGCAATGGTGCAGTGGAAGCGGCTGGCAATATGCGCGGGTGTCAAACCTTGTTGTAAATCGCTCACGATGGCGCGTATCATTGGAGCTACGTCCAGAGTGGCGGCAGCAGGCGACCAGGGCGTGAGCATCGTCACCTTTGCGGCCTCCCCGCCCTGGCCTCCCGCTTCCTGCTTCTGTATAGTGAATGGGTAGGGTTGCGCCCCGTCGTTGGCGAACGCGATCAATCGCGTCCCGACAGCCAGCATTTCTAGCTCGATGGCTGCCTGACCTTCATAGAGTGCCGTATCTCGCACACCAAGCAGCGCGGCGACGGCATCAAACAATCTTCCCAGGCTAGAAGTTGGCGGGCAATTGACGCCTCGGGCGATCATCTGCGAGAGCGTGTGCCACTTTGAGCGGTCTAGTCCGCGCACGAATGGAATATCCAGATCCAGAAAAGCATCGCCGTAGGCCTGGGCAAGATAGGTTGCAGCCATGCGCCAGGGTTGACGCACCGCCTGTTCACCTCCAGGCAACGGCACGTAGGTCAAATGCGCCAGCCGCTCAAAACCTGTCAGGTCAGCCGCCATGATTTCACAGCCCCATACCGCGCCGTCGGTTCCAAACCCTGTGCCATCGGCGGCGATGCCAATTACAGGTCCGCTCAAACCGTGCTCGGCCAGCACGCTGGCTATATGGGCATGATGATGCTGCACAGCGATTTTCCGCGCAATATCCGCGTCGAGAGCATATTTTGTCGCCAGGTATTCTGGATGCAGGTCATAGGCAACAGCCTGCGGGTAAATATCGAAAAGGCGCTGAAAATGCTCGATGCCCTCGCGAAACGAGGTCAGGGTCTCCAGATTTTCTAAGTCGCCAATGTGATGACTGACGAATGCCTGGCGTCCCTTGCCCAGGCAAAAGGTATTCTTGAGATGACCGCCGCAAGCCAGCAGAGGCACCGGCAGATCAGTTGCAAGCGCAACCGGCTCCGGCGCGTAACCACGCGAACGACGCAAAAATTGCTCGCCGCCGCCAGCGGTACGCATAACGGAGTCATCGCAACGCATGTGGATGTCGCGATTGTGTGTGAGCATACCATCTGCGATTGATGCCAATCGTTCCCGCGCATCATCGTCCCGATAAGCAATAGGCTCATCGCTCAGGTTGCCACTGGTCATCACCAGCGCCTCCGGTCGGCCTGCCTCAATCACAGCAGCGAAATCGCGCAGCAGCAGGTGGTGAAGGGGTGTATAGGGCAGCATAATTCCCAGCGAATTATGGGATGGCGCGACGCCCGGCGCTACAGGACAATCGGTTCGCTGCTCAAGCAGTACGATTGGCCTCCGGCGCGATTGGAGCAAAGCCGCTTCGGCAACGCTCACTTCACACAGCGCGCGAGCAGTCTCCAGATCAGGCACCATCAGCGCAAAAGGTTTGGCCTCGCGGTGCTTTCGTTGTCGCAATCGCCGCACAGCCCCTGCGTTCAGGGCATCACATGCCAGGTGATAGCCTCCCAATCCCTTGATTGCAAGGATTGCGCCTTCAGCAAGCCGTTGGGCTGCTGTGGCGACTGGATCGGACGGGCGATCACAAGGGTCACTACCCAACGTCCACGCCACACTCGCCCCTACAGAATCATGATCTGACCATTCGAACAGGCGCATGTGGGGGCCACAGAAGGGGCAGGCGTTTGGCTGGGCGTGGAAGCGCCGGTTGAGCGGGTCGCCATATTCCGCTTTGCAAGCCGGACACATGGGGAATACCTGCATGGTCGTCTTTTCACGATCATATGGGACATCCTGCACGATGGTGAAGCGAGGGCCACAGTTGGTGCAGTTGATGAAAGCATAGCGATAGCGGCGGTCGGCTGGATCAAACAATTCACGCAGGCAGTCGTCACAGGTCGCGCTGTCGGGCGAGATGAGCGCATGGCGTTCAGCCCCCTTTTGACTGTGCGTAATGCTGAAACTGTTCTCATGGCAGGCAGGTATGAGTTCTGTCGCGACAGCATCGATACGCGCTAATGGCGGAGCTTGCTTATTGAGCGCGTGCTGGAAGCCGTCAAGGGCTTCTACGCTGCCCTCGATCTCGATGGTCACGCCCTGGCTATCATTGCGCACAAAGCCCACTAACCCTAGCAGCAACGCTTGCCCATAGACAAATGGCCGAAAGCCTACGCCCTGGACAATGCCTTGAACGAGAATGCGTCGTCGCTGAATCGTCGAACCCATTACGGATGACATAAACGCTTCCTTTTTAGGCCGCTATGCGCCGCGCGTGAAAGCAATGAGCCAGTCACACCATGCATCGAGTCCTTCTCCAGTCCGGCAGCTCACCTCAAAGATGCGCAGATTGGGATTGATAGCCAGTGCTTGCCGTTTGACTTTGTGCAGGTCATAGTCAACGTAAGGCAGCAAGTCGAGCTTGTTCACGACCATCACCTGAGAAATCGCGAACATCTGCGGATACTTGGCAGGTTTATCATCGCCTTCGGTGGTACTCACAACCACGATACGCGCATCTTCTCCCAGTTCCCAGGCAGCGGGGCAGACCAGGTTGCCGATGTTCTCGATCACCAGCAGGTCGATGTCCGCCAATTCGATTTGCGTGAGGGCGTCACGAATCATGTGAGCCTCAAGGTGACATGCTCCCCGCGTATTGATCTGGACGGTCTCCGCGCCTGCCGCTTCAATGCGTTCCGCGTCGGCACTCGTCTCGACATCCCCCTCGATCACCCCGATGGTGAGTTGCCCGCGCAATCGCTCAATCGTGCGCTCCAGCAAGGTCGTCTTGCCCGCGCCTGGCGAACTCATCACATTGAGCGCGCGAATGCCACGCGCTGTTAGCGACTGGTGGATGTCCTGAGCAATATTCTCATTGACCGCCAGAATATTTTGAGCGATGGTCACTTTAGGCATGGTTGCCGTTCCTTCTACCCGCGGCCGGCCAGGGCGGGGGCAAGCCCTTTACGCCGTCTCGTACTCCATTTCCAGAATCTGGAGTTCGGTGCCTGAAACAATATCGGTTGACCACTCCTGACAGGTGGGACACCGCGCGATATAGTTCGCGATGGCAAACTCCCTGTCACAGTGACGACACCGCGCGCGATGCGGCACAGCATCAACCAGCAAGTGCGCGCCTGCCAACATGGGATCGAGGCTGGTCAGCATCTCAAAGCAGAACGCCAACGAATCAGCTACAATGCCGCTGGCCTCGCCAATCTTGAGCCGCACACCCTTCACCCGTATCGCTTTGCACTCGGTCGCCCTGGTCTCTACGGCCTCAAAGATACTCTGGGCAATAGCAAGTTCGTGCATAGCCCTACATCGCTCGCATGCGCCGGTACCGTCGAATATCAGGAAGCAGCGTAAGTAAGACAATCAGAGCAAGAATAACCAGCACGGCAACCACGATAAGCAGTACGATCAAGGCAGTCATGACCAAGGTCCTTTCTCTGCACGCGGTGCAGTCCACCTCTAGCTTGTGCCTTCGGTAAGATTACATTGAGCTAATACGCAAATAGCGTTTAATATCAGGAAGCTGCTGGCTGATTACCCACGCGGCAAAACCAATCACGCCAACCGCCAAAAGAAATTTCCACATGTTTCTATTCCTTTCTCTATGTTGTCCTAACTTATCTGATTAATCACCTTTCTTCCAGGCGAGGTGTAGGGACGCGATTGATCGCGTCCACTCTTATGTTATCGCGTCCACTCTTATGGATCATTTGGACGCGATCAATCGCGTCCCTACAAATTTACCGCCACCAATTCCTCGACAAGCGAATCGATCATTTTGACCGCCTGATCTACGGCAGCCTGCACCGGTTCGCTCAACCCCATCTGCATCTCTTCGTATCCTTCACCACCTCCAATTGTAGATGGTTCGCATCCTACAAGCAAGGTGCGGATTGGTCGCGCGCCTAGCGTTCTGGCGAAGGCAAGCACCTTCACGGGGTCCATGCTATGACTATCCAGCGCTACCCTTCCAGCCTCAACGCCTTGTTCAGGACCGATGCCTGTAAGATCTGGTTCGATCAAATAGACTGTTCCGGGCGAACCACCCCGTGGAACTGCATCAACTAGCACAAGTGTATCATAGTCATCGAGCAGAGTGTAGGCAAGTTCTATGCCGCGAATACCGAAATCTATTACTTGTACACCTTCTGGATACTGACTGGTCTTGCGGCTCATCAAGCGCTGGGCCACCTCAACGCCAAATCCATCGTCACCAAAAAAGATATTGCCGATGCACGCGATCAGTATTCGTTTCAGGCCGGGTTCAACTGGCGACAAGTGACTCATGGCATACCCTCCAGCACATCCACTTCTTCAGGAAAGAAGAAAAAACGATGGCCGGGCAACACCCGCTCGTCCCACTGCTCTCTACCAGGATCAACATCCAGCGTCACAACAAGATAGATGCGATTTTCGAAATCCTGATGCAGCACCTCGACTCGCGCGGTCTTGCCATCCAGCATCATATCCATAGCGTCTGTACGAACTCCCGGTCGTCCCCGTCCTGGTCGTAACTGCACATTATCCCCGGCTTTCACCTCCCGGCCGTTGATCAATACAGATGTTGGCGGCGGATAATCCTCACCCGGAAATTGAAAATCCTTGTACGCGCTGTTCATGCTTCGCTTCCTCTATCTGTCTCATTCAACTACGGGCCGCAGGCTGCGAATCGTGCCATGTAGCTTCATAAATTGTTCGGGCGTCAGCGCCTCTGTCCGTTCCAGTATTTCACGCGCGCGGACATCCCCCTGACGCATCTCTTCTTTCTCCTCGTCGGTTAGCGTCAAGATGCGCAGCGTCAGAATCTCATCGATCTCTGTACCATCGAAAAGGCTGCCAGGGCTTTCGGGCGCGATCTGCGGATAGTCGTACAGGATAATTGGGGACGATAGCAGCGCGTCCCTCTCGCCCTCGCTACCCACCAGCACAGGCCAGGTGCGCAGATTCTGGCATGCCTGGACGGCGGCTTGCATAGCTTCGGGTGGCTCAAGCAATGAAATGAATTCGCCTCCATTTACCTGCAAAATAGTATGGGTGGAGACGAATGATTGCAGCAGCGCCTCGTTATGCCGGTTTGCCAATATGCCGGTTTCAGGTGTCGTGTTTTCGATTTGTATACTGAGCTTGAAAAGGTCTTCGCCCACCGCTTCGGCTGAGAGCCGGATGGCACCAGCAATTGGACGCTGCTCTCGCACAATAACATCTTCCACCAGACATTGAGCAGGAAAATCAATCTGTACAAGCCGTGGACCTGTCATCAAGTCGCGCATTGAAACATTCTCAATGCTGATTTGACGCTCGATACCCTCCTCGAATGACTCATGTGCCAGGCGGCTAGCCAGGCTCCATTCGCTGGCAGGTAGAGCGTCACTCTGCGCCTGCGAAGGCACGGCGATTGTCGGCTGCATTATCGAACGCTGAAGCAAATGCAGAAACCGGACATGGATGTCGAGCGATGTATCCTCACTCCCTTGCCCTGTTATCAGGCATTCGGTTCTCATTATCCAGGGTTCGATACCCCCGTTCGCTTCGCTGTATTCCTGAGGATAGACGACACCGATTGTCCAGCGCTGGCGATTTTTGATGGCTGAATGCCGGTATGGATAGAGGAGATAACCCTCGAAAAGCACGGCATTGGCGATCTCCTTCACTTGCTCTATCTTCATGAGAAGACCTCCGCATCATTGGTCTGCAAGAGATGAGTAATCACATTCTCCCAGGTGGGAAGGCCGTGCGTGGCTTTGTAACGGTACAATTGATCAAAGACATCCTTGTGCAGGCGAATATACGTGCTGTTGGGATAGTAATGCGCTATCATGTCTTGCCAGACCGTGACCGGGAAACGATAGGATGCCTCCTTCGACCAGGAGATCTGCGCGACCTGCAAATTCTCTTCTTCGTTCTCGTAGAATATGGTGCCACTGAACAGAAACGTGAGCGGAATCTCACCATCCCCCAGCGCGCTGAAGTATTTTGTACCGACGACCTCGAAGTCATATGTACACGAAACAGGCATATCGACGAGCACACTGCCTGAGAACTGCGGAACCGTCACATTTGTGTGAGTCCACAGCAGAGGGCGTAATGTCTCGCCCCAGCGAGCAGGTTCCCCAAACACCTCCAACAATTGCGCCTGCGCTTCAGGAGTGTACCGGCGACGATTGACTGCGATCTGAAGCTGGCTGCGCAGGATGACGCTATGGATATGCTCCTGTTCGTCTGCATTGGAAATACGCAATTTGAAGATGAGTGTCGGAACCGCAGCAAATGCGCGAGCCTCAGCGCCAACGACCTCAAAGCTCAGATCAGGCATCTTGATCTCCTTTCACGGGCCGAGATTTCGCTCGTATATTCTCAAAAAACTCGCCAATCGCTTCCCAGGTCTCAGTGCCCCCGCTCAGGCCTTTCCAGGATAGGCGAATAAGGCCAACAAGCTGGTAACAGGCGTCAATCGGAACGATATAATGGTCGCGCGCATTCTTGACACGATTGATCAGCAGCGCCTCGACGTCAGGCTCCAGGCCGAGCAAAACAGGGTTGCTACTCGTAAGCATCTCCCATCCCTCCAGGTCGAGCAGCGATTCCGTAGCTCCCGCCGGGCTGGGGTAAAAAGCCATGACATGTTTTGAACCTGAACTGCGAAAGATGAATGCCATATTAACCGGAATCATCAGCTCATCCCACTGTTGATCCGTCATTTGAAAATCTATCAGCGACAAATGGCGGCGAGGCACAAGTCGATACTTCCCGCCGCCTGCCCCCTCGTCGCTGAAGAGCAATGAACAGGCTTGACACGCGCAGATCAACGCCCGGCTGGAAAGGTCCAGCAAGTGGCGATGATCTGTAGGAATGACCTCGCTGCATAGCTCGCAGTGTTTTACTGCTTGAGGTGAACTGGCTGGCTCACGTTTCTGCACGAAGCGACGTAATGCTCCAACGGGCGCGGCAGAACGCTCGCCGCGATCACCTGCGAGAAAAGATGCTGACATAGTTGCTTACCTCTTACCCTACAGGAGCGGACAGAGCCGCCTTATCATCCATCAAAGCCGACAGGGGCACTTTCACCCTGCCTCCTTCTTCCGGCGTGGAGGAACGAACGTAACGGGTGTCCCAACTCGCGCTGGTGGACGTGGAGGATCGGTGACGCCTTCGACCTCTAACCTGTCCAGGTCGGGAGCCGCTTTGAAGATAGCCTCTTCAATTGTCAGTTTGAGGGTCATAGTTGAGGAGGGGCAGCCGTGGCAACTTCCTTCCAGGCGCAGGCGCGCTACACCATCTTCAACGCTGACTAACTCGACATTGCCGCCATGCGATTTGAGGTAGGGACGCACCTCTTCCAGCGCCTTGACGACGCGCGTCTCTATGTCTATGGGATGCAGTTCGTGCAGGAGAAGCAGGGACCCTACCAGTTCATCACTCGCCAGAGACTCAACTAACGTATAGCCCAGCGCTCCCGTCTGAACAGTAAGTTCAAGAATGCGCGCCAGTCCTTCGCCATACAGGTCCAGCAAAGCCTGGATAAGTTCCTCGGCAATATCACGCGCGTGTGGGTCAGAGAACTCGCTCACTTCCTGGATCAACACTTCGATACGCTCCGCGCGACGTTGACGCTCCTGCATATCTTCTTGCATGGAATGTCTCCTCGTTTCCGCGAACCAGGGCGGGGGCTGGGCTTCGCCGCTCTCGCGGCCCCCCCGCCCTGATCCCGCTCTGCCTCCGCCCTGGTAGGTCACATTACACGCCGAATGTCGGCGAATGAAGAACCTGAAGCTCTTTCCCTTCACCCAGGTACATATGCACGCCACACGGCAGGCAAGGGTCAAAGCTGCGCACCGCGCGCATGATGTCAATGCCTTTAAATTTATCCGGGCCGTTCTCTTCAAAGATGGGTGTGTTTTGCACAGCATCCTCGTATGGGCCAGGCGTGCCGTAGATGTCGCGCACACTGCCATTCCAGGGCGTCGGCGGATAGGGATGGTAGTTGGCGATCTTGCCATTTTCGATGACCAGGTGGTGAGAAAGCACGCCGCGCACAGCTTCGTGGAAGCCACAGCCGATGGCATCCTTAGGCACCGTGAATTCGGACCAGGTTCTGGTATGTCCAGCATTTATCTCTGCCAGCGCCTTGTCTATACAGTGGAGGGCAACTGCAGCGGAATAGGCCTGGAAGTAGGTACGCGCGCGATTACGCTCGATAGCGTTGCTCCACTGCGGAATCTTCCACTCAAACTCCACCTCTGGCTTGGTGGCGGACTTGGGCAGGCGAATCTTGACGCTGTGTCCGGTAGCTTTGATGTAGCCGCCCAGGTCTACGATACCGGCCAGGGCTGTCGTCCACAGGCGAGCGATTGCGCCGCCGCCGGTGTCCAACGCCAGGTGCTTGCCAGTGCGTTTATCATACCAGCGCGGAGACATCGTCCAGCTATAATTGCCGTTGAAGTCGCGTTTCTGTGGCTTCGGGATGGTGGTCTGATTCCAGGGATGGTGTTTGTCGACCGGGTTGCCGAGTGGGTCGCGATCAACGAACGTCCTCTCACTCTGCCAGTCATCGTAGTAGGAACTGCCCAGCAGAATGCGAATGCCCAGGTTGATATCAACGAGGTTCGTTGTCACCAGCTCGTTGTCCACCACAACGCCAGGGGTGACGAACATGGCCTTACCCCACTTATCCATTGTGCGGTAATCGTAGTCGCACACATCGGGGTCCTGGAACGATCCCCAACAGCCGAGCAGGGTTTGCCTGTAGCCGACCATTTCGTAGCCGGGCATGGCCTGGTAGAAGAAGTCGAACAGGTCATCGTGCAGGGGCACCATCTTCTTCATAAATTCGACATACTTCATCAGTCGAACCAGGTAATCCGTGAAGAGCTGGATAGTGGCAACCGTGCCGACGCCACCGGGATAGAGGGTCGAGGGATGAACGTGCCGCCCCTCCATTAAACAGAACTTCTCGCGAGTATAGCGGCTCACCTGCAACCCTTCGAGGTAGAGTTCGCCTGTGAAGGGGTTGAAGGCCCGCATAATGTCACCGATGGTGCGATAGCCGTGGTCCTTAGCATGGGGAGACTCGGTTTTATTGGCCAATTCCAGCACGCCCGGATTGGTCTCCTTGACCATTTGCTCACAGTAGTCAACAGCGACCAGGTTCTCCTGGAAGATATTGTGGTCGAACATATACTCCGCCGCTTCACCCAGATTCAGAACCCACTCGCCCAGTGGCGGTGGCTTGACACCGTAGGCCATATTCTGAGCGTAGACCGAGCATGTGGCGTGGTTATCACCGCAGATACCGCAAATGCGGCTGGTGATGAAGTGGGAGTCACGCGGGTCTTTGCCCTGCATAAAAAGGCTGTACCCGCGAAAGATAGAAGAAGTGCTATGGCATTCCGCCACCCGCCGGTTCTTGAAGTCGATCTTGGTATAGATGCCCAGGCTGCCAACAATGCGTGTAATCGGGTCCCATGACATTTCTACAAGCTGTGGTGGCTGAGTCGAGGAATCATCTCGTCTGACCTGTGTTGTCATGCTGCTAACTCCTTCATGAGGGACGCGAATTATCGCGTCCCTTCAGAGATATACACAAGGGGATTACCATTTCCCATGATAGCCTGTCGTCAGTTCTCTGCCTTTATGCCGCCAGGCCGGTTCTTTGTTGGCGGTATGTTGCGTTATCTTGCGCAGTCTCTTGACTACGTTGCCGTAGATGCCAATGACACTCGAAGAAGCCTTGCTGCCAGGAGGTGGGTCCATGAAGGGCATAAATTTGTCAGGGAAGCCCGGCATGGTACAGCCAATGCAGATGCCGCCTACATTCGGGCAACCACCAATACCGGCCATCCATCCGCGTTTGGGTACATTGCACTGCACGACGGGTCCCCAACATCCCAGTTTCACCAGGCACTTGGGTGAATCGTAGGTCGTTGCGAAATCGCCAACTTCGTAGTACCCCGCCCGGTCGCATCCCTCGTGTACTGTTTTGCCAAAAAGCCAGGTCGGTCGATGGGCATCATCCAGGGGAATCATGGGAGACAGACCCGCTACCTGGTAAAGGAGATAGAGAACGGTCTCCATAAAGTTGTCCGGC
This sequence comes from Ktedonobacteraceae bacterium, assembly GCA_035534255.1. Classification (GTDB taxonomy): domain Bacteria; phylum Chloroflexota; class Ktedonobacteria; order Ktedonobacterales; family Ktedonobacteraceae; genus CF-113. The sequence goes on along the minus strand of DATLSI010000235.1, from coordinate 9,872 downwards.
TGTACCGGGCATCCTGGCACGCAGACGATTGGAATGCCCGCGTTGGTTTTCCAGTTCCAGCCAAGATAGTCAAGCAGTCCCATCGCGCCGGTAGGATTGCCAGACATGGCGTGAATGCCGCCATAGGTGGCGCAGGTGCCGATAGCCACCACTGCCAGGGCTTTGGGAGCGAGACGATCGATCCACTCATTGGTCGTGATGGGTTGGCCGGTGGCAGGGTTAGTTCCCAGGGCAGCCCAATAGCCCTCGCTCTTAATCTTCTCGTTAGGAATCGAGCCTTCTACTACCAGTACGAAGGGGTCTATTAGACCTTGCTCGGCTTGATAGAACCACGTCATGAAGCTCTCGCCGCCAAGTTCAAAGGCGAGTACGGGGTTATGAAGATGAACTTTAGGGAGTCCAGGGATGGCCCCTAACAGCACATCCTCGATGCTAGGCTGAGTCGCTGCGGTGATCGAGACTGTATCTCCATCACAGCCCAATCCAGCAGTTATCCAGACGATGTGGACATCCTCTACGCGCGATTTAGTCGCCATGCTGTACCTCCTCGAGCATTATCTGCTCGTGGCTTACCAGGAAGCCGCACTAAAGAGCCATTACAACCGTTCATGTTTCAGGCGAACCTTGCAAATCAGGCGCGTGCAAGGTACGTATTGCAATCAACGGCGGGTACGCTAAACTTGCGAGATATGGAAGGGAAGAATGAGGCAACCTGCCTTCATTAATTGAGTATACAAGAGGGAGAATGTTTGTAGCATCTGCTAAATGACCAGGGTAATATAGGCCAGGTGGCCTATTTTTGCGAGGAAAAAGAATAAAGGGCATTACTTTCTGGTGGTTGTCTCGAGTAGACCAAGCTCGCTAGCCCGCACAGCAGCCTGAGTTCGATCGCAGACACCGAGTTTGGCCAGGATGTGCTCGACGTGAATTTTGATGGTACTGACACTGACCGTCAACTTGTGAGCAATTTCGCGGTTCGTCTGGCCCTGGGAGAGTAGTTGCAGCACCTGACGTTCGCGTGGGGACAGCGGTACCGCGAGATGTTCCGCCTGCTGGGGCGTTTCGCCGCTCTGATGCCCAAGCAGCCGTATGACAATTTCGGGGTTTAGCACGGACTCACCGCGCAGAACGCGCCGCACGGTGGCAAGCAGTTCGCGTTGTGTAATGTCCTTGAGCACATACGCCGAAGCGCCTGATTTGATGGCTTCTAGCAGGTACTGTGGGTTTTCGTGCATGGTTATAAGAATGACACTGATTAATGGAAACTCCTGCTTGATGCTGCGACATGTGGCGAGGCCGTCCAACTCCGGCATACGCACGTCGATCAAGGCGAGATCAGGTTGTAAGCGGCGACAGAGCGTGAGCATCTCGCGACCATTCTTTGCCTCTCCTATCACTTCCAACCCCACTCCCCCTACTCCCCCGACATGCTGACCGATGAGCATGGTGCGCAGACCAGCTCTGGCAAGCTCGTGATTATCGGCAATCACCAGTCGCGCTGATCTAGACTTTTGTAGTACGAGCGATTTATTGCTGATGGTACTCATTACTGCATACTTCTTTCATCGGATACCAGCGCCGGAACCTCTGCTACCAGCAGAGTGCCAACTCCTGGTTGACTGGAAATCAGAAAATGACCGCCAACCAGTTCAACTCGCTCCTGCATTGCGCGTATCCCAACATGTTCGCCAGGGCAGAACTCGCGAAGCAAAGTCCTCGGATCGAAACCGCAGCCCCAGTCTTGCACCTCCAGGCGAATTTTAGAATCCCGACGCTCCAGCGCAAGACGTACTCGTGTGGTGTGCCCATGTTTGCGCACATTGGTGAGCGCCTCCTGCACAATGCTGAAGAGTGTAGTCTCAATAGCCGCTGGCAGGCGCTCTGACCCGAGCGCTTCATCATAACTGATCGTCCAGCCGTCAGTACGCTGCGCCTCGATCTGCAAGCGCAGAGCCGCCGCCAACCCGAAGTCGTCCAGGGTTGTTGGTCGTAGACCAGCAATGAGCCGTCGCGCTTCCCTGACCGAGTGTTGTGCCAGTTCCAGCGCCCGGTTAAGTTCTTGCCTGGCCTGGGGAGAGCGTGGATGATAATGGCTTGCGAAGGCCTGCAAATGCTGATGGGCACTCGCCGCAACCTGCGCCAGTCCATCATGCAGCTCATAGGCAACATGATGACGTTCCTCCTCAAGCAGCTTGGCTCGCTTACGCTCGATAATATTCTCAAGCATCACCAGGCTATATATAACTCTCCCATCTTGATTACGAAGAAGTGTAGCTGTTAGATCACACCAGAGCGTTTCATGATTTTTCTTCAGATAACGCTTTTCCACCTGGTAGCTGGTAATCTCTCCCTTCAGGGCCTGTTCCGCAAGAAGCATATCCTTGCCGACATCATTGGGATGGGTAATGGCCGAGATGCTGCGAGCAATCAGCTCTTGTTCGCGATAACCCAACATCTCGCAAAAGGCTCTATTCACTTGAAGCACATGTCCGTCGGAGTCCACGACCGCCATACCAATGGGAACCTCGGCAAAAATGTTGCGAAAACGTTCCTCACTCTCTTTGAGCGCCCTCTCTGCCTGGATGCGCCCGCTAATATCGCTCAAAACAATCAGACGTCCAGTAACGGCGAGATGACCATTCTGGCGATAGAGAGGGGAGATGCGCAGACCAAAGTAGCGCTGCGTTTCACCCTCTCCTTCATCCTGGCCTATGATGACTTCATCATTCATCACCCCCTCCGTCAGGTTACAACACAGTTCCACCAGTAGGGGCCAGATGGAGAAGATGCGGGCGAAAGGTTGTCCCACCACCTTTGAAGTTCCAAAGTTGACGAGCCGTCGCGCGGCCGGATTGAGATCAACGATGCGGTTATGCGCATCCAGGACGATTGCGGCCTCCCTCATACTCTCAATAACCATTTCGCGCCCTACCGGTACGATATCCAATAATTGGAAGAGATAAAGGGCTTTGGCGAATAGCATGCAAGAGATGAGTAAGGCAAAAGGAGTAAGATTCAGATAGGGAAATGGGTTTAAGCTAGAGATCACTATGACATTGATCACCCAGGGTACGCCCATAGCAACGAGCAGACTGGCTCCCTGCACACGAAAGAGATGGGAAGAACGAGCAGCCGTCAGGATGAACGAACAGAGGATGAAAGCGCCGAGAAAAAGCAACAGGCAAGAGTAGATCAAATTGACCCAGTACCATAGGTCAGGGGTCACAACCAGTGATGAAAATGGGCCAACGCTATCCAATCGCACTATGCTCTCAATGAGGCCATGATTGCCATTGGCCCAGACCGGCAGCAGCGTGATGAGGGGTTCAATAACCAGTAAAACCATATATTGGCGCGTCAACCAACTCGCTCGCCCGGTATAGTGGAGCGCGAAGGTCAGCCAGAGCGTCGGCGCAGCAATGGCTCCCAACCAGGCAAAGTTATGCCAGAAGACGTTCAACGACAAAACAGGGCTAGTCAATTCCAGAGCATATCCCAGTGACCATACTGCCATTGCAAGCATGAGCAAACAGAAGGATATCGCGCCGGGCGCAGGTCGCCTACGCCAGGCAGTAAGCGCAAGCGCAGACGATATGACCGCCGAGGTTCCAGGAAATAGATAAGGGATAAATTGCCAGTGCATCGATCTCTCCCTTGCACGCCCTACACGAACTCAGCGCTCTTCCGGTTTCAATTATACCCCACAAGTGGATATTTCCGAACCCTCAAACGTAGGGTAAATTAATCCTACGTTTAAAGGATCGCCCCTACCATACAGGTGGCCGCACTAAAGCGGCAGCCCCTCGGGTGCGAAGCTAGCCGAGCGCAACGTTTGCTCGATCTGCTCGCGTTCGACGACGCGCACACGTTCCGGGCGACGCCCACTGCGCTCACACTCGCTGATGTAGCTGGCAAGGTCTGCGACACGGCTGGCATAGCCCCACTCATTGTCGTACCAACCGACGACATGCACCATGCGCTCCTCGCAAAGAAGCGCGGTCAGCAAGCCATCCACGACGCTAGATCGACTATCACCACGGAAGTCGCTAGATACCAGGGGCAGGTCAGTATAGCCCAGAATGGCTGCCAGTGGACCGCAGGCAGCCATTCTGAAGGTAGCGTTAATCTCTGCCACGGTTGCTGCCTGTTCCAGTTCGGCCACCAGGTCAATAACAGAGACGGTGATGACGGGTACGCGGTAGGAGACGCCGTGGAACTTGCCCGCCAGGGACGGAATAACTTCGCCCAGCGCTCTGGTAGCGCCGGTTGTCGTGGGAATGATGTTTTCAGCGCCCGCGCGCGCCCGCCGTGGATCTGGGTGGCTGCGGTCGAGGATACGCTGGTCGTTGGTGTAGGCATGGACGGTATTCATGATGCCATAGCGAATGCCAAAGCGCTCGTGCAGTACTTTGGCGATGAGGGCAAGCGCGTTCGTCGTGCAGGAAGCAGCAGAAATAATCTGATGTTCGACCGGATCATAGTCATGCTCGTTCACACCTACTACCAGCGTCACATCGGCCCCTCTACTCGGCGCTGTCACCAATACTCGTTGTGCCCCCGCCTGCAGGTGCGCGGCTGCCTGGTCGGCGGAGGTAAAGACGCCGGTGGCCTCTATCACCAGTTCAACACCGAGTTCGCGCCAGGGAATATCCAGAGGGTTGAGATGAGAAACGATAGAGATAGATCGCTCGTCAATCGTAATCTGGCCATCACCTGCCTCCACGAAACCCTGGAAAGGTCCATAAGTGGAGTCGTACTGGAAGAGGTGGGCGTTGATCTGGGCATCGCCCCGGTCATTGATCGCCACGATGTCCAGGTCAACGCCACGGGCCAACGCGGAGCGTAGAATTAATCGACCAATGCGCCCAAATCCATTGATGCCAATCTTCATACTTCCACCTCGTCGCGTTGTCGCGCGCGCAGCAGGTGATATACCAGGAGCAGCTGGGTCAGCGCCAATGGATGGCTCTGCCGGGATCGAGAGTCGGAATACTGGCCAAGATCCGCCAGAGAGGCAGCTCCACATGCGTCCAGGTGATCCAGAATACAGCGCTCCAGCGCGCGTGCTGGCTCATCAGGGATGGAGCCATCAATCTCCAGATACTCGACGGCTCGCCCCTCTTCGCGCCCCAGTGTCGAACGCACACAGCCCGACCGGTCTTCGTCAATGATCTGGCTCAGGTCAGGATGATGTAGCGTCCCATGCAGGGTCAGACGCACATTGAGATGCGCATCGTCGTTCTGACGAGAACGTGAGGGCGGGTCTGAAAAGTAGGATACCTCGATATCCGCGTGGGAACGCTGCGGGCGGATGAACGCCGCCGAATCCGGCTCGCGGATGTCGAGTTCGCGCAGCACGTCTTGTTCGGAATAGCCACGCTGAGTCGAGTCACGTCGAACCTTCCAGCGCCGCCTCAATTCCTCGGGTGGATTGAGATAGACACGCACACTGTAGGCGTTACGCATCTCCTGCCAGTAATAACCGAGCAGTCCCTCGACAATCAGGAAAGGTTGCGGGACAATATACTGTGGCGGCCCAAAGTCGCCCAATTTATGCTCGTAGTGCGGCTTCAGGATGGGTTCTCCGGCACGCAGCAGCCGCAAATGCTGCGCCATCATGTCGAGATAATTGCATGCTGGATTCAAGGGTGTGATGCCCAAATCCTTGCGCTGCTGCCGGTTATAACGATGATAGTCGTCGGTGCAGAGCACCGACACACGCTCAGCGCCCAAAATCTGCGCAATACCGCGACTCAGCGTCGACTTGCCAGCCGCGCTATCTCCCACTATCCCCAGGATGATTGGGCGCGTGGACACTCCAATTGATACAGCCATCTCGTTCTCCAAACCCTTATGCCGCGTACCCATGGTCGATCACCCGGCGCGGCTGGCTCCCAAAATCGATAGCCCTTTATGGGACATTCCACATGCTATAATAATATCTGGCATAATACATAACAACAAGCAGCAATTCGCTATACTTAATATAGGTTGGAGCTTATATATGCATTGGTCACGCCTGGTCACCATACATCAGCTTCGCGTTTTCTGCGCGGTCTCGCGGCTCTTGAGCTATACGCGAGCTGCGGAAGAGCTTGGCTGCAAACAACCTACTGTATCGGCGATGGTGGCAGAACTGGAACGAGCAACGCAATTGACCTTGCTGGAGCAGCGGGGTAAACACCTCACTCTGACAGATGAAGGGCGCGAGCTGTACGCCCATGCACAGCAGGTGGTCGCGGCGGCGGACGAAGCATGGCAGGCACTGGCGGAGCAACGTGGGAATGTGCTGGTAGTGAGCAGGCCACTCCGCGTCGCTGCCGATACCACGGTTGGAACCTACGTTATGCCCCGCCTATTGGGCGCTTTTCACCGGCGGAATCCCAACGTAGCACTCCATCTGAGCGTAGCCAATCGCGCTGCTGTTCGAGCCAGCCTCCTGGCCGGGGAGGTTGACCTGGTCATCTCTGGCCGACCTCCAGAGGTCGATGGGCTGGTGGCCGAACCCTTCCTGGCGAATCCGTTAGTGGCAATTGCCTCACCGGAGCATGAACTGGTTGGGCAGAGCCAGGTATCGCTGCCTCGCCTGGCTGAAGAAGTATTCCTGCTGCGCGAGGATGGATCAGGAACACGGGCCGCGCTAGAAGAAGTATTCGAGATTGCCGGCCTACCTCTCAAGGTAGGCATGGTGCTTGGGCATGTCGAAGCCATCAAACGAGCTGTAGCGGCAAAACTGGGGGTGAGCATACTCTCAGCGCTGGCCGTGCAGCGCGAAGTGCAGTATCACACCCTGGCGATTCTGGATGTCGAGCAGTTTCCGATCCAGCGACGCTGGTATATCGCGCGCCTCGCTGAGCGCCCTTTGACCGCCAGCGCCAATGTGTTCATCGATTTTTTACACGAGTACAAGCAAAAGAGCGAACAGAGCAGAGATGTAGGCCAGTAGGGAAGGGACACACAAGAGGCGTCTCTATTGTAGAAGCAGCTGCCGTAAAGCGTTCGCTGCCAGCGACAGTCTCCTACCCTTGACATGGACTATGTACCACTGCCGTTGCAGCGGAAAGCCTTGCACATCCAGCACGACCAGGTCTCCGCCAGCTAGTTCGAGCGCAACGGACTCGCGGGGGAGCACGGCAATCCCCAACTCGGCAGCTACTCCCTCCTTGGTCGCTTCGATGTTGCCCAGTTCCAGGCTGGCCGGAATTGGCACCCCTGCCTGAGCAAACTGCAGTTCGGTGGCCAGCCTGGTAACGGACTCTTTCTCGCGCATCAGCAGCGTCTCATCTTGCAGGTCATGTAGCGGGATGGCGGAGCGCCCGGCCAACCGGTGAAACGGCGGGGCTACCATCAGCAGTTCGTAAGGCCTCAACAATTCGACGGCGAAGCGCTCCCGTTGCTCGATGAAACTTATCACCCCCAGGTCTATTTTGTGGGCAAGAAGATCCTCTTCTACAGTGCGACGGTGTGCCACAAGCAGCGTAACGTGAATGCGAGGATAGCGCGTATGGAAGGAGCCGAGCAATGGCGGCACGACATATGTCCCGGCGCTGATACTTGCGCCTATTACCACGCTGCCCCGTTCGAGAGTACGGATTTCTTGTACTACAGGGGCGGTTTCAGCAAGCATAGCGAGAAGCCGTTCAGCATGGCGCAGTAGTTCCTGACCAGCGGGAGTCAGCACAATGCCCCGGCCACTGCGCGCAAATAGCCTTAGACCCAGCATCAATTCAAGCGTCTTGACCTGCTGTGAAACGGCAGGCTGAGAAAGATAGAGAACTTCCGCAGCTTTTGTATAGCTGAGGTAATGTGCTACTGAGCGAAACACTGTGAGCTGATGCGCCGTGAAGTCTGTTGACTCGCTCCCTGCAACAGGTTTGATTGACCCATGTTCAGACATTCTCATTTGCTCTCTATCTGCTTTCATTCTTATTGTTACCTGGAACAGCATAGCACATTGCGTATGAATCCATTCAACACATAACGTTTACCCTATGCGATAGATAGCAAACTACTACTACAACTAATGGCTGTAGCATGTTACACTTCTTTCAAAGACGAGCATCACCTGCAATCGCGAGGAGATATCAGCATGACAACAGAGGTCCAACCCCAGTTGAGAAGTCGCTGGGCATCAGGTGTCATCCCTTACGCTCAAATGGGCTACTGGATGCCCGACTATGAACCAAAAGACACAGATATCCTGTGCGCGTTTCGTATTGTGCCGCAGGAGGGTGTAGACCCCATTGAAGCGGCGGCGGCTGTTGCCGGTGAATCTTCAACCGCCACCTGGACAGTAGTCTGGACTGATCGTTTGACTGCGCACGAGGAATACCAGGCCAAAGCCTATCGGGTCGTTCCCGTTCCTGGTACAGATCAATACATTGCCTACATTGCCTACAATCTCGACCTGTTCGAGGAAGGCTCCATCGCCAACCTGACATCGAGCATCATTGGCAACGTTTTTGGCTTCAAGGCGCTGAAAAGCTTGCGCCTGGAGGACATGCGCATTCCACCACATTATGTGAAGACCTTTCAAGGGCCACCTCACGGAGTCGTGGTGGAACGAGAGTACCTGGACAAATATGGTCGTCCATTACTCGGCGCTACCACCAAGCCGAAGCTCGGTCTTTCCGCTCGCAACTATGGGCGTGTCGTCTATGAGGCGTTGCGTGGTGGCCTGGACTTTGTGAAGGATGACGAAAATATCAACTCGCAGCCCTTCATGCGCTGGCGTGACCGCTTCCTTTATTGTATGGAGGCCGTCAACAAAGCAAGCGCAGAGACTGGTGAGATCAAAGGCCATTACATGAACGTCACGGCAGCCACGATGGAAGACATGTACGAGCGCGCCGAGTTTGCCAAAGAACTGGGAAGCATCATCGTCATGATTGACCTGACGATTGGCTACACCGCCATCCAGTCTATGTCTAATTGGGCGCGTAAAAATGGTATGATTCTGCACCTGCACCGGGCAGGCCATGGCACCTATACGCGCCAGAAAACGCATGGCGTTTCCTTCCGTGTAATCGCCAAATGGATGCGCCTGGCCGGTGTCGATCACATCCACGCCGGTACCGTAGTTGGAAAGCTGGAAGGTGATCCCATGACCATTCGGGGCTATTATAAGACGCTCCTCGGCATGAAGTATGACGCCGACCCCAGCCTGGGCCTATTCTTCGAGCAGGATTGGGCTTCGTTGGCCGCCGTTATGCCCGTCGCCTCGGGCGGTATTCATGCCGGGCAAATACACCAACTGCTGCACTATCTGGGCGAGGACGTGGTACTCCAGTTCGGTGGCGGCACCATTGGGCACCCACAGGGTATCGCCGCCGGCGCAACAGCAAACCGCGTCGCCGTGGAAACCATGATTCAGGCGCGTAACGAAGGGCGTGACTACTTCAACGAGGGACCAGAGATTCTGGAGAAGGCCGCGAAGTGGTGCGGGCCGCTGCGGGCCGCGCTCGAACTCTGGAAGGATATTAGCTTCAACTATGCCTCGACCGACATGCCCGATGCAACACCGACCCTAGGTTATTAGCGGAACGAGAAGGAGTAACCGCCATGGCTTTTCACTTGACACAAGGAACGTTTTCCTTCCTGCCGCCTTTGACAGACGACGAGATACGCATGCAGGTGCAATACTGTCTGGACAACGATTGGCCGCTCAATGTCGAGTTCACCGACGATCCACATCCGCGCAATACCTACTGGGAGATGTGGGGGCTGCCAATGTTTGACGAGAAGGACCCAGCAGCGATTCTGTATGAAATCAACGAGTGCCGGAAAGCCTACCCAAATCACTATATACGGGTGGGTGCCTACGACCGCCGGAAAGGCCGTCAAACCATCGCTCTCTCGTTCATCGTCAACCG
>DATLSI010000234.1:0-5668 GCA_035534255.1 Ktedonobacteraceae bacterium | reverse complement strand
CAAGTATTACCAGGCGGCCACCGGCGGCTAAGGGTACTCTCAGTTGTTAAGTTGTTCCAGCCGTATCTGCGCTTCAAGCCAGTCAACCGCATCTTTTGCCTCTTTTAATCCGACTCCACTTACACTCTCTTGCTCACAGGTCACGGGTGCGTTTGCAGGTACTTGATGGCGGCTGCCAGTTGATTGTCGCCGCTGTCGAGAATCTGCTGCAAGGTCATATTGCGCTGGTTCGCTACATTGGGCGTCAAGGTGGTTGCGCCATTGTTCAAATTAACGGTAATGTTGGGTGTGATTCCCTTGTCTCGAATAAAGTTGCCATTGGGGGTCAGCCACTCCATGACGCCCAGGTAGATGGCTGAACCGTCGGGCAGTTCGAATTCGTTGAGTACTGTGCCTGTCCCAAGCGTTGTTGTCCCCATGATGGTGGCACGCTTGTGGTCCTGCAATGCGCCTGAGACGATTTCGGCTGCGCTGGCCGTGTTGCCGTTCACCAGTACTACCAGGGGGACCTTTGTATCGACGGGATGGCCGGTTACGGGATCGGGCGTGCGATGTCCGGTGCTATCCTGTTCCAGCAGCACATTGCCACTGCTCAAAAACTCGCTGGCTGTATTGATGGCCTCTTGCAGATACCCACCGGGATTATCGCGCAGGTCAAGAATAATAGATGTTGCCCCCTGACTTTTGGCCTGGATAATGTCGGTTTTGAGCTGGTCGGAAACACCGCTGTCGAAGCCAAGTATCTGGATGTCCGCGATATGAGCCGTGGCGATGTAGTGCATAATCACACCAGGCACTTTGAAGTTAGCGCGGGTCACGTTGATGGTAATCTTCTGGTTAGTAGGGGGACGCTGAACGGTAATGGCTACACTGGTGCCGATTTTGCCCTCGATAAGGTTGTGGATAGTGTTGATGTCTTTACCAACGACATCGGTTCCGTTGACAGCTACAATGACATCGCCGCTTTTGAAACCTGCTTTATCGGCTGGTGAGCCTGGTACGGTTGCTGTAATACTTACCTGTTTAGTGTTAGGATCTTGCTGAATATAAATGCCGATGCCGCTAGAATTGCCGCTTAACTCCTGCTGTTGTGCTTTAACCTGGTCGGGTGTCAGAAAGTAGGTGTGTCCTTTATCATGCAACACGGCTAGCATGGCGCTAATGGCCGCGTAAGACATTTGCTGGTAGTTGACGGCTTTGCGATCAACGTAGTTCTGATCGACAATTGTCCATGCCTGCTGGAAAAGGTTAGCGTAGTAGCTGGACTGGTTATTGGGAGAAAACAGCGTGCTGCTATATATCTGGTGGCCAAACCATCCGCCGGTAAAGGCAATAATCATCAGGGCAATGGTAACAACGACCTGTCCTCCGAATCTGTTATTCGCGTGTCCACCAGTTTTGCTGTTGTTCGAGGAGAGCTGTCCAGTCGGTTTAGTTGGTGACAGGGGCAGTTGGGCCTTGTATGGTTCTGGAGATGAGCTATTGGGCGCATCATTATGTATTCTTTGCGGAAAATTATCTGTTGGATCAGTATGTGTGGATTGAGCAGATGGGTCATCTTGTTCATACCAACGCGGATCGTCGTAGTTACTCACTAATTGCCTCCCATGCTTGCTATGTGTTTATTTTCGATATCTAAATTTGCAGCGTAATGATACTATCGTAGTCCCCGTGTCTGTGGATGTCAACAGGTATAATTCTGAACAAAAAAACAGGGTTTGTAACTAAACCCTGTTTTTGTTCTACCACTTGCGCCTGACGCGCTCAAACCCTGCAAGAGAAGGAATGCCTGATTTAGACATCCTGGGGTACAGCCGTGCTCTCTTTTTCGTCCGGGACGAGAATAGGTTCGGGACTTGTCACCTCGGACTCGGTTTCAGCTGTCGGTGCGGTTTCGGCAACGTTTGCCAGTTGTGTCTGGTGCTTTTTAGAAGGAGCAGGGGTGGGAGCTTGTTTCTTAGGTGGTTCCCAACCGGGTGCGCGGGAGACAATCATCGACATCATTTTGCCTTCCATGATAGGAGAACGCTCAATGACACCGATTCCCTTTAAGACTTCCGCGATGCCGTCCAGCAAATTGCGCCCGATATCGGGATGGCGCATTTCTGCTCCTCGGAACTTGATACTGACCCGCACGCGGTCTCCATCAGCCAGAAACTCTAGAATTTTGCGCGTCTTAACGTCTATATCGTGTTCATCGGTACGCGGACTGAGACGAATATCTTTTAAGGTAATCGTCTTCTGGTTCTTACGAGCCTCGTTCTCTTTCTTCGCCTGCTCATATTTGAAGCGACCGAAGTCCATCAACTTGCAGACGGGTGGATTGGCGTTGGGCGAAACCTCGACCAGGTCAAGATTCCGGTCACGGGCGATATCAAGCGCACGCTGGGGAGGCATCACTCCCATCATCTCGCCGTTTTCATCGATTAAGCGCACTTCACGCGCGCGGATGCGCTCATTGACCCGCGTTTCTCGCGGACGGTCGTTCCCACGAAAATCCCTGTTAATAGGCCAGACCTCCTTCTTGGATCTAACTGATTCTCAACATTAATGAAAAACACAAACTATGCCTGGAAAGCCACATAAAGTGTAACATATCGCTTGATGCAAGTCAAATTTTTATGTAATGGCTCTAGAGGCAGGTTTAAGGAGTTCAACGAGTCGTGCGGCAACGTCATAGCGCTGGTAGGAGGTCTCTATGTAGACCCCCTGCACCAGTTCTCGCGCGGCTGCCAACAACTCCTGGGCTATTTTCAGCCCTTCCTCGTGACTCTGCTCTCCTGCTTCTCGCATACGCTGGCGCACTTCGTCAGGGATGGTGATGCCTGGAACTTCGTTGTGGAGAAATTCAGCGTGGCGCGTGTTGTTCAGCGGGATGCAACCCAGTAACATCGGGATGGGTGGTTTGCCCGCGCGCTCCAGGAAGCGCAATAGAGGAGCCATTTCATAAATCGGCTGGGTCATAATAAAGTGCGCGCCTGCCTCGATCTTGCGCCAGTACTTTTCGATTTCCTGGTCTACCTGCTCGTCAGTCATGTTGAGATTGAGCGCGGCCCCGATATGAAAAGAACTTTTCGCGCCAATGGATGAATCGGCAGCGTCATGTCCCTCGTTCATGCCGCGAATGACCGCGATAAGTCCGACCGAATCGACGTTCCAAACGCCGGTCGTATTCGGGTAATCGCCTACGCGCAAGGGGTCGCCCGTCAAGCCCAGGATGTTGCGGATACCCAGCGCGTGCGCTCCTAAGAGTTCCGATTGCAAAGCCATCAGGTTACGGTCGCGCGCGGTGAAGTGGATGATGGTTTCAACTCCGAGGTGATCCTGTATCAGGCGTGCCATGGCGATGCAACTCATGCGCACGCGTGCCATGGGGCTATCGGCGATATTGATGCAATCCACTCCTGCCTTTTGCATTAAGGCCGCGCCTTCTAGAATCCTGGTGGGATTGAGGCCCTTGGGTGGATCAAGCTCTACACTTACCACAAATTCTCCGGCAGCTAATTTTTCTTGCAGGCGTGTTTTTGATCCCTCCTGTGGTAGGATCACTTCTTCTTCAATCAGGCGCGCAATGATGACTTCGCCAGACGTTGTTACATTGCGAGCGGGCTGGAGAGATTGCTCTCTGTCTGTTTGCGCGTTCTGATTGGTCACGCCATATCGCTCGTCAAGGGCTTTGCGCATGGCGGCGATATGATGTGGCGTGGTGCCGCAGCAGCCCCCGATTAGCTGCACGCCTGCCTGTGCAAAGCGCAGGGCATAGTCAGCGAAGTAATCGGGCGTAGCTACGTAAAAGAAACGGTTGTCGATGCGCGTAGGTAGACCCGCGTTGGGCTGCGCGGAGAACAGAGGTGTTTCATGCTTTCCCTGCTTTCCCTGCGCGGCATCGCTCGCGGGACTGCGCGCCTGGGCGATCATCTCTTGCAGGGCATCGAAGGTAGCAGCCGGCCCAACGCTGCAATTCGCGCCTATCACTTCAACGCCAAGATCGATGAGCACAGCCGCGACGCGCGATGCCGACTGGCCGGAGAGCGTGTGCCCGTCCTCGTAGAAGCTCATCTGCGCGACTATGGGCAATCCCCCTACTTCCTGGGCTGCCAGCACTGCCTGGCGCAGTTCCGCCAGGCTTGAGAACGTTTCCAGGATCAGCAGGTCGGCACCGCCCTCCTGCAAAGCCTCGATTTGTTCGCGAAAGATAGCGCGTAGTTCGCCTAAACGATGTTCGTCGGGTGCCTGCAAGGGGCGACCAGTTGGGCCGACAGCGCCCGCGATATAGACGGGCTGGCCCGATACCTCGCGCGCCTCGCGCGCAATTTTCACCGCGCGGCGATTGATAGCGTTTATCTGCCCTTCCAGGTTATAGGCTTCTAGCTTGGCGCGATTCGCGCCGAACGTATTTGTTTCGATGATCTGCGCGCCCGCGCTGATATATTCGCGATGAATGCCCGCGATGAGTTCCGGCTGCGACAGGTTGAGCGCGTCGAAACATTTTTCGTAGGTCACACCGCGCGCGTATAATAATGAACCCATTGCGCCGTCACAAAGCAATGGTCGCTGGCGTAGTTGTTGTAGTAGTGCGTGTTCCATACTCTCCCCTCATCGACAATTCAGTAGTATCAATGCCGTTCAAACACTATTGTACTCTCATTTGACTGCTTTGGGAAATGGGCAATATTTCCTCTTGACCAGCCGCTAGACCGCCTGTATACTTGGGCCAGTCCTCAAGCTGAACTATTCGAGAAGAGGAACCATAAAAGAGCGTGAAGAAGAGTATTCGCTGGTATTTACTGCTCCTGTGCGGCCTGGCCTTATGTGGGGTAGCGCTTGCTGTGTGGGCGTTTAACGAGGGCCAGTCGCGCGTAGTGGGTGCGCAGAAAACGTTGCTGCTCACGGCGCAGCAAATCGCGCAGAATCAGCAATCACCTCCTTTCGGCGTGCAGTTTCCGGCGGGTAGTTTCGCCAATACTTTTCCCATATTTATCTGGTGGCTGGCAATCGCGTTATTGGGATGCCTGGCTTTCCCCCTGGTCTTTGCCGCACTGCGCGGGTTATCGGACCGGGGCTACATTTTTGGCAAATTGCTGGGGATGCTGTTGCTGGCATACTTTGCCTGGTTACTGGCATGCCTGCACATGGTGGCGTTCAGCCATCTCTCGACCTTGATCGCCGGCGGTATGATGCTTGTCGCCGGCGCGACGCTTTTCTCCCTGCAAAGGCGTGAGATACAGGCGTTTTTGCGTCGGCGCTGGCGACTCTTTTTGGTTGAGGAAGGGCTGTTTACGCTGGTATTCCTGCTTTTCGTGGGGATACGCGCGCTCAATCCCGACCTGTGGAATATCTATTTGGGCGGTGAGAAGCCCATGGAGATGGCTTTCCTGAATGCTGTCCTGCGCAGCCCCTATATGCCGCCACTTGATCCCTGGTTCTCCGGCGGCTATATCAATTATTATTACTATGGCTATATTCTCTTCGGCGCGCTCATCAAACTAACGGGCATTGCTCCGACGACCGCTTTCAACCTGGCGATTCCGACGCTCTTCGCCCTGACCTTCACGGGCGCGGTCTCGCTGGTTTACAGCCTGACACGGCGTTTTTCGCTGGCCTTGCTGGGGGGATATTTCGCCGCCCTCATCGGTAATTTCGATGGTCTGCTCCAGGTGAAAGGACA
>DATLSI010000233.1:0-17944 GCA_035534255.1 Ktedonobacteraceae bacterium | reverse complement strand
TGTCACTGAGTGCGCTTCTATGCAGATTTTATGAGAGAAACGAGGGTATTGCTTCTCTTCGCATTCGATGAGAGGAAATCGAAGAGGAAAAAGAGCGGGAGACGGGGCTCGAACCCGCGACAGCCTGCTTGGAAGGCAGGGTGTCACGAAATTGCCGCTCGGTTGATATGAAACGGCTTGTAAGGCCGATTGAATAACTACAACTCAATTTCGTGCGGCCCTGACAAAAGCTGTCGCACGCCTTCGGCAAAAGCTGTCACGCCCTTGCGAAGGCAGGATGTCAAAGCCTCATATTCATTTCTATGATACCCATTTTCTCTCAGAAAAGCAACCTTTTTAGGAAATTTGTTTCACTCGTTTTTCTGGTATTCCCAGGGTGACACGATCGAGCGCGAAACGTTTCACTCACTCACTTCATCGTCAAGCGCATTTCCTTCGATGCGCTTCGATTGAAGGTCCGCAGATTCAGTCGAGTCAGGAGCCCTCCTCTTACTTTCCAGGCACGAAACAGGTGCGTTGTTCCTCCGCCGGGATTGGGGACTGTCCTGGGCAGCATCTTGTTCGACTGTAAATCAAACGTATACCCGACGATGAGTTCTGCCGCTTCTATCCGGGTTAACATCCCAACTTCACGAATGCCACTACGAATACCTCCATATAAACTGCAAGCGGGGTATGAAAGTCCGTCCACCCACATTAAACCAGTTCCTCCTGTTACACCACTTCCAGGCCGATCTCTGGCAATCAGCGTATCCGCCCGGAAAGACAGGCCACAGCCGCCTGCCACATCTGACAGGGTACTGTCGGCAGTCTCTCCGATATCGCTGGCCGCGCCTTTGAAGAGCGACCCAGCTCCTTCCATCAAGCCGCCGGTAATCGCCCCCACCGCGACTGCGGTTCCGACGTCGGCCAACAGCGGTTTGCCGGACATGGCGTTGCCGGCCATCTGCCCCGCTCCGCTTGCCAGCGCACCCACCGCGACTTTCACCAGTGGCCCCGCTTCCGGTCCCACCAGACCCGCCACCGCTCCGGAGACCGCGCCCACCACCGCCGCTTGCGCCACCTCGCCCAGCGAGGGCGTCTTACCCTGCACCGCATCGGAGACCACGGTCGTCGCCACGCTGAGAGTTGCTCCGATTACCGCGCCCAGAATCATCGTACACAACGGCCAGCAATGGCCGCTGGGGTCGTTGCGCGTTTCGGGGTTATCGCCGACGTAGGCGTAGGGATCCATGCCCTGCGCGTTGTCCTGCACGTTGTCCGAACGCACGTACTGCCCGGTGAGCGGATCATAGTAGCGGAAGTTGTCGTAGAGCAAGCCCGTCTGGCTGTCCAGCCGCTCGCCCGCGTAACTGTAGGGGGTGGGCATTGTCCCCCAGCTATAATCCGCGGTGCCATAGGGGCTGTAGTGTTGCAGGGCGATGACCTGCCCACCGCTGTTGAGCGCCACGCTGTTACTGCCCAACGGGTCGCTGATCAGGTAGTCCAGGGGAGAGGAACTGCCCACACGCACCGCCACGCGCCCCGTTGGCGTTGTAATACTTCGTCGTCGTCACAATGGCCCCGGAGATGACCGTTTCGGTGTAGCCATCGAAATCGATTGTGTCGGTCGTGCCGCTTGCACCGGACGAATTCGTCAGCACGCGGTTGCCCTGGTTGTCGTAGAGGTACTGCGCGCTGCCCACTTTGCCAGAAGGCGCCGTCCAGTTCACCATCTGGCCCCGGCTGTCGTAGCTCATTGCCGCCCCGGTCGGCGTGCTGCCCCCGCAGGTATGCCCCGTCCCCGAGGCGGTGTTGCGACAGGTCATATTGCCCATCGCATCGTAGGCGGCGTACTGGTTGGGGATGCTGCTCACGCTGGTCACGGCGTGAACCTGGTTAGCGTCTCCATAGGTGTAGCTGCCTGCCGCGCTGCTGGTGATGCGGTCCAGGCTGTCGTAGCTGTATGCCTGGGTATAGGCAGGCAGCGTCGTGCCAGTTGGCGTTGGGCCACAGTGATCCCCGCCGGAGGGCGTGCCGGTGTTGCCGGCCCAGGCCAGCCGATTGAGCGCGTCGTAGCAGAACGACTCGTTCTCCGTGGCCGAGCCGCCGCCCTGCGTGGGGACGACGGTGGAGAGGCCCAGCACGTTGCCCACATTATCGTAGGTGCGCGTCTGACTCCAGAGCGTTTGCCCGGCCTCGATCACACTGTTGCTGAGCGGACGCTGGATGCTGTCGTACTGGGTCGCGGTGCTAAAAACTGGGGTGGGAATGCTGCCCTTGGGGCCGGAGCCGCCCATCGCCAGTCCCGCGACCTGCCCATCGTTGGTGTAACTGACCTGACCGACCAGGAACGGCACCGGATCGGGCGAGCTGGGCGTGCCAAAGTAGATGGCTTGCAGACGCCCGTTGGAATCATAAGTGGAGGTCAGGGTTTCCCCGTCAGGATAGACCAGGCCGCTCAGCTCACCGCCGTCGTTGTAGGCCATCTTCACCGTCTGCGTGATGGTGCCGGCATCGGGCGTCGTCACCGAGAGCGTACTCTGATCCGTCTCGCCGCGCTGGTCATAGCCGTAACAGCGCCAGCCGCTGCCTGCTCCGCTCGCTCCGATGAAGATTTCCGCCGTCTTGCGCGCAATCGGGTCGGAGGCGTAGCTGCCCGTGGGTGCGGTACAACCCGCCGGGAAGGTCGCCCCTGGCGTGCTGGCATTGCTATAGCCATCATAGAAATACACCTGATCGGTGCTGCCGCTACAGGAGTTCGCGTCTGCCGCTGTGAGCGCGCTGCACAGTGGGCGATTTATCGCGTCGTAGCTGGTGTAGCGGCTCTCGTTGCGCGGATCGGTCTGGCTCAACTGGTTGCCGTCCGCGTCATAGGTATACTTCCAGGCGGTGTCCGAGGAATTGCTACAGTCGGCAGGCATGGGCGTATCAGTACATGATCCCAGATCCGAGTCATTGTAGCCGGTCAGCCGCTGTAAGCCGTCATAGGCGGCGCTGTAGGTGGCCTGGGGCGTCCCCGTACTGTCGTACGTGGTGACGGAGAGCGTGTTGCCGACCGTATCGTAGACCGTCCCCACCGTGCGGATGACGCTATAGGGACTGCTCGTGCCGCTGAATGCCTGGCTGTAGCGCGTGCGCCCGAAGCCGTCGGTGTAGGTGATGGACTGGTGGTTATAGCCATCCAGGGTGATGGCCTGCTCGTAGGTATTGCCAGTCTCGCCGGAGATGGTCGGCACCCCTTGCGCCACGGCATAGCTGGTTGTCGCTTCCTCGACAATGGTGGTACCAAAGCCATAGGTGATGGTGCTGGTGGTGCGCCCCAGGCTATCATAGGTCGTCAGGGTGCGCGGTTGATTGAGGTCGGGCGCGACATAGCCCAGACCGGAGGACGCGGCCACCGCGTAGTTCAAACTCTTGACCGTCTCCTGGCCCATACTGTCATAGACGGTATAGCCGATCAGCAGCGAGGGGATCAATGGTACTCGCGAGAAAGCATTGGGGCCGGGCGTCTGGATTTCGACCAGATTGCCCCAGCCGTCGTACCATTCTTTCTCGGTAGACATCTCGCCGCTCGACGAAAAGCGGGTCGCTGTATCGATCTCGAGGCAAGGCGTCGTCTTGCCGGGCTTGCAGTTATTGATGTAGGTGTAGGTAATCGTCGGGCTATCCAGGCTGTCGCCTGGGCGAATGACCGAGGTGAGCCGTCTAAGTTCAGCATTTTGTTCGTAATCGACCCAGGTGTGCACCGAAAAAACGTTGCGAGAGTTTGGACCACCGAAGGGACTGTTGTGATATTGGCCCCACCATACTTGTGCGGATCGAGAACATAAAAGAGGCCATAGCACAAAAGCGTTTCGACATCATTAAATGGAACCTGACGATGTCCGGGCGGAGGAAGCTGCCGTTGGGTAATTTCAAGCAGGCAAGCTGCGATGTGCTGCGATGAAAGTTCCAGGGACACCATTGTCTTCCCTCGAGCGACTGTTACCTTTCGTATCTTTCAGTTCCCTTGTGATTGCTGCATTGCTTTTTTCTATTCTATCCCAGCCATTTCATAAGAGCAAGAAGCTGGTTGCCCATTTAGACTATTCAACTGAAAGGCAGGTCAGTCACGCCGGTCCAGAAATCTTTGCTCTGCAACTAAGGAAGGTTTGGCAAAACGTGGGCCGCGTCTGCGTGCAAGGCGCGCGGATAGTCGTGCGCTTCGGAGCAATTAACGACAGAAAGATAGAACCCCTACAGCTTCTGAAGCACTCGCTGGATGATTCAGGATGGGATATAACCACCGTGAGTTCAGCGGGATCGGCATCACGCGGGCGAAGGCAGGCGCTACACTTTTCATCTTCGACCCAGGGAGCCATTGAAAAATATGATGTGTGGGGGATACACTCTACAGCTATATAGATGTCATAAACATCAGGTGAGTGACTGGGCGATCTTGGGAAGATTATGTACAAGTTCGTAATCGCTGACGAGTCGCACCTGGCTTGCTGGTAATGTGCTGAGAGGATGCTTCACTGCCTGAATATCCCGCTGTACTGGATACGAGCCAACCATATATTTGCCGCGAGCCGCTTTCACCAGCAATGGCACTGATGTCCCCTGAATAACGCACTCAGTCTGACACTCTATGCCGCCAGACAGCTCAAGAAACTGGCGCAGCATCTCTAACTGCGCTGCTTGTTGCGGAGTTGTTAGCTGGCCCGGCGGTTGTCCCTGAATGATAGCGCGCAGCAACACACTTGCTAAATGCCTGTCTAATCGCTTGTGCATCATCCGGTTAGCGTAGCTGCGCAGGCAGCGATAGCAGGAACGTTCACATTGTTCAGGACAGAAATCTAAATATTGCTGAGCAGCCGCCAGGAGTGCATCCATAAAGCGACCAACTTGCGTAGCATAGCCGGCGCCCCCTGAAAGCGTATCGTAGAGAAAGAAATCAACCATGCGAGGTAAGCTTACTTGCTGTCCAGCCGCCATCGTATACCCCCATCCTACCTGAAGCTCTGAAGGAGCTACGTCAAGAAGGCGGGTAGCCGCGAGAAGAAGCGACTGAGCTATCGTATCCAGCGCATCGCGCATCCACGGCTTTCCAACCTCGTATGCGACACCGCGAGGCCATACGAAGCGTAGGAGAAGCAGATCACTATGGAACCTGTGTCCAAGATAGCCATGCCAGATACCATCGGTAGCATTACATTTGCGTGATACAGCCATCCATTGCGGAACGAGGAATGGCCTATCGTGTATCTGATGGAGCCAGGCGGGATCGCCAGGGGAGGCCGATCCACACGAGCGGCAAATGGAGAAGCCCTCTCCGCCAACACCGCTATTCACCAGAAGAAGTTCCCGATGTTCAGCAACATTCCATGCGACTCGTCCCTCGGCGGTTTTCTGCCGAAAATCATCGGCGTCGGTTAAAGGAATAACCAGCTTCGCTTCTGTAACCGTTCCGCTTCGCATAGAGCTATCGTTATGAATTTGTTGCCGTTCCAGGGCCTTTGCTCGTTCAGGTGCAAAGTCTGGCGGATCGAGTATTTCCTGGATGGCTAGCGGCCCGTTGCACAAAGGACATTGACGAGTTATTCCCCCATCACCAGAAGAAGCTGGCTCGATCCGTGTATATCCGCAAGCAAAGCAGAGGGCGAAAGAGTGATGAACTTGCCGGAAAAGGGATGGAACTCGATTTGCCAGCGTCGCGCCAGGAAATGGATCAACATAGATGCCGCCGACACGATAGGTTACTTTGTCTACGATCAGTTCGCGTCCTGGCGCATATTCAGAGAGGGCAATGTCAACGCTTTGCTGGGGACGTTGCTTGATACCAATACGCCACGAGCCTTTATTGCCTGGCTTCCACTCCTCGATCACAAAACTCCGTACCTCACGCGGGAATGCATACGTCGGTAGAAACCCATGCTCAAACAAGGTGTCAAGCAGCATGGATTCTTCCCCGCTTATTCGAAACTGATCGTTTTGTGCCTCAGCGTGATCCATCTCTCTTAGAGGATAGAGTTGCTCACCGATATCATGCAACTTCTCAATCAATGCGCTTGCTGTAGCCTGCACGAAATCATGCTTTTGCCGCTCATTTATTGTTGTGGGTGCAGGTGTATCTGGGAGCCAGGCAGCTATGTAGCGTGCCAGAAGCGGTGAATTGTCCCCAAACAACTTTTTCACCCATTTCTCGAAACCATGCAGTCCATATGATTCTGACGAAGTAAAGAAAGCCTTTGCCGTGCCGAGCGCCTCTGCGAGATAACCATAGTGCCGATCTGTTGGTCGAGACTGTACGTATTCCAGGAAAAATGTTTGGATGAGCGCAGCTTGAATGTGACGCCGAATTAGCCGTTCGTTCACTCTGGAGATTTGGGGACAGGGCAACACACCTGCAATCATCTCATCTGGATGAACGAAGTAGTGGGCATCATGCGACCCATTTTCGCTATATGCGAGTACCGTCGAGAGCGCTGAGCCGCGCCGACCTGCGCGACCGGCTCGCTGCTGGTAGTTAGCGCGGCGAGGGGGCATTGTCCGTAACCCGATACCCAGCAGTGTTCCAATATCTACGCCAACCTCCATTGTTGTTGTGCAGCTCAGGATATCAATAGCCGGGTGTTCAGCAGTGACGCCGATGTCCTGAAAGCGCAACTCGTACTGTTCCGTTGTTGTCGAAATTTGTTGAGCATCACGATAGGAAAGTTGGGCGGTGTGTTCTTCAGCGGTGAGGTGAACAGGCACACGCTCTTCTGAGATAACCTGACGAAGAGGTTCGCGGTAAAAATCGGTGCGCGCGCGAATGGCTGGATCATCGCCGGGCAACTGTACCAGCTGCGAACCGCCGCAGTGAGGATTGGGACATCTTCCTCCCAGTGGAAGCCAGATCAACTGGGCGCAATCGCTGCATTGGTACCATGAATCTTCTAATGTCAGACGAAGCCCGACTTTTTCTGGCTTGAGAAAAGCAATACCATCTTTCGTTTCGCAAAATTCATCAACGAGGGCCTGCCGCAATTGGGGCAATTCGCTTCTCGCATATCCCAGCACGATCTCTGCCGCTTTTTCAGCTTCATTCCATCCACTTGTTGCGGTGCCGCTCGTGGTTGCAAGGCCCTCACCAGGAACAGTATCTTTGCGATCTGCTGGAGATATTGCTCCATCGAAAGCACTCTCCTCCAATAAAGCGGCGATCCAGTTCACGACCAGTGCGCGAAGATCAGATTCGTCCAATCGGCTAAAAATTGGTTTTTTCTTCAGTAGTTTCAGGCTATTTGGCTGCGGCTCCATGACTGCTGCACACATCCGCTGCATCGAATAGAAGGGATCGGCGACCTGCCGCAGCAGAGCCACCCGATATCCCTGCGGAATCGATGGTTCCCACCCATCCTCTCCGGCAAGAGCAGCATCCAGATCGTATAATTCCCGTAGTTCTTGTATTCGTCTCAATAATTCTGCCTGCGAGTCTCCATCAAAGAAATGCAAGCGATATTCGCCGCAAACAGCGACAAACTCACGATAGAGCGCATTATCTATACGTACCACCGGCTGCCTGTTGCGCTCGCTGCATCGATGAACGGCCAACAGGAGCGCCTGGCGAAAGGTATCGAGTTCAACTTCTCGCGGCAGATCGCGCGCAAGACGTGCTGCCCGTTGGCGTCCGTCGGAAAACAGCAGAACCTTGCGGCCCATGTTTGGCATCGCGTCATGTGCAGGTGCGCTGGGAGGCTGTAATTCAAACTGGCGTCGCACCAGATTAACAAAGGGCTGTTCCCCTTTCGTTGATAAGCTTGTAATAGATGAGCCTTGCAGCCGCTTGCGACAGACCGGACACGACTTCCAGCGCGGGCGATCTGAGGAGTTCTCCTCGTCAGCTTCGTCCTTTCGTTCCTTTTTTGTTTTTCCATCAGAAGCGGCTTGTATTGGGCGATAGACAAGAAGCCAATCAGGCTCGTCTTCCTGGTTGATGAGATTGCGACTGTTGGCAAGAACACGCCCGGTCATCGTATGAAGGTAGATCGACCCGGCATTGGTCGCTTTCGGATGGGGTCTGCCTACCAACAACAATGTCTCGTTGTTCTCATCTCTAAGAGCCTTGCCACTCTCATCCGGTTCATGCCAGTAGAAGTTCGCAGGCTCAGATGGAGCAAAAGCGCGCAAAAAGACCGCTCCGCAGTTGCGGTGTCCGTACAGTTCATAGACACGCGCGCCACAGGTGCAATGAAGGCGCGAGCTCAGCCATAACGCACCTATGTCCGCCTTGCTACCTGCGATACGTCGCGCATTGCAATGAGGATTAATGCAAGCGTAGACTGGCGGCAAACCGCGAAAAAATAAGTGGGCGCGGACAGGCAAGAGCGATCTACCATCCTGGGTGGTTGCAGCAGCGGCCATAGCCAGCAATGCGCTTGTTGCCGTACCCTGTTCTTGTTGGTTGAGTTCAGGGAACAACTGCGAAGCAAGCTGCTGAAATGCCACGGCCTGGCCGGTCGTTATCTCCCATAACCGGCAAAACGAACCCAAGCCGAGAAGATTGTGGCCTAGAAATTGCGCGACATCTTCATTTTGAGAGAGAGGAGGCCAACCCAACTGTGTTGCCAGCCGGCCAACAACGTCATACCCTCTTGCCTGATTCACCGCGCGAGCTGAAAATGTCTGCAAGTCAAATTTGCTCAAGATAGCTCCTTCTGTTTCCTTTGGAACCACCTGTTTTGCTGGCAGTGTCGGAGCTTTCATGCGCCGTCCTTGAATCATACTAAACTTTGAACCCGGTCGAGTTGGAAAACCGGCCAGAGCAGCCGCAAAGTCAAGGATGGCTTGCTGCCCTTCGGTTCCGGTATCCAGGCTGGCACTGGTCAGGATATATCGGGCTCTGCTACGATCAATGCCCAATCTGGCCTGCAGCCTTCGCAGCAGCAAACTGATCTCGGTTCCGGTGACGCCGCTATAGAGGTGGGCTTCATCTAGCACGATCAAAAGCGTGTTAGCCTGATCCTGCGCGAGCCACTCGGCTGTTTGCTGGAAAAGCGAACGTTCAATGGGGCGCATAAGCATATATTCTAACATGGAGTAGTTTGTGACCAGCACGTCTGGACACCAGCGTTGCATTTGATGGCGAGCATACAATTCAATGTCGCTACCACTCACGGAGATCACCCCGCTATGAGCTTGTGTGCGCAGCTTCTCAAGGTTCAGCATTGGCCAGCGTCCGAACGATTTCAGTTCTTCTGCCTGGTCGGACTGTTCAGCTTCCAGTTGAAGATAATATTCCAAAAGTGGGAGCAATCGTTGTCGATTCTTTTCCTCACTAGCAAGGCCGGGATAGGGAGTGCGGGAAGTGTACATGCCAAACCGCAACGGGCGAGGCGCATGATGGCGCTGCTGGAGCCATGAGATGAAGCGAGGATTACCAAAAAGACGGCGCAGACGAGTCAGCTGATCATTGACCAGTGCGTTCATGGGATAAAGCAACAATGCACGCATCCCCGGCATCTGGTAACTACGCGGTCGCTTTGTCGCCTCTTCGAAAGAGCGAGCAAGAATAGGGAGCAGGAATGTCTCGGTTTTACCCGAACCTGTACCGGTGCTAACGATAAGATCGTGATCTTGACCGAGAAATGCCTCCAATGCAGCTGCCTGATGCTGGTAAAGATGGGCTGGGACGAGATCAGAAGATAATGAGGCAAGCTCTTCCAATGCAGCAGCGAGAGATGAGGGAATACGAAGTTCATGATAGCTGGCTCCAGTAACGTATCCAGGTGTACTCTCAATAAATGGCTGTTGCGAAATAACGCCTGCTGTTTCAAGCAGCGCGTGCCGTTCAGCTACAAGGGTCGGATGACGCAGTGGATATTGCGCCTCAATGTAACGCAGCAACTGCATATGAAGCTCATCTGCCAATGTGGGTACATTCGGCGAGTAGAGAGGCTCTCTTTGTGTCGTCATAGAGATACGTTTCTTCTTTCTATCTGGTTGGCGTCGTGACTATCTGGACAGAGAGCTGTGAAAGCATTTCCTCAACTCTTTCATGAAATTCTGGAGCAATACCCATCCATATGCGAGGATAGTAGCTGTCCTGCGATACCTGCAATTGTCCTATGGAAGCAAGAAATTTGCGTTCGCGAGTCGGCAGTTCGCTTCGGAGAATAAGCTTGCCCTGATCCCGTTCCCAATTGACGCTTGTAGGTGTATGAGCTTCGTTATCCAGGGCGTAGCAAAGGCGTCGTATATCGATAGATCGCAAGGTCGCGCTTTGCTGGACAAGATGATGACCTCGAATAACACCTCTGGTATATTCTCTCATGCCAAATTGGACAGCAGTTCGGAGGAGGTATTGTCCATCATTGACGGCATGGAGAGGCTGCCAGCGCAACCCTTGCGGCCTGTTCATGGAGGCACCATACGCTTCAAGTTCCTGATTTTGCTGATGAACCGGCACTCCATCTATGGTATGGAATTTCCGCGCCAGTTCATGCAGCGTTGGAGGTTTTGGCCCTAGCCATCTCTCAAGCGGCTGGTATTGCCAGATGGGCGTATACCCATCTGTTGGGAGGATGAAATTGCCGATGGTAGCATCTACTGCCCGAAAGCTGCCATGTAAATGGAGCATTTCCAACACATCTCTGGGCAAGAGGTGTGTGGGTAAGCTTCCTGCAAGGAGATAGTACCTGTCTCGAATAGGCACAAGACGGTGGGGAGCGGGTAGCCAGCGCCCTCCTGGGAAAGCATAGAGATCGCCCTGTTCCGCCAGATCATCCAGTAACTCTCGTTCCAGTGGGGTTTCCATCTCATTCTGATCGGCATTGATGATCAGTGTTCTGGCAACCTTCAATACTTGATGAGTAGATACGGCTGGTTGAGAAAGCTCATTACTCTGTCTCGTGACTGTTTGTGTCCAGACGGCTATGCGAATCGCTTCAGCACGAATAGCCTCAACTGAAGCGCGTCTGGCGGATGCTCCGAAGAGCATAGCCTTTGCTTGTGTAGCAACTTTCTGGGGGGAAAGCGGCCCTTCCCAATAGGTGTCCCTGGCAAGCATTGTCTGTCCTTCCTCAGCGATTGCTCGCCTCTTTTTCGATTAGCCCAGGCCAGATTTGCGCTATTGCTTTATCAGATTCCGGAGCTTTTAAGATCGTGAGTAAATGATAAAACATGCGCTGGTGGCTGGTGAGCAGGAGCGTTTCAGGTAGCAGCGCTGCTTGCCGTCGAGCTTCCTGCTGCCAAATACGCCATATATTGAACGGAACTTGAGAGATGGGAGGAATATGCGAGGGAGTATCTGCCCTGGGTTTAGTTTCAGTAGCTTGTACAGGGATAAGCCACGGATTGCAGATCGATGGCAGGCGCAGACTATATGCTTCACTGTCGCATGTCACTGCCAATAAAAGGTTATCCGGCCATATAAACTGGGCCAGTTCGCGATATGGATCTTGCTGCTCAATTGCCCGCGGATGGAAGAGATTTATCGGAGACGGGCGTAGTATAGTGCCAGTTGCTTGCCGGATTTCGTGGTATTGTTGTAAAAGTGGGACAGAGACTGGGAGACCGGGGACGCGATCTATCCCTTCCAAAACAAGGAGAGCAAGCTCTTGTGGATGCTTTTGAGCCTCTAACACAATATCAGCGAGTCCTCCTGCGGCTGGAATAAATATGCGCCGCTCGCGTTCAATTGACCCGAAGAGATCAAGTGGAGATGTGGCTGTCAAAGGAACAGAAATTGACCAGGTACGACCTCCGGTAATGATTCGCGCGACCGCATATAGAAGTGCTGACACAGCTTCACCCGCAATGACAGGGATGAATCCTGCCAGGAATGCTGCAACACCAATGCGAACATTTTTTGAGAGAACTCCAACACTTTGTGCAGTTTGAACCCAGACAGGTTTAGGTAGGTCTTGTAAACTGCTAGATATCACCTTGCTACCATTATTGTCCTGCCAAACAATCGTATGCTCCGCCTTCACAAATTGGGATATTGCGTGCTGATCTTGGGTAGTTATGCCTGATTGTGATGACCCGACCGAGGGAGGCTGTCCGTTTCCACTCAGGGCAGGAAAGAAAGACGACGCAATTTGGAATTCGGCAAGCATATGCAGTGGTTCTTCGCGTAGTTCTGTCAATCTTCGTTGCACTTCATGTTCAACCTCAATAGCTTGATCGCGCTGTTTCTCTGCCGCCTCAGCAGCATCCCTGATAGTTTCGAGCTTTATTTCAGCTTCTTGTATATCTTGCTCCAATTGTTGAAGCATACCCCGTTTGCCTTGCGTCTGTGCGGCGATTTCTCTATCAATTTCAGCGTTTCTTAATCTGATCTCCTGGTCGCGGGCTATCTTCAAAAGCGGGTGATCAACAGATACATCTTCAAACAGAGTCTTGAGATTGTTCAGAAGGTGCATTTGATGTTGCATGATATGGTGCGCTCGATTGAGTGTTGCTTCTTCGATATGCAACGCAGCAGGTCCTTGAGAGCTACTGAGCCGGATTAGTTCGCGGATACGTTTATCGACAAGGCGAACATTCTCTTCAACATTCGCAGGTAGTTCGTTGCTCGCTTGCAGGGCGCGCTTAATCGCCACCTGAGGCAGCGAAAAATCTTCTTTGCCCACTGGAGTCTCAAGAAAATAGTCATCGAGATAGTTGTAGGTTTGAACAATTTCACCTAACTTCAAGATGCCCTCTTCTGGCATCCTATATTTGAGTACCACTAAGGAAGGCCCACCAGTATCTGTACTATCAATATATTCCCGTGGCCGCACCTTGTCTCCCTTTGGCTCAAGCCGGATCGGTCCATAAAGATAATCTTGATGACGGATATAAATATGCTGTGTGAAACATTGTGCTGGCTCGAATCCTCTATCGAGAAGATCGGGAATCTCAAAGGAATTGCTAGCTTTGTTTGTCAAGTCAATAATTTGCGCGAGAGAAGAAAGCTGAAGTTCATCATGAACCATATACAAAGAATATCGACTATCTTCTGGAACGTTGGGGTGTGAATTGCGCTCAGGGAAGAAGGTGCAGAACCTCCCGATTTTGGAATCGGTGTCATCTTTCGCAAAAAGAGTCGCTTTCCCATTATGTGGAAAATATTGACGTCGAATGTCAGGCTTTATCGCACGCCATACAATTTTGTCAAAATATGCTAATGGAGTGATGAAGGCAACGTTGGCTTTAACGTCTACTGGATAAATAATGCCGAGCCATTCATAAACTTCGGTGTTCATTTCCTCTTTCCCTCTCTGTACCTGCCGGTCCTAATTTCGTAGTCAATACGGAACGTCTCAGTTGCTCTCCACGTTTTGGTTTTCTGACGCTAGCTCTTGCAAATGGTAAAGAATCCAGGTTGGCACCGAATTTGCCCTTGCTAATCGATCTAGTGCTCGAAATAGGGCTGGATTCGCGATAAGCTGAGTAGCCATTTGATTGAGAGCATGACGCAAATGGTCTGGAAGCGCGGAGCTTGTCCGCTGATCCACGTTTCCAACAAAATAACTTAGCCAGACAAGATGGGCGATAAATTGCTCGTCAGACTGACAGGGGGTCTGTTTATCTTGTTCAATACGAGGTTCTACCAATAACTCCAGCAGACCGAAATTCCCGGCATCGAGCGTAATAGTGACATCATGAGCATTGATAATGCTCGGCCATATCTTTTCATGCCAATATGCAGTAAGCTCCTCACCGGTGCTGACGCTATTTAGACTTTCTCGTAGGTATCTCTCTTGAGCGGAAACGTAGCTCCAGGTAACAGAGATCGGCAGTCCAATCGGTTCAATTGCCCAGTCCAGCAAAGCTAGTTCATGCAGGGAGAATACATTCAAGCTGTTCTCCCCTACCTGAAAATCGTGAGTGTTCTCGAAGGCATGAAACGTCTGGCTTGTTGTTGCTACTGTCACGGTGCAATTGAGACCTTGTAGCCATGATGGCATAGCCGCTTTGCGTTCAGTAACGCGGATATATAACGGTTCTGAACAGGCATCGCCTGTTACCTGAATCTGGTAATCGCCGCGTCCTGGAGCCTTCCAACTGAAATAGCTGATATAATTGACCGGGAGAGGATCTGATCGGCTCTGGGGTGATCGCGCTGCTCTTCGAGCAGTATTGCTTACTGGCTCAGTCAATAAATAGGCGTCTTTATCGATGCTAATCTGTCGCCGCGGTGGATCGCACCGGATGAGCAAAGAATGGTCAGGCTGTAGGATGTACCAACTACCGTCAGTAATCGCGTCAAATCGTCCGATGACTCCTAAATGATAGTGCTGTTGAGCTACCTTCAGTTGACGATATCTGAACCATTGCTCTATTTTCTCCCAGGGTACAGAAGCAATGCTCGTTAGCTCTAATTTCCACAACTGCCATCCCAAGTCAGGCTTGCCGAATAGGGAAGCTTTGCCCGGCCAATCGGGTTTAGCATCAACTTTTGCCAGCCAGAAGAAAGACTCAGACAATGAAATCGTACTTCCTGGGAGACGGCGATGGTAACAATCCTCTCGTTGCTTGGTTTCGATGAACACATTTCCTTGCCAGTTATCAAATAAGGCTGGTGTTTCTGGAGCAGTTGACAGACTGAATCTGTTCTGTCGATCGTTGCTCCACTGAACAAGATATCTAGATGGTTGCGGCCAGACTTTCAACAGACAAGAGCAATTGTATAACTGTACGCGGGGAAGATAGGACGGGGAATAGTTCATAGTCACAAAAGTAGGATGCAGGCGCTGCAACTCGTTCAGGACACCATCATCCTCAGCAAGCATACTGAGATCGATATTCAACGTCCACCCGCCCCTCTGCTCATCTACTGTGAGAAGTATCGGCAAACCGGCAAACGCTGGCAATGTTTCCGAGGTTGGCTCAGCGAAAATATCATGCGAGTCATAGGGAATGTGATAGATAAACAGGTAGTTCTTGTCTTTTAGGCGATGATATGTACCTGGATCAAGATAGATGCTTTCTCCACGCTCTGGTATGCTATACCTGTTTGTACGCAACCATTGCTCACCTGCGGCAGTAAGTTGCCATGTACCCTGGCTCTGTCCCGCAAGAATATAGAGGTGATCATCAGCTATTGAGCGTTTAAGCTGGGCCATAGCTTTCTCCTCTCTAGCGCCAGCTTCGTGCGTTTGAGTGAATACAGAAGAGCGAACGATCTCTCCTTATATCCACAGCAAAAAGGAAAGCCAGATACTATACCTTTGATATACAGTATACAAATACAGCGGAAAGTCAGAGATAATGACGTTTCTCGCGATGTTGTTCTGTATTGTAACCATTTCAGGACAGATTGGCAAGATGTTCCTACTGACATTCTATTTTGGTAACTATTCAGGAGTACTAGCAGGATGGCGCAGGAAGCGAAAAGCGAGTAAAGTAGGAGTATGACAAGCGAAGAAGAAGTGATCAGGCTGCGACAAGAGAATCGGGCGTTGCGAGAGCGAATCCAGTTGCTGGAGGAGCAACTGCGCGTGCTATCCGAGCAAGGGCAGATGCAAGAAGAGCAGGCAAAGAAGCGGCAGGCAGTGCAGGAGCAGGAGCTAGGACAACTCAAAGAGCAGGTACAGGGGCTCGAAGAGCGGCTGAAGAAAGATAGCCACAACAGTCATCTGCCCCCCTCCTCAGATCGCTTTCATCGCCAACCCAAAAGCTTGCGCAAGCCCAGCGACAAGCCGGCTGGGGGACAGAAGGGCCATCCCGGCAGTACGCTGATGCTGTCGCCGACGCCCGATGAGGTGATCGTGCATGGGGTGGAAGCCTGTGTCCACTGTCACGGCGAGCTGCGCGCGGTCGAGAGCCTGCAGGTGGAGCGGCGGCAAGTGATCGACCTGCCACCCAAGCGGGTGGTGGTGATCGAACATCAGGCGGAGCAGAAGCAGTGTCCGGTCTGCCAACAGATCAGTACCGGCGCTTTTCCTGACGACGTGCGAGCAGCCGTGCAGTACAGCGCGGCCTTTGGCGCGGTGGGGGTCTATCTGGTGCAGCAGCAATTCCTGCCCTATGAGCGAGCGTGCGAGGTCATCCAAGACCTGCTGGGGCCAACGATGAGCGTGGGAACGTTACAAGCGATGGTGCAACGCTGTGCCGCCGCTTTAGAACCAGTGGAAGCGCACCTCAAAGCGGCGTTGAGCCGGGCGGCAGTGTTGCATCAAGATGAAACCGGCCTGTATGTGGCCGGCAAACGCTCCTGGCTCCATGTCAGCGCCACGGACCACCTCACGCACTATCAGGTGCATCCCAAACGCGGCCAGCAAGCCTTAGAAGCCATCGCGATTCTGGCGAGCTTCGAGGAAGTGAGCGTGCATGATGGCTGGAGTTCGTATTGGCGCTACCCCTGCCAGCACGCCCTCTGCAATGTCCACCATCTGCGGGAGTTGACCTTCTTGCACGAGGAGCAGCATCTGGCCTGGGCCGAGGAAATGAAAACGCTGTTGCTCGATGGCAAAGCCGCCGTCGAGGAAGCGCGGGCGGCGGGACGAGCGCAGTTGCACCCACTGGAACTGGCGGATTGGCAAGAGCAGTATGAGCAACTCCTGGAAGAGGGCTATCTGACCACACCGCCTGATCCCCCACCGCAGGCGCAAAAGCGTGGGCGGCGCAAACAGTCGCCAGCTCGCAATCTGCTCGATCGGCTTTGCACTCACCAGGAAGCAGTCCTCGCGTTCCTGACGAATTTCGCCGTGCCGTTCGACAACAGCCAGGCCGAGCGCGACATCCGCATGGTCAAAGTCCAGCAGAAGGTTTCTGGCTGCTTCCGCTCGTTGCCCGGCGCACAAGCCTTTTGCCGCATTCGCAGCTATCTTTCCACCTTACGGAAACAAGGTGTGCCAGTCCTGTTGGCCTTAGAGCAGGCTTTGTCCGGTCATCCGGTCTTTCCTGCCTTCTAGCTCCCCTGAATAGTTACACGAATCCTTACAGAGATTGCTAAATTTGAGTAAAAGTGAGCTTGAGATTCTACACAAATGCAAGTTATCCAGATCATATACTGCATCTCGTAGAAAAAGTTGGTCATCCTGGACGGCTACAGGGCTAGAATAAGCTAAGGACTATCTGTAAGTACTTGTCCCATAGCAAGCACGAAATTCACAAAGCGCCCTCTTTGCGAAGACAGACCATCTTCTGAGAAAATTCGGTCAAAGTGACGGAGAAATTCGGGTAGGATACCAGGAAAAACGAGGTGCGATAATTGTACACTTGTTCTAGCCAGGATATCTCCTTCACATAGGCGATATCCCTGTGAGAGCAGAGAACAGGAAGCTGCTGCCACACAACTTGAAGCGAATATTGTTTTTTGCGGCTTGCAAAGAGACGAGAATCGGCTCGCTCTTTCATTTTTCGGCACAGATTGCGCAACAGCTTCCCGTTTCTGCCTGTTTCGTTCAAGGTAGAGTGTGTATGGAACAAATACCGGCCATGACCCCTGCTAAACGCAGGCGGCTCTTGAAGACTTTTGGTCCATGCCCGGCGGGCTACACCTATGATGATCTGGAGCGGCTGCTTGACGCCCTCTATGGCATGTTTAGCGATGTCTACACCTCAGCCGAACTGCGCCCAATCGTCGTCAGCAATCCCTTTGACCGCTCCGAGCATCCGCGCCAGCTCAAACTGATCGAGTTGACCGACTGGCTCGAAGCCATTGTCGCCTGACAACAACTGGACACCCCTTCGATGTATCTTTCCCTCTTCAGAGGCAGCGATGGCATCTCGCCCGGCTGAGCGGGATGCCCTTCACCATCTTTCCTACTAGGACTCGCTTTGCGCCCGCCGCCCGCGCCCCGACGCTTTTGGCCGGTAGCCTTTACGCCGGATCTCACGCGGCCACGGCATCCGCGTGGGCAGGTGATCCCCCGGACTATACTTGCGCTTTTGCTCCTGGATCGTCTTATCATTCATTTGCATATAAATCTTCACGGTCGTCATATCCTCGTGGCCGAGGAGTTCTTGCAAACTGAATGGGTCGTTACCCAGAATCAGGTAGCGC
>DATLSI010000232.1:0-54461 GCA_035534255.1 Ktedonobacteraceae bacterium | reverse complement strand
CCCATCGGAGGCCGTGCCCCACAAGGACTGATTGGCGCGCTGGAAGCTATCGCTGCCCAGCGTGCTGCCGGGACTCGGACTTGCCGTCGGCGTCGGCGTGCTGGTGACGGTCGGCGTCGGCGTCGTTGTGCTGGTCGGCGTGCTGGTGACGGTCGGCGTCGACGTGGTCGCCGTCGGGGTCGGTGTGGCGGTGGAAGCGCCTTGAATAGCCTCAGCTAGCTTATTTGCAAATTCCTCATTAAACCAGATGCGATTCTGCGAATCGACGTTGAGGCCGTCATGGGGATGGCCACCGGAGGGGCTACTATAGAAGGAGAAGGAGCCGCCGCCGATGGGAAACGAGCCGAAGGTATTTTGCAGAGAATCATCCAACCAGATCTGGCCTTGCTTGTCGGCGCTGATGCCAGAGGTATGCGAACCACAACCGCTGCAAGAGGGAGTATAGAAATATTCGGTGACGCCCTTATTTGTTCCTGGTTGAGCGGCACCGAGATTAAGTGTACCAATAGCACTGACCCAGCCCTCGGACCACCAGATATTGCCATTCGGATCAACAGTGATCATATGAGGTGTCAGACCGGTACCACCAGTTGGCGTATTGCGAATTTTATACTCGTTTAAAACCCCCTGATTGGTGTATTCTCCGATCAGGGCCACCGTATCTTGATTCTCGGTAAACCAGATGTTATTCGCCGCGTCCAC
Organism: Ktedonobacteraceae bacterium; assembly: GCA_035534255.1. GTDB lineage: Bacteria > Chloroflexota > Ktedonobacteria > Ktedonobacterales > Ktedonobacteraceae > CF-113. The sequence continues at coordinate 53,759 of DATLSI010000232.1, read as the reverse complement.
GGTGATACCATATGGGTTACTATTCGCCGCGGGTGTGGCAATCTCATCGAAGGCCTGCGTATTCGGATCGAACGAGGCGATTTGATTGACGTAATGCTCGGTGAACCACAGCTTGCCAGCGGAGTCGACGGCAATATCCCAGGGCCCGGCACTGGCTGTGGGGACGGCCCACTGGGCGACCGTGGCGCTGGCAGGATCGTAGACGCCGATGGCGTTGGTGACGGGCATGGTGAACCAGACCTTGCCGGTATGATCGACGGCGACGAAAACGGGTTGCCCGTAGCCCGCAGGGAGCGCCACAACGGTCACCCAGCTCCTGGTATTGGGGTCAAACAAGGCCAGCTTCCCTGGTGGAGTCGAACTGGGACAACTGGGTGCCAGATCGCAGCCAGGCATCGCTACCCAGACACGCCCACTGCCGTCAAATGCCGTTCCCCAGGGATCGCCCCCAGGAACGTTAAATTCGGTCACGCTCGCGATGCTCGATGGGTTGGCGTGCGAGCTGACGACCTCCCCTAGAATATGAATTAGGCAGCCAGTAATCAGCGCAAGCATCAGGCTCATGACCATGATCGTTCTCGCGCGCTGCTTTACGAATGGCTTTTTATGCATGATACTTCAGCCCCTTTCGCAAGGCAGCGCAGAGAGAAAAACGCAGGCTCTCATTCACCTCTATAGGCTACCTTCCATCGCGGTAGCGCTCCCAACAGGTACGAATAGACGCCGCCTTGAGCCGGTTCATTATATAGAATATGGTTTTTCGCAAATATTTTCTAGTTACTAGTGTAGATGAGCCTACATGTAAAAAGAAGCTACTAAAGTATCGGAGGAAGAGTTCTTTCGTATTAGGGATGAAGCGGCCTCTGTCTATCAAGGGGAGCCGGAAGACCCGCTCCTACAGCATAGAGCACCTTTCCAAAAACCTACTGGTGAAAGACCGGGGTAGCCCTCTGATTTCCTTTCCTGCAAGTCGCACAAGTCACAACTTGCGCCAGATCCAGAAATAGCCCGTACCGTATGTGTTGCTATTAGGGATTTTGGTGATGAGTTCGTATTGCTTACTCGCTGTCAATTGCTGGCTAATGAAAACGGCCATTGGCGCGTCGTAGCCGTAACTTAACTCAACCAGACCGAAATATCCCTCCTGAATGGCAGCGCGATAGGCCTCCTTGCCCACAAGATACCGATGCCCTTTGTCGGTATACTCAAAGTAATCCAGGCTACTCCATTGCCACAACGCAGTTTCATTCTGCAGGTAATAGCGACATACGTCAAAATCTTCAGCCAGGTAACGACCACCCCCCTGGCGCACCTGGGTGCGCATCGCATAGATGAGTTCGTTGCTTTGGGCCCACGCGCCATACAAGGTCTGTGCTTGTTGCACGCCCAGGGAGAAGGTAATGAGGCAGATTGCTAACCCCGCTAACCAGTAGCGACCGACGCTGAGATTACGGCGACCGCCAGGTCTATGCGCAACGTCTGCCTGAGTGAGCGATTGGGTACTTTTGGCCGGTATGGGAGTGGGAGGCCTATCCCGGAAGCCCGATAGACGTGCAGCCGCATACCCTGCCAGGGGCGTCACAAAGAACATGCTGAACGCGAGATGCTTGTGGAGGGAGATCAGCTCACCCGCGTAGATATGATACGCAGGTACCAGTAACGACGCGCCAAAAAGTAATAGCTTCATGGGGAGACGACGCCAACTACCAAGAGCTACTCCTAGCACTCCCAATGCAAAGGCGGCACCGCTTAGCGAGAGAATAAACTGGATCAGGTAGAGCGGCGCGGTTTTCACGGTGACGTCCCGGCTCGTGGTCGAACCGCTGATGGCGTGCAGCGCAGCTTTGTCCAGGGTGATATAAGCCACAGCGCCGACAATGATTAACGAGCAAAGAGCCATTCCCAGCCGGACGAACATGCTTCGCCAGCCGCGTCTCTCCAGACTGCGCCAGGCGAGGATGGCAAGTGGCACGGGCACGAATAACAAACCAGCGAATTTTGCCAGGATGGCCAGGACGAGCAAGGGTCCGATAAATACTATGGCCCAGGGTGCGCGAGCCGTACTCACGTGTACAGCAAGCACGACAGCCAGCGCTACCAGCAGTAAGCACAGGGCGTCATAGGTAGCCAGTCGCCCAAGAAACAGGACCGGCCCCTGGGAAGCGAAGAGTGCGGCGGCCAGAATTGCGCTGTTACGGTCAAAGACACGCGTTGTCACGTAGTATGCGCTTGCAGTGACACCCAGCATGCACAGCAGACTGAACATACGCGCCAGCTCCAGCCCTCCCATCATGTCCAGCGCGCCCCCTATGACCGGGTAAAAGTAGGCGTATCCCGACAAGAAGGAAGCCCATTCGACCGGAAAGTGGGGCAGGCCGAGCCAGCCGTTGATAATCTGCCGACCCGCAAACAGGTAGAGCGCCTCATCCTGAAAGGCGGTATTGCGTAGCGCCGCAAGCGAGACGATGGTCTGCAGAGCCAGGATGAGGGTGAGCCGCCAGAACGAGGGCAGCACCCAGGCTCTGATCTGTTTTCTGGCGACACGCTTTATAGCAGGTTTCTGCTCAACCTCAACGGAGGGCGGAGATGAAGCAGCCTCTATCACAATAACACCCTTGCCTTTCACGGAATGTATGCGTGCCAGGAAGTGGCACGATTGACGTTTCTTCTCAGAAAGTCCTCTTGGTCTGCAGATTGTGCAGGTCGAACACGATACGGCGCATGGCCGCCAGCGAAGCTGGGTCGGACGCCAGTGACCAGCTCTCGATTTGCGCACTGTTAGGATCCAATCCCGGCCCGCCTTCGTGATAGAGCAGGGCATATACGTGCGGGATATTATCGACCGCCTGCCCAAGTTTGGTCATCCACGCCGCCTTTTGCGCTGCTGGCCCGTCCGCGCTGGCCTCCACGAAGATGGGCTTAGTCGGGTAGCGCTGCACCAGATTTTGCAAGACCGTCTCGGGATTGCCCCATTGCGTGTCAGGGTAGTCGATGAAACTTTGCAGGACGGCATCGATGGTCGAGGCGGGCGGCGCGAAGGCCTGGTCGTGGATCGGGTCGGCTGGTGCCCAGACCCAGGCCACGTTGTTCGCCCCAGCCGCGCGGAAAACGGACTGCACGTGCATCCAGGCCTTCGGCACATCCTGCGGGATACCACCGTTGGCGACGCCCGACGATAACGACCAGTTGCGATCAGCGTGCTGGAAGATCGTGAGATAGACCGGTTTGCCGTAAGCGCGAATTTCCTCGGCCCAGCGCGTGATCTCGCTATCATGCAGCCCGTTGATGATGGCGGGCAGGTTGGCGTCGAGCGGCGGCTTTTGATTGGGGCCGAACACGCCGAACTGGAGCGTGATCCAGGGGCGTGCGTGTTCGGCCGCCAGCTGATTTGCCCAGGCTGTATCAAACCGATCATGGATGTCTTGCGTGCGCCCGATGATGGAAAACTGGGTGCCGAGATCTTGTGCCAGCACCGGCGGGCGATTCGTCAGCAACTGCACTGGTAGCGTCAGGCCCAGGTACGGCGCGGTGATCGTCTCTTGGCTGATCACAAAGGGCGTGGACCGGCTACCCGCGAAGAGCGTCAGGGAACCCAGCGCGTTACTCGCCAGGATGGGAGCGGCCAGCAGCGCGGCCAATCCCAGGTTCCACACCGGATTCAGTCCACTCCTGCGCTTCAATAAATTCGAAGCATAGGGCTGGTTGGCGATGGTCTCGTTGGTTGCCCCGCTGCGCTGCACAGACGCATTGAAGCGCATGTCCTTGACGTTCAGCCAGAGGAAACTGCCCAGCATAAGCAGCGAGTAGACCACCCACAGCAGGCTGATGAAGAGCGAGGTCTGCTGCCGACCTTTGAGCTGGATCGCCCAGAGCAGACCAGCGATACACAGCAGGAAGAAGAAGCAGTACACCCACAGGTAACTGAGGGAGCGCTTCCCGCCACGCTGTTTCGAGGTCACCGCAAAGCTCACTTTGCGGCGCATGAGGGCCGAGAGCGTACTCCCTATCAGCACGGGGAAAGAGCCAAAGCCGATGATGATGCCGCGCAGACCGGTAATGCCGCGCGCCGAATACCACAGCGAAGCGGTGCTGAGTACCCCGTAGGGCAGGAAATGCCACAGGTACTCGTTTAACGTGGCGCTGCGCACAGCCGGGATGCCCGTCAAGATGAAAAGTAATGGGCTCAGCAGGTAGATCAGGTCGCGCAGGCCGCACAAATAATGCGTGCAGGCCAGGAAATATTGCACGCGCTGCCCAATCTGTAAGCCGTGTTTCTTCGGGAGAAGGATTTCGCGCCAATGGGAGCGAAACACACCGAGGGTACCGAGCGCCCAGCGGCCCTGCTGCTTGAGGTACGACGGTACATCCAGCGGCCCCAGGCCAGTCGCGAGAATATCCGTCAAATAGATGCTTCGCCAGGATGGGTGCAGCGCGATGGAGGCTGCGAAATCCTCGGTGACCGAATCTTGTGGCAGGCCGCCGATCTTGTCGAGGGCCGCAGCGCGAATCACTACATTTGTGCCGCAGATAAAGGCGGCGTTGATGGCCGCCTTGCCCGGACACAGCAGGTTATAAAACATGGATTGCTGGTCATCCGCCCAGTGCGAGACCGGATTGTCCAGGTTGGCGTAATATTGCCCGGTCTGCACCCAACCCATCTTTGGGTCGCGAAAATGCGGGATGGTCTTGAGCAGGAAATCGGGCCTGGCGACCTGGTCGGCATCAAAGATGACCAGCAGCGCATCACCCGTCGCGCCAACTACCTGGCGCGCGTGCTCAATATTGCCCGCCTTCGCCCCGCCCTTTTTGGTCCTGGTGACACATCGGACGCCCAGCTCCTTTGCCAGTTCATCGATCTCCTCCCAGTTCGCCGCCTTCGCCACGCGCCCATCGTTACAGACCACGATGGTCACTTGCCCATGCGGAAAGCGAGCCAGGTACTTATCGCGCGCGGCAATACTCCCCTCCAGCGTCGGCCTGAGGATCGAGGCACCCTCGTTGGCTGTGGGGATAAAGATGAAGATGGGGAGCCGCGTCGGGTCTTCACCGTGCGCAATCGCTGGCGGAGACCAGGGCCAGATGGTAAATTGAAAACCAAACACATGCAGCGCCCCGAACACCTCTGCACACAGCAGCGGCACAGAAATCCACCAGCCGCTCCAGTTCGTCGCGATTAATCGCCAACTCATGTAGTCGAGGCTGGCAACTCCCACAGCGACGGCCAGCGTCATGGTGATGGCCTGATCGCGGTTGCTGCTTTTCGTGAACGCAAGCGGCAGCCCCGTCAGTAGAACAGCCAGGACCAGCGGCGGACCTGGCTGCCTATACGCAATCCAGCCGACTGCCAGAACCACCACTGCTATCGCTGCGCTGGACAGCACTCTTTCGAAAGGCATTTTCTTGCGTATAGTTTCAAATTGCCGTGCCAACCCGACTGAGGATGCCTTGCCCGCCCCCGTTGCTGCTGTCGATGGAAGCGTGAGCGTTTCCGTCTCTGCGATGGAGCGCAACTGGTGCCCATTCATATGGGTCTTGCTGTGAACCTTGCTGACCGATGGAAGCGACCCATCCGTATGGCCTTCCATAGGCGTTTGGGTAGGCGCAGCAGGCTCACTACTGGCTCTCCTCACCGGCGTGGGGAAGATATAGCGGTTGAAGAGGACAAAATCCAGGCATGCCATCAAGCCAAAGGCAGCAATATTGAGCCCGGCCCAGGATGTCGGCAAAGCCCCAGCCACTTTGAACAACGTCAATGCAACCAGCGCGTTCAGCAGCAGCAGCAGGATGATCTTCCAGGCCCGCCCGGCCCCCGGCACTTCGCGCCACAGGCGCAGCATGTGCTGTAGAGCCAGCACGCCCTGCCGCATATTCGCCTTGCTCTGTCCGCTAGACCGCGCCCGAAAATGGTACGGGACTTCGATCACCTGCCGCCACTGGCAGCGCAGCAGAAGCTCCAGCAGGATTTTGTAGCCGATAGGGCGCAGCGTAGCATTGGCTAAGAGCGAACGGCGCACAAGGAAAAAACCGCTCAGCGGGTCGGAGATGCGCAGCAATTGCTCTGGGAAGAGCAGCTTGGCCGTCCATTTGAGGCCGACAGAAATAAATCGCCGCCCTCCACCGGCCAGCCCCTGATTGCTCCCGCCTTGTATATAGCGGCTGGCTACTACCACGTCCGCGCCCTGCGCGACCGCCTGGCCATAAAACACCCGTAACTGCTCCGGGGGGTGCTGCAAGTCCGCGTCGATGACCGCCACATAGGCAGCCTGCGCCCTGTTCATACCAAGCACGACGGCGGTCGCCAGCCCCCCGGCACGCGCCTCTCCCGCCAAACGATGCTGCACTTGCACCTGAAACAGGGGGGAGCATAGCATCTTCGCCGCATCTTTGAGAACATCTAGTGTGTTATCATCGCTATCGTCAACGAAGATGACCTCCACATGCAATCCCCGCAGGGTGTTTCTCAGCGATTCCAATAAAGGCCAGACATTATTCTGCTCATTTCTGGTTGGGACGACAATGCTGAGATTATACGTGATAGGTTGATAAAACTTTCCTCGTTCCCAAACAGGTGGCTCGACTTCTGTGAGTTGCGCATCGGGTGAAGGTGCTGCTGGCGCGTTGGGATCGGGGTCCGCCAGAGATGGAACTGATCCGCTAAGGAACAGTGTCTCCGGAACATCGGGTAAAGGCGTTTCCGGGTCTGCGCGTTTGACCGTTACTGTTGTCGGCCAATCGAGCGTCAGAGCATCCGGAACGCTTGGGAGGGGCGTCTCCGGCGCGGCGGGTCTCGGCGTTGACGGCCTACGCGGCACTACGGGGTATCTCACTACCCCAACCACGTGCGCTCCTGACGCGGGTGGCGCGGCTGTAGCCATCTCCGGTATACTGGATACTGGGAAGCGTTTCACCACCTTTGCGGGTGCCTCCGGAGCGGGCGGGGTAGCTGTTGTCGTTGGCGGCTCACCAAACACTGGGGAGTGTGGTACTTCCGCGAACGTAGGGCCTGATGCCGCAGAGACATTCGTCACTCGCAGCGTCGGCATGCTCGAAATAGTGTGCGTGGGTGTCGGCTTCGGTTGGACCGTAGGGGCGTTCGTTACTCCTGGTCCATGCGTGCCGGCATTTCTCCGCGATGGTCGATGGGGGATAGCAGCACCAGGCGCGGAGGAGGTGAGATGGCTTGATCCCGTGGACCCGGTGGGTACCGTAGGCTCGCTTGTCCTCATGGGCCCGGTGGGCGCAGTGGACTCGGAAGGTGCACCAGGCTCGGCAGGCACAGTAGGCTCGGTGGGTGAGCTTGGACCACCAGGTCCATTTGGGCTCATCACTATTGGTCTGCGAGGTATACGGTAACCGGCTTTATTTGAAACTGGCTTTGGGTCTCGCTCTTTCTGCATAACCTGCTTGCCAGATAGCGTACTTTCCGAGGGCGTCAATTGTGATTCAAAACTATTAGACATATGCTCTCTTTCCGTCTTCTCCTTCTAAAGATGGGTTGGGTGAATAGATTGGCGACGCCGTATCTCTGGTGTTGGTGATTGCGCGGTACCCGATGCGCTCCAGCAATGGTACAGGGGACATGCCGGTCGAATAGCCGATCTCCGCGAGCAAGATAGGCGGGCACAGTCCGAAAGAAAACTCGCCTGGCCGAGATCTCTCAGGGGATATCCAAACACGGCGGTCAACCGCAGCAGCGGCATAACTGTGGTGCTCTCGTTCGCACCTGGAGTACACCAACCCCTCGGTGCCAGATTAAGCGCATAACGGGATGTCCTCCTCCTCTACCTTACTACTCCTCTTCATGAAAAAACCTGTCTTGACGCCGTTGTCTCAAATATATCTACATATTAGTTTTCCATGCTTAGTTTACTTCTGTTTTGTCGAGTGAAAGTTGAGGGGCAGTTGCGATATGGTTAAAAAGCAAATGAGGAGGTTAATTTTTCGCGTGCGGTGCTGCTATGCTGTTTTCAAGAGCAGAGATCTTTGTCATCCGGCTAAGGGCATAGATGGAGTGAGCCCGAACGGCACATGATCGGAGCAGAGCTAGCAGGTGACATGAAACAGGCCCACTATCGTCCCTCTGGCTTGATTCCAGGTCTGGATCGCGGTAGGCGTCGGTTCTAGATCCACCTGGCAGTGTTTGCGCTTGAAGTAGTCGGCAGCTTCATCCGACAGCCTGACATTGCCGTACTGTCCACTCCCGATGATGAGCCGTTCTACCCCTTGTTTGTAGACGTATTTTGCTTCGTCGAGAGAAAGGATGTGAGAGGTTCCATAGATGGCCTTTGATAATTTTTTCTTACGTTTTTTTACCTCGCCAGTTGGCAGAATGATGACATCATGGCCGAAGACCGCTCCTTCAATTGTAATCGTGCCGAAAGCAGTTTGATCGATTTTAGGCTTCATCTCGTTCCTCCTCGTCAATACGCATTTCAGTAAGGAAGGCTCCTCTCTAGCGGCAATATTGTCAGGGACCTGACAGAGGGAAGATCACTTCACCACAATCGTAAATGGGACGGCCAATACATACTGTGGGCAGGGATGACCATCGTTACAAAGGGCCATGGCCGAAAACAGAAGATGTGTCGTCCCTGCATGCAGCGCGCTCAAGCGCCAGATGCACATCCCTATAGATGGTGATGCGTAGCCAGCGGGTGTTTGTAACTGCAACTCTCCTCCTGAAATGGCAGGACCTGTCCATCGTAGTCCAAAGGGCAATTGTATTCCAATGACATCACCAACGCGAGCTGTGAGCATGCGATTCGCATCAGAGAGCGTGACCGTCACATTTGCGGCAGGCGGCTCTGGTGTCACGACGGCATCACTGGGGCACCCATGAGCAGTACCATATCCCTGGCCGGGAGTCGGTGCCAGCGTTGGCGTGGATCCTGTGCCTGGTCCGGGTCCACCGCTTGAACCACATGCGGTAAGCACATAGGCGAGCAGTACTCCAAACGAAACGATCAAGACGAGTTGCTTTTGGCCAGCAAGGTGATTTCGTCTCATGAATGTAAACTCCTTTGTCATCCCGTTCACTCCCGACCTCATTCACTCATGCTCAGCGCCGCCAGGAGGAGGAGAATGAGAGCGATCACCCGCCGACGATGAACTGGTCAATTCTGCGCCGACATAACGGCGGACAGTTCTAGCGATGGTTGAAGGGCGGCGAGAGCATCAATAAACTCGACTTCCAGAGACTCGAACCAGATCGGCTGCGGAATCGAGGCTCCTTCCAGCGCGATCAAATAGAAGCAAAACGGCTCCTCCAGATCGTCTGCGATTTGATCGACGATTTGGACCGTTCCTTCCAGCCCCCTGAAGGGGCCATAACTCGTGACGCGGACCCGGTTTCGCACTGGAACGACGTGGTTGCCCATTGCGGGAGAACTCCTTTCTCATCGGCTTTCGACTTCAAAAAGAAAGTCTAGCCCGAACATTTCACAGAACTGTCACATACTGGTTTTTCAATATCACAAATGCATCACAATGCGTTTGCCTGCACGTCCAAGGGAATAGCTGTACAGGCTGAACACTATGCGATGTGCTGATCACTGTACATGTTGGGCCGCGATCTCAGCGAGCGAGCGATTGCTGACCGCCGAGTAATCGAACGCATTGGCATCGTATCCCGTTTTGGCGTACTCGTCACGGTGCTTGAGCAACAGCCAGGTCGCCTTCGCACCCACGCCGCGCATCCGCACCAGCGTGAACGAGCCTTGCAATTTTTTACCAGAAAGGCGGAAGATAATGTTCCCTTCGTCGAGCCCCTGGCGCATGGCTGCTTCTGCCTCTATTCTCTCGGTAATTGCTTTGCGCGCCCCCGTGCTGGTTTCTCTCTCCGGGGTATAGGTGCCTTCATCCCAGATCATCACCGGCCCTGCGCCATACTGGTCGTCAGGAATGATGCCCTCAAAGTGCCGGTAAGCGAGCGCATGATCCTCGGTCGGGATGGCCAGGCGCTTCACTCTGCTGTCGAGGGTCGGCCCCTTGGGGATCGACCAGGAGACCAGCACGCCGCCAACCTCCAGGCGGAAATCATAGTGCAGAGTCGTTGCCTGGTGCTTCTGCACAACGAAGACCAGGGGTTGATTACCTGGAAGGTCGTTCATCGCCTTATCCTCCTTACTCGTTCATCCAACATGTATCATCATCTGTCAGGATAGCACCGTGAATTCACAAAGCAATCACATGGAAGCATCTTCAGATCACGAGAGCGACACATTCGAAGAATGAACCTCATTTGCCCTCTTTCGTCACCAGGTTTCCATCGTGATGTATCCGTGATGAAAGTATCACCTCGAGTGACCTGTATGTGAGAGAGCACCAATATACTTCTCTCATACATGCATCTTAGCACGTTGTGCGAGAGCCTGGAGGGAACGTATGGATCAGTTGAACTATAAGGAAGAGCTAAATACCTTGCGCGAGGCCGGCTTCACGCTTTCAGAAATCAGCCGGTTGCATCAGTTACGCCGTGCGTATGTAAGACATGAGCTGGACTGGGGGCCTGCCGATCTGGCCCGCCTGCTGTTCATTCGCTGGCTAGTTGAGAACGGCAGGCTGACGGATGATCTTGTCCAGGACAGCACTTCTCAGCGGTGATCGCGCTCGCTTTGGGGGATACCGGCATGACCCCAGGAGGACGGTATGCAACTAAGCGAGAACGCCCTGGGCTTACCATACAAGAGCAAAGAAGCCCTGGCATTTGCAAACCAGCTTATCAATGTTATTTCGAGCAAAGCGAGGCTGGCCTCCGCGCCCGGCTGCCAGTTCGGCGGAGGCCAGCCGCGCGAAGATGAAACACGTCTGTGAATGTTCTGTGATTGCCGCTGCTCTGTCCGTGATGGGTCTGTGACAGACAAAGCCTACGCTACCAGTAGAAAATGTTCGAAGACGTTGCCGGCGCACGAGTCGGACGTTGTCAAAGGAGCGTCTAGAGGTTCAGCTGGTATGATCGCGGTGGGGAAAAGAGGGAGGTGGCGCTTCCAGGTAGGAGATACGGGCGATCGACAAAGGAGTGTTTCTATGTTTCAGCGCATTTTAGTTCCGCTGGATGGATCGTTTCGCGCGGAGCAAGCCTTGCCGGTAGCCGCGCGCATCGCGCGCGCTACCGGCGGCTCGCTGCTCCTGGTACAGGTAGTAAGCCCACCGCTTGACTACAGCGGCGGACTGGCCCCAGTTCCACTGATGAATGAGCAGGTGATCGAGTCGGAGATGGCCGCAGCCACCGACTCCCTTACAGCGATTGCCGCGTCGTGGGTACAGGCGGGGATTCCCACCAGCACTGAGGTCCAGTTTGGCTTCCCTGCCCAGCAGCTCATCGCGACTGCCGAGGCGCATGGGATTGAGCTCATCGTGCTGTGCAGCCACGGGCGAACCGGCTTCACCCGCTGGGCGTTGGGCAGCGTAGCCCACACGCTCGTCCATCAAAGTATGGTGCCAGTGCTCGTGCTGCGCGAGAGCGAAGCCGCTTCCCTGCTGCCGCGCCCAAACGAGCCGAGGACGCTTCGTGCGCTCGTCCCCCTGGATGGCTCACCGCTTGCTGAAGCCGCGCTCACCCCGGCGGCGCACCTGGTTGCCGCCCTGGCAGCCCCGGTCCATGGAGCACTACACCTGGCTCAGGTGGTCAAACCCTTTTCTACGACCGTGGCAGAGGGCTTCGTCAGCGAATTGAACGAGGAAGCGCGCCAGCGCGCCAGCACCTACCTGACCACGGTAGTGCAGCGCCTGCAGGCGACCGAGAACGCTCTCGCGCTCTCGATCACCTCTCAGATTCTGCTTGAGGCGGATGTTGCCAGCGCCCTGCTGACCCTGGCAGAGCAGGACGGCGAGGGCGGCAGCGACCTGATCACCATCTCCACCCACGGTCGGGGTGGCCTGGAACGCTGGATGATGGGCAGTGTCACCGAGCGTCTCCTGAGTGCTACAAAGCTACCGATCTTGATCGTGCGGCCATCGAAAAAGGGATGAGGGGAGGCTTGTGATGCCTGGTTCGTTCCGCCTCGGCAAAATCGCCGACATCGAGATCTCCGTTCACGTGAGCTGGCTCCTCATCCTGGGCTATCTGGGGCTGGCGAATATCTTGCTCGGACTCTTCAACCTTGTTCCGGCTTTCCCCCTGGACGGTGGGCGCGTCTTCCGCTCGATCGTCTGGAAGCTGAGTGGCAGTCTGCGGATGGCCACGCGCGCGGCAACGTTTGCAGGCCAGGGCATCGCCTACCTCATGATCCTCGCGGGCTTCTGGCTGATCTTTGGCAGAGACATCCTGGATGGCATCTGGCTTGGCCTGATCGGCTGGTTCCTGTTGAGCGGGGCGCAGTCGGCCAACTCCCAGGCCGTGCTGGAGACGCTGTTCAAGGGGGTGACGGTGGGCAAGGTCATGAACACCAGTCCCGTCACGGTACCCGCCAACATCTCGCTGCAAAAGCTAGTGGATGAGTTTCTGCTACCTCACGGTTGGCGCAGCGTGTTTGTGATGCAGGTCGACCGGCTCGCTGGCCTGATCACGCTGGGCGATATCCGCCATGTCCCGCGCGACGAGTGGGGGCAGACCCTCGTTGGCCTGGCGATGATCCCGCTGGAAAAACTGCACGTCGTTGCCCCACACCAAAGCTTGAACGAGGTCCTGCCCCTCATGGTGACCCAGGACGTGAATCAGGTACCGGTCGTAGAAGATGGGCATCTGGTTGGTGTGTTGAGTCGCGAGGACATCGTGCGCTTCCTGGAAATCAGGCGGGGGCTTGGGTTGGATAAAGGAGGCACCTGATGGCGCCTTGTAAGGCGAGAGCAGGTCGGTGATGGAACCACTGCGGGGCTTCGCCCAGCGATACATCTGTTGAGTACGTGCTCCAGTCGGCGACCGAAGTGGTCGTCCCGCGGAGTACGAGGAAAGGAGCAAAATGATGGAAATCGGCCCACTGGAATATGTGGTACTCGGCTTTGCGGACAACCAGTTTATGAGCGAGGTGCTTCCAGAGCTGAACGCGATCCAGGAGCACGGCCTCATCCGGGTCGTGGACCTGCTGTTTGTCAGCAAAGCAAGCGACGGCACGGTGGCGGTACAGGAAGTCAGCGAGATGCGCGAGGACGACCTGCCAGCTTATGCTGGCCTCGCGGACGAGATCGCGGGCTTGCTGACAGCGGAAGACATTGAGCATCTGGCCGAAGCGATTCCCCCCGGTACATCGGCTGTGATCGTCCTCTTCGAACATGCCTGGACGCTCATGCTGGCGGAAGCGGTGCGCAGGGCCGGTGGCGTCCTCTTCACCGGAGGGATGGTGACGCAAGATGCGTTAGAGAAGGTCAGTACAGAACTGGCCACAGCAAAGGAGGAAAACCATGCCTAGAGGAGGAGGGTTTGGCCGGGGAGGATTCGGCAGAGGATTTGGGATGAGACGCTTCGGCGCCCCGTTAATGATGCCCATGGGCGGGATGGGGATGGGGATGGGGATGGGCTCCCCGTTATTGACGAGTCTACTGGCGGGAGGAGTGGGCTACGCGCTGGGCAGTAATTCGGCTCAGCAAGGCGCGCAACAGCCCCCACCCTATCCATATCCATACCCCTACCAGGCACCGCCACAGGCAATGCCTGGCCCAGCGTCCAGCGCGGACAGCGGCAAGCTGGCGCAACTCAAGCTGCTCGGCGAACTGCACGACTCCGGCACCCTGACCGACGACGAGTTCGAAAGCGAGAAGCAGCGCATCCTGCGCGGCTAGTTTCAGTGTTGAGTGGGCACCTGCACCCAGGCGTCCACTCCAATACGACGCGGGAAGGAGTCCTGCGTTCAAGACACGCAAACAGAAGGAGGAAATGCATGGGAACGGTGTTATTTCGCCACTGGTGGGCCGTCGCCTTGCGTGGTGTGCTTGCCATCTTGTTTGGCCTGGTGGCCTTGTTCTGGCCGCGCCTCACCCTGGAGGTGCTGGTGATCTTCTTCGGGGCGTTCGCCCTGGTGGGCGGCATTTTTGCAGTCGTGGTCGCCCTGGGGGACCGGGGAGCGCATGCGCGCTGGGGGGTATTGCTCGTGGAGGGCTTGTTCGGGATCGCCGTCGGCCTGGTCACCTTCTTCTGGCCATTCATCACCGCCCTCGTCCTGCTCTACCTGATCGCCATCTGGGCCATCGTGACGGGGGGGCTTGAAATCGCTGTCGCTGCCTGGATGCACCGGGCGGTGGGAAACGAATGGATGCTGCTCCTTGGGGGCATCGCCTCGCTGCTCTTCGGGGTGCTTCTGGCGGCGCTGCCTGGTGTTGGTCTCCTGGCGCTGACCTGGCTGATCGGGATATATGCCCTGGTCTTCGGGTTGCTCCTGGTCTTCCTCGGCTTCCAATGGAGAAGACTGGAAAGGCTGGTGGCCACGTGACGTACCTCGAAAGCGAGCAAGCAGCAGTCCTGATGATGCTGCAAACGGAAGCGCTGACCCGCCGCTTCGGCCGGCTCACCGCCGTGGATGCCCTCACACTCTCCGTCAAAGCCGGGGAAGTGTTCGGGTTACTGGGGCCGAACGGGGCAGGCAAGTCTACGGTGATCAAGATGCTCACGACGTTACTCCCGCCAACGGCGGGCACGGCGCGCGTGGCGGGCTATGACATCGTGCGCCAGGCAGCCCAGGTGCGGCGCGTGATTGGCTACGTCCCGCAGCTGCTCTCCGCCGATGGGGCGCTCACCGGCTACGAGAACCTGCTGGTCTTCGCCAGGCTCTACGAACTCCCTCGTCGGGAACGGGACCAACGCATCCACGAGGCGCTCGCCTTTATGAACCTGGACGACGTGGCAGACCGGCTGGTGGGGACCTATTCCGGCGGCATGATCCGCCGCCTGGAAATCGCGCAGGCCACCCTGCACCAGCCGCAGATGCTCTTCCTGGACGAGCCGACGGTAGGGTTGGACCCGCTGGCCCGCGAGGTGGTATGGGACCACCTGGAGCAGCTGCGCGCTGAGATGGGGACGACCATCTTGCTGACCACCCACTACATGGATGAAGCCGAGAGGCTCTGCACGCGCGTCGCGATCATGCACCTGGGCAAGGTCGCCGCTCTGGGAACGCCCACCGAACTGAAGGCCTCCATCGGAGGCGAAGAGGTGACGCTGGACGACGTGTTCGTTCACTACGCAGGGGGTACCCTGGAATCAGGAGGAAACTATCGTGAAACTGCAAGAACACGGCGCACCGTCCGGCGGCTTGGCTAGCCCTGCATCGTCACCTTGGCGGAGGCCGTCACTGACCCGTGTCGTCCTGTTTGTTGAGAAGACATTGGCGATCGCCGACGTGGAGGTGCGCAAATTGCGTCATGACCCAACCGAGTTGTTGACGCGCGCCGTGCAGCCCGCCCTGTGGCTGCTCATTTTCGGGGAGGTCTTTACCCGGATACGTGCTATCCCCACCGGCGGTCTGCCCTACCTCGACTTTATGGCTCCGGGCATCCTGGCGCAGAGCGTGCTGTTCATCGCCATCTTTTCCGGCATCGCCATCATCTGGGAGCGTGACCTGGGCATCGTGCATAAGTTCCTGGCCAGCCCCACGCCCCGCACGGCGCTGGTGCTGGGCAAGGCGCTGGCGGCAGGCGTGCGCGGCCTCTCGCAGGCGATCATCATCTATCTACTGGCGCTGGTACTCGGCGTGCGGCTCTCCTGGAACCCGCTGGCGCTGCTCGGTGTGTTGGTCTTCGTCCTGCTGGGTGCAGCATGCTTTTCCACCTTCTCGCTCATCATTGCCTGCCTGGTCAAGACGCGCGAGCGCTTCATGGGCATCGGGCAGGTGCTCACCATGCCGCTCTTCTTCGCCAGCAATGCCATCTACCCCATCGCCATCATGCCAACCTGGCTGCAAGCGATTGCGCAGGCCAATCCCCTGACGTATGAGGTCGATGGGCTGCGGGCGCTGATGCTGGGCAGCGGCATGAGTCCTGGCGGGCTGACGCTGGATTTCGCGGTCCTGCTGGCGGTCACCGCCGTGCTGGTCGTCATCGGTGGCTGGCTGTATCCCAGGGTGGCTGTGTAGACATCTTTTGCCTCATCGGTGAGGAGCGGCACTGGCTGATCGCTTGCGCAACGGTTGTAGTTGATAAGAAGGTACGTGACCTGCTGAGTTGTGATCGCCCTGTGACGGCCATATCTCCAGCGGAGATGGTTCTGTGAGAGGGGCGTGATATGCTCCATGAGGAATGCCGGTGAAGTGACTCACGCCAGCCAGCGCGGAGCGTTGTCTGGATACGGTATGCCGACCAGTTGAGTTATGCCGAAATTGCGCGGCGGCTCAATATCCCGGCAAGCGCCGCAAAAACCAACTTTGTGCGCGCGAAGCCCCTGCCGCGCCGACTTCTGGCCGAATGGGCAGAGCGTGATGTCCTGAGCGCAAGCACCTGAAGCACGAAAAGGAGAAAGCAATGAAACATGACGAGTTTATTGGACAGGTACAGCACCGGGCGCGGCTGAACTCACGCGGCGCAGCCGAGCGCGCAACCCGCGCGACACTCGAAACGCTGGCCGAACGCCTCTCAGGGGGAGAGGCAAAAGATCTCGCGGCGCAGCTTCCGCCTGAACTGGCGGAGCATCTGCGGGGTGAGTGGTCGGCAATAGGCGAACGCTTTTCACTGGAGGAGTTCTTCCGCCGTGTCAGTGTGCGCGAGAAGACCGATCTTCCAGATGCCATCTTTCACGCCCGAGCCGTGATCGAGGTGCTGGGCGAAGCGGTCTCGCCAGGCGAAATGGACGATGTCCTCGCTCAACTGCCAGCCCAGTTTGATCGTTTGTTTGAGGCGGGCAGTATGGGACATATGCCAGCGGCTGAGTGAAGCGAGAGCAAATTGATCCCTGTTGGCCTTTATATAGTAGCTGTGAGCGCAAGTAGCTGTGCGCGCAGTCTGGTTACTGCATCACCAGACTGCGGCACTCAGGCAAGCGACCGTCCAGCCGGTGGTGATGCTGAGGTCCAGGAACGCGGCTCGGAAATCACCGGTGTAGCTCGCTGGAGACACGAAGAAAGGGATAGTAGCTAGCGCGCTATCCCTTTCCTTTTCTCATGTCACACATCTCACCCCTCCTTCTTCCATGTCCCACTTCTCCACCGGTGAGTGAGAACACATCCATGGAGTCCGTCTGTTCCGCTCCAACCCCCTTCTCATAAGAGAATTGTAAGAGACTTTGAACGTTTCACTCACCGAGTGGAGCCACTCTCCCTCTGCCATCCTCTGTCATCCTCTACCCTCCTCCACTAATGATAACACCATAGGCAGGCAATTTATTCCCGAAGCAAGGATTATTTATAGAATATTCATTATAGAAGCCCCTGCCCGACTTGGACGGGGGCTTTTCCCCGTTGGTGGTTCTTCACAGGACCAACAGGACTACAAGCCTTTAGGGTGGCTATAGAGGAGCCGTTGCCGTAGTGCCTCCAGCCGCTGCACGACGCCCTGGGCTACGCGTTTGGCAAGCTCATAGCCGAAATCGTGGTCCTCTTCGCACTGCTCACGCAAGGACGTACCATCCAGGACAATGACCTGCGTCGGCGCAATGACGCGCGCGCTGTAGGCCCACCGATACGGCGGCAAGAGCCACGACCAGCCCAGGACGTTACCTGCTTCGAGCGTCTCAACCGTGATCGGCCCGTCGGGAGGCGTTCCCGTCTCAAGTGCGACGTTGCCCTTGCGGATCACATACCATTTGTTGGCTTTGTCACCCTCGCTGAAGAGGTACTCTTGCGCTTCAAATCGATCCTCTATCGCACCTTTCGCTAGCATATGGAGATGCTTCGGCTCAAGCTCCTGGAAGAGTGGGTGTGCTGCGAGCAGTGATTCAATGAAGTCCATCGCTTTTGCTCCTTATTATTCAGGCGACAAGATCTGCCTCTCCGGAAAGAAACGGAGAAGTCCATAGGTAACATAACCTAAGAAGATCACTAAGAGGTCACAAGAAAGAGGGATCATCTCACGAGCAACTCACAGACCGTCTGGCTGAGTATAATGAGCAGAGGGCAGAGCTCAGCACTCGAAGAACTGTGAGCTGGGGAGAGTGAGATGAAACCTCATATCGATCAGACAGTCTTTGGCTCGATCACTATTGTAACGCATCTGTGAAATTTGTTCTCTTTTCTGTGATGTCGCCGTGAGCGGGTGGGGGTATGCTTATTACTTGAGAGTACATACAAACCGCAAAGCATGGAAAGGAGACAAGCAACATGATTGAAAGTATACGTATGGATGAAGATATCCAGGCAGATGTTCTGGAAGAATTGAAATGGGATATGCGCGTCCGGCCAAACGAAACCGGTGTCGCCGTCAAGGATGGCATCGTCACGCTCACTGGCTGGGTCGATTCGTATGTGCAAAAGAAGGCAGCCCAGGAAGCTGCTCACCGCGTTCATGCAGTCAAAGCGGTAGCTAACGATATCGAGGTGCGCCTTCCCGGCTTTGCCGAGCGCACCGACACCGACCTTGCCGCTGCCGTACTCAACGTTCTCAAGTGGGATGCAGCCATTCCGACTGATAACG
The DNA here is from genome assembly GCA_035534255.1 of Ktedonobacteraceae bacterium. Lineage (GTDB taxonomy): Bacteria > Chloroflexota > Ktedonobacteria > Ktedonobacterales > Ktedonobacteraceae > CF-113. The sequence goes on along the minus strand of DATLSI010000232.1, from coordinate 35,270 downwards.
TGGATGTGACGGTGAGCCGAGGCTGGGTGACGCTTCAGGGCGAGGTTGAATACGGCTTCCAGAAGCGAGACGCCGAGCGCACCGTACACCGCCTGTCGGGGGTCAAAGGAGTCAGCAATCAAATCGTGATTAAGCCTCACGTGTGGCCCACAGACCTGAAGCAGCGTATCGAGCGATCCCTCATCCGCAATGCGCAGACGGATGCCAGGCAGATCACGGTCGAAGTGCAGGGCAGCAAGGTCATCCTGTATGGGACGGTCCGTTCCTATGCCGAAAAGCAGGAGGCGGAGGACTCCGTCTTGTCCGCGCCTGGTGTCAGCGAGGTTGACAATCGTCTTGCAATCGCTCCCACCCGAGAAGCCTTGTAGCATGGTTAGTGAGTTGATCTTTATTACTCGGAGTTCGACGAACGCTTTTCCGCCGGGGATTGGGCCAGGACCTGGCGGAATTTCCCGCTCACGGGATCGCGTTGCGGGCTTTCCTGGGCCAGTTCAAGCGCGACAGCAGGTATGCCATATGCTGCTCCTATCAACCGAGGCTCTTTACTTCACGCAAATCTCAAGACAACCTTCTTGCTCATTCCACTTAGTCGCCGTGTGCAGCTTCGCACACAGCTTCCGCATTGTTGCCGCGATCACTCTTCGCTCGTCATGCTGCGCGCGCCTCGCCTGGAACTGTCGAATAATGGTAGGATAGAGGCGCAGGCGGGAGATAGCAGCCCCCTCGATTTCAAGCACAAACACACAACTCTGATCATTGCGCTCAACCTCATCCACTGCGTAATCGTCGATGAAGTTGCCCGTGCAATACAGGATGGGTTTGTCTTTGTACAGCTCGATGCCTCGCACGACATGACCGGAATGTCCGAAGACTACATCGGCTCCCGCATCAACCAGGGCGTGCGCAAAAGGTATATGCTCCGCCGGGGGATCGTATCCCCAATTTGGCCCCCAGTGCGCGGAGACAATCAGCACATCGACGGCGGCTCTAATCCTTCGCACGGCCTCAAACAGCTCTTTGGCGCGCTTATCCTGCAACGCGATGGGAACATACCAGACGCCTGGTTGCTCATCGGTGGCCGCCCAGGCAGGCTCGTTGTCCGTCAAGGCCAGCAGCCCGATTGTGCGCTCCTTCACGGTCCATATGGCGGGCGCCGACGCTTCTCGAAACGTGGCACCCGCACCAGCGTAGCGGATTCCTGCCTCCTTCAGGGTGCTCAACATGTGCAGCAGCCCCTCTTCGTCAAAATCGAGGACATGGTTATTGGCGAGCGAGACGGCGTCGATGTGCGCGGTGGCAAGGGTCTCCACGTTTTGGGCATCCGAGCGAAAATGAAACATCTTGGGCGTGGCCGACCAGGGTATTCCCCCATCGGAAAGCGCACACTCCAGATTACAGAGGCGCATATCCGCTTCGTGGAACAGCGGTAACGTATCACCCCAGGGATAAGTCGGCGGCTGTTCCTTGAGTATGTCGTTTACCAGTCGCCCGAGCATGACATCGCCTACCAACAGCAATTGCAATGGTAATGGTTCCTGCATCTCCTGCCTCATCAGGAAAGCGTTCCTTTCTGCCTCTTTGAGCGTTTCACGGGTCACCCTCTCTGGTGTATGTAGCGGGTGAACCATTGTGCGGCGAGGCGTGCCACTTCCTCAAGTGCCCCTGGTTCTTCAAACAGGTGGGTTGCCCCTGGAATGACCACCAGCTGCTTCACGCCTTGCAGCCGCGCATAGGCATGGCGATTGAGTTGGAGGACCACCTCGTCATTCCCGCCCACAATCAAAAGGGTTGGGGACTGTACCTGCGCCAGCGCCTCTTCGGCCAGGTCGGGACGGCCTCCGCGCGAAACCACAGCGCCAATGGCTGAACCAGCTGTGGCAGCGGCTTTGAGGGCTGCTGCCGCTCCTGTGCTGGCTCCAAAGTACCCGATGGTAAGATTCTGCGTCAGCGGCTGGGTGCGCAGCCACGTGGTGGTGAGGAGCAGGCGGCCAGTCAACAGATCGATGTCAAAGCGCGTTTCGTAGACGGCGTCTTCCTCCTCGGTTAGCAGGTCCAGGAGCAGCGTCCCGATCCCGGCTTCGCGCAGGACGCGCGCCACATACGTATTCCTGGGGCTAAAGCGACTACTGCCACTGCCATGCGCAAAGACCACCAGGCCCTGGGCTTCCTCAGGAAGCGCGAGGGATCCTTCAAGCTGAACCGCATCGATCGGTATCCGCGCTACTTCCTCATGATGATGTATTGTCATAGTTCCATCCTCTTCTTTCTCTCTCCGACCTCTTTGTTGTTTCATCTCAACAGGCGCACGCGCTTAAAGCCGCGCACCCAGATATTCGCACAGCAATGGAAGAACTGATACCGTCTTTCTCTTTCCGGCGGCTTGCTCCGGGAATTGGAGGATGGTATCGGTGCAGTAGATACCATGCACGCCCATTGACCAGAGGCGCTGCCAGAGCAGGCCCGTAAAAAGCCCGTGTGTGACAAAAATGGTGATGTCACGCGCGCCACGCTGTTGCAATTGCTCACAGCACGAGACAAGAGTACCGCCGGTATCCAGGATATCGTCCACGATCACTGCCTGCTGACCGACGGTTCCAGAGATGCTCACATGGACAACACCCTCACCTGTTCGTTTTTTCTCAAAGACGACGACTTCCTTCGTCATCCCCATTGCTCTCGCCACTGCTTGACAGCGTTCCCTGGCTCCCTCGTCAGGGGCGACAATGGTCGCATTGAAGAGCGAGAGCCGCTTCATTTCTTGTGCGAACAGTTCTGCCGGTGAGAGTGATACCATCGGCATGGGGAATAAGTGTTGTGCGGTGAGACTATGGACATCCACGGTGATCACTTCATCCACACCCGAGGCCTGGAGTAAGGTGCCAATCCAGGCGGTCGCTACACTTTGCCCCGCCTTCTCTTTGTCGTCGCGCGCATAGGCCAGGTACGGCAAGAGCGCAATGATTTTACCCGCTCCCTCTTTTTTCAACGTATGGCTCAACAGCAGGAAGGAGAGGAGTTGCTCATCCGGTGGGGCAATCGTCCCCAGCATGAGGCATTCCTTGTTGGTCACATCGCTCTGGATGGCGGCGTGGAACTCGCCATTGGGGAAGCGGTCGATGGAAAACTGGCCTCTCCCTGTCTTGAGCGACGAAGCAAGCTCGCTCCCCATCGCTGTAGAGGGAGGTAAAACAAACAGAATCATCTTGCTCTTGCCTCACTCAGCCTGTGCCATATGTTTCATGTCGTCCTCCTGATTGGTGCATGCGGTTTCTCCTCCTTCCAGCGGCTTCTCGTTCGTTCAGAACCGGAAGCGCGAGCCTGGCAAACAAACCGATCCCATCCAATAAGCATACTATGGTTAGCTCACGGTGGTATCACACTGCCACAAGAGAAGGTCACACGCCTCTCACAAAAAGACGCTGTCTTTTGCTCATCCTGTGACCTACTCGTGATGAGAGAGGCTGCGCTGTGATGGTATCGTAGGAATAGCTACTCTACTGTCGCACGAGAAGAATAGAGAGCTTCGCGGCTTGCAGGACTCGCTCGGTCACGCTGCCCAGCGACCAAAGCGATCCCTCACCCCGTCCGCGTGTTGACATGGCAATCAGGTCGCAGCGAGTCGTGGCTTCATCGCTTGTTGCGCGTGCTTCGTGTTCAGCAGCCCTCATCAGCACCTCCGCCACATCAGCAGCGAACACCACAGACCACGTAATGGAAACGTGAAAGGGCGAGGACCCCTGCGAGATGTTCCCATACGCAGGCTGATGTCCCGCCAATGTCTCCTTCAAGCGATTGGCCAGCATGTTCAGGTACGCGCTTGCTTCACGCTCCATGCGCTCTTTCATCCCGCCATGCGTATACGCTTGATAGCGTGGTGTATCTTCGGTGGAGGGCAGTTTCACCACCTGTGTCAGATGCAACACCCCGCGTGCCGGGCCAGCCAATGCCACAATGAGACCGGCGGCTGGTACGAGTGCGGCTTCGGCCTGAGGCGAACCATCTACTGGCACCAGCGCACATAGCAGTCGTTCGCCGCCGGAATCCTGGGCAAATGGCTGCTGCCTTTCATCATTGAGCAGGAGGACTGAGAGCGGCGCGTGGCGTGTAATTTTTCCCGCGACGCTGCCTAATCGCCAGGTTGTCGTGCTAGTGTACCCATGACGACATAGGACGATCAGATCGCACTGGTGGGTGTCCGCAACCGAAAGGATAGTTGCAGCAGGTGAGCCAGCGATGACTTCCGTCACGGTCTGGACGCCGGTGAACTCTTTTGAGGTGGCAAGGCGTGCGAGATAGCTGGATGCCTCAGCCCGCTCTATTTCGATGAGCATCTGCGCCGAAGCCGAGGGCAACTGAGGAGCCGACGACGGGGAGAACTCCCACGAAGGACCCACCACGCGGAGCAAGACCGCCTCTCCACTAGAGGCACGCGCGATACGCGCGGCAACAGGAATGGCACGCTCCGCGCGCGTCGATCCATCGAGTGGCACAAGGATATGCTGAAACATGACAACCCTCCTTTCTTTGCGAAGCTCTCCCAGGCAGCATGATGTGGGAGATGCGTCCATTTGTAGCGACGTATAGCAACGGCTATCTCAGCCTACCCCTTGTGGAGCGTGCTGCTCGGCGTTCCGGTTCCGAGATCTGCAGGAGGATTGATCGATGTGGCGGCTCCTGTGCTGATCTGGCGCGTGGCCCTGGCGCTCTGCTGGTGCTCCTTTGCCCCAGATTCCCTCCGTTGCTTCTGTGGCGCGGCCATCTGATCACGCGCGGCTTGTTCGAGCAGGTCGCGTACCTGCTCGTCGGTCGTTTGGGAGAAGTGTTCGTACCAGAAACCGACGGCGAAAAAGTCCGCTGGCCTCTCGACACACACCACGTCGTCCACCTCGGGCGCAAATGCCTCACACGTTGCGGATGCAGCCACTGGCACAGCAATGATGATGCGGGCGGGCTGCCACTGTTTCACTGCGGCGACAGCGGCACGCATAGTGGCCCCGGTCGCAATCCCATCATCGACGAGGATGATGGTGCGTCCACGGATATCATAGGCTGGACGATCCCCCCGGTAGAGGCGCTCGCGTCGCGCCAACTCCTGCTGTTCGCGGGCTGCAACCGTGCTGATCACCTCGTCGGAGAGGGCGAGCATCCGCACAACATCGTCATTGAGTACCCGCACGCCGCCCGTGGCAATGGCTCCCATCGCCAGTTCTTCCTGCCCAGGCACCCCCAGCTTGCGCACGATCATGACATCCAGTGGCGCATGGAGCGTCCTGGCGACTTCAAAAGCGACCGGCACCCCCCCTCGGGGCAACGCCAGCACCAGCACATCGCGGCGATTGGCATATGTTGCGAGCCGGGTAGCCAGGATGCGCCCGGCCTCTGTTCGATCAAGAAAGTGTATGTATCTCATTTCAATTCTACTTCCATTTTATCTCTTCTCAATCTCCGCGATGAGCTTTCTCGTGGAATCAATCGCATCGGGTGAAACCGAAACACTGGTGATGCCCCACCCGATTAGTTTCTTGACCAGGTCCGGGTACTGGGAGGCCGCCTGGCCGCACAGCGAGGACGTGATCTTGCGCGCCTTCGCCGTCGTGATGACGCGTTCGAGCGCCCAGAGCACGGCCTCGTTCTGCTCGTTAAACTCCTCGGCGACGAGGCTGTTGTCGCGGTCCGTGCCGAGCATGAGCATCGTCAGGTCGTTTGAGCCGATGGAGACCCCATCGATGCCGACATCGATGAAGGCATCGAGCAACACCACGTTGGAGGGGATTTCCACCATCATCCACAGCTTGAAGATGTCGGATTGCACCAGTCCCGATGCCGTGACGATGCGTTTGACGGCGGCGAGTTCGGCAACCGTGCGCACAAAGGGAAGCATCAGCCACAGATTGGTCAAGCCCTGCTCGTTTCTCACCCGCTTGATCGCCTCCAGTTCGAGTCGGAAGACCGCTTCATCCTTGATGTACCGGAACGCGCCCCGGAAGCCCAGCATTGGGTTCGGCTCCTCCGGCTCAAAGGCATCTCCTCCCACGAGGTCCCGGTACTCGTTGGTTTTGAAGTCCGATGTGCGGTACACCACCGGTCTCGGAGCGAACGCGCGGCAGAATGCTTCAAGCCCCTCGGCTAATTGTGCAACAAAGAGGTCTTGTTTGCCCTCCTGGATGAATTGCCGCGGGTGTTTGCCGATAGTGGCCATCATGAACTCTGCGCGCAGCAGCCCCACGCCATCCACGTGGCGTTTCGCGATTCGCTCCGCAAACTCCGGCTCCGCCAGGTTCACGTACACTTTCGTCCGCGTGTGCAGTAGTTCCGTCGGGGAGGTCGCTGCTGTAGCGGGTCCGCTGTATGTTCCCTGGTAGACCTTGCCATGTGTCCCGTCAACCGTGACGATCATCCCATCCGCCAGTGTGGTTGTCGCACGAGCGGTGCCGACGACCGCTGGAATGCCGATTTCCCGCGAGACGATGGCTGCGTGTGATGTCCTACCTCCCATATCCGTGACGACCGCCACCGCCTTTTTCATGGCAGGGACATAGTCGGGGTTGGTTTGCGGAGCGACGAGCACTTCTCCAGCGCGCACCTTCTCGATTTCCTCGGCGCTGTGGAGCAGCCTGACCGGCCCGGAAGCGATGCCGGGACTGGCCGGGTCGCCGACCACCAGCAGCGGGAGCGTTTCCAGCGCAACGGGCTGCTGCGCGGCGGCCTGTTCTTTTTCGTGCAACGTCGTCACCGGGCGCGTTTGCACCAGGTAAACCCTCCCCTGCTCGACTGCCCACTCGCTATCCTGCGGGAAGTGGTAATGCTCTTCCAGTTGTTTCCCCAGCTGCGCGAGGGAGAGAATGGTCTCATCGGAGATTTTTTGCGCGTGTTGCTCGCCGGGCGCAACGGGTACCTCTTTGTTTTCGGTGCCCTGCTTCACGAACTTGACCGTTTGCGGCGCAATTGTTTTGGTCAGAATGGCGAGGGTGGCTTTGTCGACTTCGTAGTGATCCGGTGTGACCTCTCCCTGCACGATCAGCTCGCCCAGCCCGTAAATCGCTTCGATGACGATTTTGGAGCGGTCATTGGTGACGGGATCAACGGTAAACATCACGCCCGATGCCTCCGATTCGATCATGCGCTCAACGGGGACGGCAATGCCCACCCTCAGATGGTCAAAGTGGTTTTCATGGCGGTAGAAGATCGCCCGTGCATCGAAGAGGGAAGCCCATGCCTGTTTGACCTTTTGCAAGACCTGCTCTTTCCCCTGGACATTGAGGTAGGTTTCCTGCTGGCCGGCAAAGGAAGCGGTCGGGAGGTCTTCGGCGGTGGCGGATGATCGGACGGCCACCAGCACATCCTGGTGTTCGCCCAGAGCATCATACGCAGAGGTAATCGCATGGGAGAGTTGTTCAGACATCGTTCCTTGCAGGATCAGCTTTTTGATGCGCTCTGATACCTGCTCAAGGGACGACTGTTCTTCAAACCGTACCCCTTTCAGGATATCCTGGATGACCCCGGCCAGGTGATTCTCTTCCAAAAAGCGGTAATAGGCGCTGGCTGTGACGATAAACCCTGGGGGAACGGGAAAGCCTGCTCGTGTCATTTCGCCAAGATTTGCCCCTTTCCCACCGGCGATCCCGACATCCTCTTTGGTGACTTCGTGAAACCAGAGAACCAATGCATTGTTCATGAGCTGTTCCTTTCTCTTTCAATGGAAGTATGAAGGCGTGATCTTACTTTTCGGTCACATACAAGCCGCTTCTCGTCTCAACGTCGTCACACTTTGGAGACGTAACAGACATCCCCTGGCGACGAGTCCAGGTAGAGCCGCCATCCACCCGCATGTGAGTGACGCCGCGTACTATCATTCATGCATAAGAGAGCAGGGCAGGCCATCACTATCTACTCAGGAAGATTCCTTGAGGATGCGGCATATAGGCTGAGGAGATGCTCAGAGAAGAAATGATCAATTTTCTCTGAGCATTTTCATGTATACTGGCCCTGGGAATTTAGATACGGGAAGAGGCTGAAATAAGATATACTCAAGTTGCGTCGGCATCTTGCAGGTGGACAGCAATTTTTCGACTCAGCTCCTCTTCTCGAGCAAGGTGACTGAGCAGCACTTCGGTGATCAAATCAAATGCCTGTATGATGCGTGAGTCGGCTAGCCGGTAGTAGACGCTCACTCCCTCCTTACGCGAGAGGACAATATTTGTGGAGCGCATTACCGCGAGATGCTGTGAGAGATTGGCCATACGCACGCCGGTAGCCTCTGCCAGATCGCCCACGGCACATTCCCCGCGTTCGTGAAGCAGTTGGAGTAGTTCAAGGCGTAGTGGATGCGCAAACACACCGCACATATGGGCATGCCGTATGTAAAATTCTTTATCCATGCTTGCTGTCAATTCGATCTTTGTCCGTTGGAAGCAACGCTATGCAGAAGTGCGGATCAACTGGCGCATCTTTTTCACATGCGCTTTGATCTCACTCTAGACAAGCCTTGCCTCAAAGCTTTTTTCGACTACTACTATTTTTACACAAAAACCTTCTGAAGGGCAAGGGCTTGAGAGTCCGGGGCGATAAGCTAAGCGAACTGCGCTGCCCGATTTTATCAAAGCCCTGACCTCTTTTATGTAGTGCCGGCGTGAGAGATATTCCCGTCCGGCTGGCTCTTTCGTAGCCTTTGCACAATTATCGCCCGCATCTGACGGCTAATCAGACCTGTCTCCTCCCAGAGGTTGAGCAGAGCCGCTATCTCTTCGCGGGTACGTAGAGGGTCACACGTCAACTGGGAGACACAACTTTCAATAACAGATTCCAGTTCCATACTCATGACCTTGCTCTCCCTATCCCTTGCTCTGCCGCACGGTAATACCTGCAAATGAACTCATAGGCACGGTTCAAGGCGGCCATTTGTGCTGTGAATTCTTCGCCCTGGCGGTCGGGGTGAAGCGCTTTGGCGCGAGCGCGATAAGCCAGCCGTATCTCTTCAAGTGTTGCGCCTGGTGATAATTCCAGTTGCCGCAGCGCTTCTTCCAGGCATCCTGTTATCTTTTCGCTCTCATGCACGCTCTGCCAGTCTGACCACCACCCGGCTCCTGCTTGCGCCTTCCAACGAGCTTCTCGCTCTCGGTATTCAATATGTATGTTCTGTTCGTGCTCCTCAAGCCAGCGACGATATGCCCGGTGGAACCTGGAGACGCGCTCCTGCTGGCGGCGCAAGCGCGTGTGGTAGGCGCGCAGCTCATCAACGAGCGTGCTGCGCTCATCTGGATCAAGACCATTCAGTAAGTGAAGATCAAGCTCTTCGAAATTGCCCCAATAGAGCGTATGAGTAAACTGTTTGAATGCCGCGACCGGAACCCAGATCGCCTGCGCGCGTTCAGAGCGATCAAGGATGCTGGCCGCCTGCGCTGAGATGCCCCGCAGAGCACTCAGGCAGACACGCTCGTTCGACATCTCAGACACTCCTTAGATGATCGTTAGATGACGCCGGGTAGTGACAGCGCAACGCGGATTATGTGAATAGGGAGACATCAGCATCTTTCGCATACACGATGAAGTGCGTTGCGCCACAGATCTCCTGGATGCCTTCAATGAAATCGTCAGGTTTGTAGCCGAATACATCCATCGTCATGCCACATGGCCAGAGTTTCACGCCTGATTCGACCGCCATCTCAATGAGTTCGTCAATGGTCGATACGTGGTGACTCTTGAACATCGACTTCATCACCATTGTACCCATGGCCGTCATGCCTGGAATCGCGCCAATGATGTTGGGTACGGGCATCGGCATGGCTGGATTGGCCAGCGGCGCGACCTTCAAATGCTTGCCCTTCTTTTTATGAATGATATTTAGTCCATAAAATGTGAAGAACATGCCGACATCCCAACCCAGCGCTGCCGCCGTAGTAGCGAGAATAAGCGGAGGATAGGCCCAGTCGAGTGTGCCTTTGGTGACGATAAGCGCCAGCCGCGGCGTTCGCTGAGCCTTCTCCTCTTCCTTCTCCCGCAAGTAGGCATCTACCCTCTCGCGGACAAGGCGCTCAATCTCCTCGGAAAGTGCCTGTGATTGAACTTTCGCCTGAGTATCCATAGAGCAACTCCTTCTGCAGGCGTCTGGGCCTGCCCTGGCATAGACTACCATCACTATGCGCTGACTCCTGGTACGTAGTACCCGCAACGTTACCTTGCTTACAACGTAGTGTGGGCACTGCTAACCGCGCATGCGCAAAAAACGCTACAGCGACAACTCCTTTTCATTTGCTGCCAGCATAACAACGCTGGAGACATCATCGGGCGTCAGACCTGGTGCCTGGATCTGATGCTCTCGCCAGAATGAGATTGCACGCTCGCGCAATTCCTCCTCTTTTAAGGGTGCGCCAATGAGCATCTGCTCTAGCAGCCTGATGCTCTCCTGAGGATAGATAAAGAAATCGCCACTGAGGGTCACATCGTCAAGTGTTTGCTCGCGCACTCGTATGGTTGCCCGGATGAGCCCACCCCGCGCCTTATACGCTGCCTCGCGCACATGGACGCTTTCAGCGATTTTCACACCATGACGATGCAGACCACCAGCTTGATAGAGCCATTCCTCACTCATCAATGTCTTGCGCCAACTGGCCATTTCCATACGCTCTTGCTCGCTCAATTCACCAAAATGCATGGCCTGACCAAGCGACTCGCCAATCTGAGCAATCAAGATGCGTTTGCCTTCCTCCCAGGTGGGCGCGTCTGCCCCAAGTTCGCGCCGGATGGTGGTCAGGTATTCACGCAGGCTTTGATACACTTTATCGCGAAACTTTTCTGATGGAACCTTCAGTACACGCGCCATCAGTTCATAGTTGAAGTCAAAGATCAGGCTGCCGACCACTACTACAGCTTCACCAATAGTGGCTGCGCCGGTACCACCAATCTTGCGACCGGCAACCTGTATATCGTTTACGGGCCGGTGTTCTGCGGGAATGCCCATTGCCCGCAGCGCGTTGACGGGGCCGGTGAGATAGCGCGAGTAGACATCTTCAATGCGATACGGCGCTCGTGACCGGTGTACAATGATATGCCAGAAGAGCTGATTCTGATCAAGATAGACCGCACCGCCGCCAACCTGGCGTCGCGTGATGGGGAGTCCGTGGGCGGCGCAGTACTCAAGGTCCACCTCTTTCTCTAACTCCTGATGGTATCCAATACAGGCGTATGGGACATCGGGATGTACAAGGGTCAGGGTATCCTCGCTCTCCTCGCTCATAGCCGAGGCAACCGCGTGATAGATCACCTGGCTATCCAGCCAATCGACCATGCCAGCATCAATTACCCGGAAACTCATAACTTCATCTCCATCAATTGCTGTGCTTGCACACGCCTCGTAATTTCAGCGATGCTTATACATCACGAATCAGTCCGCGCAGCGATAGCACTGCATATTCTGCTCAGTAATTTTCGCACGGTATCGCTCGAACGCCTGGTCATGCGAGAGCAAGAGCGGCCATTCTTCCTCTAGACGAATCGGTTTCAAACGAATAAGCCAGCCGGTGCCATATGGGTCTTTGTTCGCTGACAAGATGTCCAGCTTATATTGCGCTTCGTTCGTGGCAATGATCTCGCCGCTGAGCGGTGTCGGGAAGGGTCCTACCCACTTCGCGCTCTCGATCGTTGCAGCGCTCTGCCCGCGCTGCAACGAACGACCAACCGCCTTAAAGCGGATATGCACGAATTTTCCACACTGCGCCTGTGCCGGATCGGTCATCCCCATCGTGACGCATCCGTCATCATCGCGTCGCACCCAGACATCACGATCGACATCGTAGAAACACTCTGTTGGAAATTCACAGCCACGGTAGATTAGCGAAGTCACCTGCTTTTCTTCCTCCTTGTTCGGCTATGACCCCATGGCGACGACGCTCTACACACAGGTGATACCCTTTTCATCGAGCAACCGCTGATAGGCAGCAATGCCATCAGTTCCGGTGACAAGTTCCTTGCTCTCTTCTTCCCAGTTGAACGGCTTGAGCTTCACAACCCAGCCAGTCCCATAGGGGTCCTGGTTGACCAGCCCGGGATTCGCTTTAAGCGCATCGTTTATCGCCACCAGCTCACCAGCCACCGGAACGGGAACTGGCCCAACCCATTTGCCACTCTCGACTGTCGCCGCGCTCTGCCCCTTGCCGAGCGCCTTCCCCACTTTCTTTGAGCTGACTGCGATCACCTTTCCGGCAAGATGCTGCGCGACATCAGTTATGCCTATAGTCACCAGCACGTCCGACTCCTGGCGTACCCAGATATGTTTCTCCATCAGATAATAAAGATCTTCCGGAATGTTGCAACCATTTGCTGTTCCCATAATTTGTTCCATCCTACTTACACTTGTGACCGATGCTCTTTACTTACTGGCGCGCGATCACTTGACCCCGGTGCCAGTTAGTGTGCAGCCTCGATGTGATACAGTAACAGATCAAATGCGACCAGGCGTATTTCGCGCTCGAACGCTTTGAGAAAGGTTGGATCGTGACCATGCGGGTTCACCTCTCGCTCGGTATACTCTTCACAGAGCGGGCAATCGAGCCGATAAAAGAGCCGTCCTGTTGCCTCATCGCTGCGCCCCACGACTTTGTCCCCGTGATGGTCGGTCAGATGCGCATGAATCACCTGGCGAGAGCCTTCAGTCGTACAATAAGGACAATGCATAGCCACCACCTTATGTCTCTGCCGTCAGATCGGCAGCATGAGCGCCCATCGGCGCGCTTGTCTGTGCCTCCAGCGCCTCATAGACAAGCTCTATGATATCCTTCACAGCGATCTTTCCTTCATTTCCCGATGTTTTCACTGCATCCTGGTACATCGTCACATCCTTCGGGCAGGCGACAACGAAGTAATCCGTATTGCCCAGCGCGACCGCTTCTCGGATGCGGTTCTCGCTCGGTCGTTCCTGGATATTCGTCTCGGTCATCCAGATGCGGCCACCACCAGCGCCACAACAGAAACTATTCTCGCGGCAGCGTCCCATCTCGGTGACATGCAACCCCAGGGCATCGAGTATTTTGCGCGGCGCATCGTACACGCGATTGTAGCGACCCAGGTAGCAAGGGTCATGATACGTCACATGCAAGCCGAGCGGTTGTTTAAAGCGCAGTTGGCCGCTTTCGATGAGCCGGCAGAGCAACTCCGTATAGTGTATCACTTCATAGTCGCCGCCCAATTGTTTATACTCATTGCGCAGGGTATTCAAGCTGTGCGGGTCTGTGGTCACGATCGTCTTGAAGGTGGCGCGTCCCAGCATTTTAATGTTCTGTTCGGCAAGCATCTGAAACAGGCCCTCTTCACCAACGCGCCGCACGTCATTGCCTGAGTTCCGTTCACCTTCGTAGAGAATGCCGAAGTCCAGGTTGGCTTGCTGAAAGACCTGCGCTACCTGTCGCGTAATCTCCTGCACGCGCTGGTCGTAGGAAGCAAAGTCGCCCACAAACCAGAGATAGTCTACCGGTTCCTTGCGAGCATCCTTAATTTTGAACGGCAGGCTTTTCGTCCACTTCGCGCGCAGGCGGTCTGACATGCCAAAAGAATTGCCATACTTCGACAGATTCGTGAGGGCTTCCTGGAGTTTGGGGTCCATCTCGCCCTCATCGAGCAGACTGCGCCGCATCTCCACGATGATCGGTACATGTTCAATGCCGACGGGACAGGCTTCCACGCAGGCGCGACAAGTGGTACAGGCCCACAGGGTTTCCGCTTTGATTACTCCGCCGACCAGTGGTCGATGATCTGGAGCAGCGCCATTCTGCCTGGTATTTAAAGGGATGGTACGCTGGCTCAATAACGCCTTGAAACTGAGTTGTTCGTCGGCATGGTCTCGCAAATCCAGGATCAAGTCGCGTGGCGAGAGCGGTGCGCCAGCAGCGCGAGCGGGACAGGCTTCATGGCAGCGCCCGCACTTGGTGCAGGCATCCAGGTCCAGCAGGTGCTTCCAGGTAAAGTCGCGAATTTCGCGGTAGCCAGGATGCGCCGGGACCGGTTCCTCGGGTATCGGCGGCAGCGCCACGCCAGCCTTCTCGTCATGAAAGGTGAGATTCGCAAAATCGGCAAGGATATGTACCGCTTTGGAAAATGGCACATAGGCGACAAAGATGAGAGCCAGTCCCACGTGAATCCACCACAATGTCACCCGGCTTATCACTAACTGAGGGAGCGTGAAACCAGCGCGAAGATACAACACCGAGACGATGGAGCCGAACGGCGACCATACCATAGAAGCAGGTTGATCGTGTGCAATACGGCTCCCTTCCAGAAGATAGCCGGTCAAACCGATCAGGAAGAGTCCGCCCACAAATATGGCATCTCCGACCTTGTAGGGACGGCGATCATAAGTTTCTGCCGGACGGTCTACGCGCTTATAGTTGAGCTTAGGGAGATGGAAGAAGCCCCGGCGAATCATCATCGCTAGTAAGCCGATGAGAAAGGCGACACCGAGCGTGTCGAGCACGAGCTTGTAGACGTAGTAGAAATCCCCGTAATAAAATTGCCAGGCCGGATGGATAGGGCGAATGATGTCGTAGTCGAGCGCGAGGATAACCGTTCCCAGGAAGAGCGTGATGAACCCCCACATAATCATGAAATGCCCCACTCCCGCGTAGCGGTCGCGTTTGGCAACAGTGGCATTTTGCGCAACCAGCCGTATAGCCCGACCTAAACGGCTGGGCAGATGATCCAGCCGCATTTCTGGCTTGCCTCTCCAGTATTTGCGCACCTTCAAAAAAATGCCCGACGCGAAAACCAGGGTGGAGATGGCCGCCAGCACATAAAAGGTCACCTCCATGATCGGCGTGAAAAATTCAAAGATTGGCCGACCTGGAGGGGCCGGGGCGCTGCCCAGGATCAATGACAATGAACTCGCCCATGTCATAGCTCTTCTCCGCTTTTACCAGGGCGACCTTCGTGGTCGCCCATCCCTACTCATACGTCGCCGGGTGTATTCCACCGGGTTATTTTGCGCGAACCTCAGCAATACGCTCTGAAAGAGCTGGCACAATATCAAACAGATCTCCAACGATGCCATAATCCGCCACCTCGAAGATGGGCGCGCCTGCATCGCTGTTAATGGCAATGATGAGCTCCGCGTCCTTCATGCCTTGTAAATGCTCCGGTGCGCCACTGATGCCCACTGCCATGTACAGTTTGGGCTTGACGGTCAGTCCCGATTTACCCACCTGCCGCTGTTTGGGGAGCCAACCGCTGTCGATGATGGGTCGGGAAGCTGAAAGCGAAGCTCCCAGATTGTTTGCCAGTTCTTCAACTATCTCGATATTATCTTTTGAGCCGATTCCACGCCCGACGCTGACCAGCAATGTTTCGCGCGTAATATCCACGTCCCCCGCATCGGGAACGGTCAGCCCCTTAAAGCGCACACGCCCCTCGTTCGCGGCACCGAAAATAGTCTGGATAGGGGCAGGTTTATCAGCGTGTCCCTCTGAGGCCGGGAACACACCTGCGAGGACGGATACCAGCGTGGTAGCGCTCTCACTCACTGTTTCCACTGCGATTTTGCCGCCATAAATCTGGCTGGTGGCGACGATTTTTCCATCTTCCAACCGCGCATCGCTGCAATAGGCGATCAAGGGCCAGTCCAGCGCGGCGGACAGCGCGGCTGCAAGGTCCATACCCATAGAAGTGCTGGCGATCATGGTCAGCGCGGGTTTTTCATTCTGGAGCAGCGATCTCAACGCTTGCTCGGCTCGTTCCGGGATGAAATTACGCAGCCCGGCATCCTCAAGATACAGCACCTGGTCAGCGGCTCCCAATTGTTCAGCCAGCGCAGTAATCTCGTGACCAAGCAATACCGCGACCGTCCGACCACCAGGCGCTGATGCGATGCTGCGCGCCTTGCCAAGCATCTCGAACGTCACATCGCTGAGCTTACCTTCCAGGTGTTCTGCGATGACGAAGACATCATGTTCAGCCATCTCAAGCCCTCCAGATTCCGCGCTCGCGGAGAATCTCTACGACACGATTCACGATTTCGTCGACGTCGCCTTCGAGCATCTCGGCATGTTCAGTCGATTCCGGCTTGAACATCCGCCGCACAGTAATGCCAGCCCCGACAGGAATGGTCGCGTCGACCTCGTCGATGTGTGCGGTCTTCATCGCCTGGCGAACGCGGCTCACCGGGGCATAACGCGGGATGGCACGCGCTGCCTGGACACCTAACACCGCTGGCAGGTCTACCTCAAACGTTGCCATGATGCCTCCGGCATATTCCTGGCGAACAGTTGCAGTATGTGTCATCGGCTCGACTTCGATGCCGCTCACCACGCTAATATGCGGTATTCCCAGGTACGTAGCCAGCAACACTCCCACCTGCCCATCCAGGTCATCGGCAGCCTGTACGCCCGTAAGAATCAAGTCATACGATTGCTCGCGAATGGCTGCGGCCAGCGCGCGAGCAGCCGTATGGCTATCATGGTGTTCTTCAAAATCGCCGGTGATTTTGACCACGCGGTCAGCGCCCCTGGCAACGCATGTGTAGAGCATCTCATCGACATCGCCTGACGCTATCGCCAGCGCCGTTACAGTGCCACCGTGTAGCTCTTTGAGTTGGAGCGCCTCTTCCAACGCACTCTCATCCCACTCGTTCATTTTGTACTTCAGCCATTCCCGCTCCAGATCCGTCCCATCTTCTTTGATCTCCAACTCTTCGACAAGGTCCGGGACCTGCTTCACCGGCACGATAATATTCATAACTGGTCTACTCCTTCGCAAGTCTTTCCGACCGGCTGACCGGAGGTAAGACGCAGTCTGTTGCCGGTCGGAATTCAAACAATCGGATATATTTAGCCGCGCATCGACTCATCGATCAATTCGATGATGTCGCGTACAATCAGTTTGCCTTCGTTGCCCGTGGACTTCACGGCATCCTCAAAACGCGAGATTTCATAGGGGCAGCAGACCGCCAACACATCCGCGCCCGTGCTGACCGCTTCGCGCACACGCCGTTCGGAGAGGCGCTCGGAGACATGAGGGCGTGAGAAGCTGTCAAGCCACATGCCGCCGCCGCCGCCACCGCAGCAGTATCCGTTGGCCTTGCAGCGCGCCATTTCGGTCAGTTCAATGCCTGGAATCGCCTCCAGAAGCCTACGCGGTGCCTCATACTCGCCGTTATGCCGTCCTAAATAGCAGGGATCATGGAAAGTGACACGGTATGGCAAGCTTTTCTTGAAGGGAATGCGATCCAGCAAAGGGGCCAGGAATTGTGTATAGTGCAAGACGCTGTAGTCCCCTCCGTATTTCGGATACTCATGCTTGAATGCATTCAGGGCATGTGGATCAGCCGTCACAAGCGTATTGAACTGGTATTTGCTGAACATCTTGATGTTGTGTTCAGCAAACATTTCGAACAGGCCCTTCTCTCCGGCCAGGCGTTGCGAATCGCAACTGCACTTCTCTTCGACGCCCAGAATGCCGTAGTCCACTCCCAGCGCATGGAAGATGCGCGCCAGCCCCCGCGCAGCATCCTTGCCGCGTGGATGATAGGCAGGATAGCATTCTACAAACCAGAGAATATCGACAGGGCGATGAATCTGCGCCAGAATTGGGACAGGCACACCGGCGTCTTTTGCCCAGTCTGCCCGTTTGCGCGCCGGCTCGCCCAGTGGATTACCATAGCGAAAGGTATTCTCAAATGCCTGAGAAAGTTCGGTAGGGGCATTCCCCGCAAGCACGGCCTGTTCGCGCACCGCGGGCATGATTTTAATCATATTGACTTCTTTAGGACATACGCGCAGGCAGTTCATACAGGTGGTACAGAGCCACAGGTCCGCGCTCTGGAGCAGGCTGATGCCCATTTGCGTTTTGCGAAAGATTTTTCGCGGGCTATAGTCGCCCACGTGATCTACCGGACAGACGGGCGTGCATTTGCCACATTGATAGCAAGCGCCCAGCGATTCTGCTCCTTCGATCTGTGTCACCTCGTCGAGTTTGGAGGTATCGAAGTCCCAGATCACGCGCTCATCAAACATGCGATTCCAGTGACCGGAGATGTCCACTCCGTCCTGAATTGCCACCTCTTTTTCGTGAATGCGTTCGGGTTCGACTGCAGTCATAAGCTCAAACCTCCATCTTATAGGTGCCAAGTAAGCGGCGAGCGAGTTCTGGAAATTGAGGAATCACCTGGTTGAATTCCTTTGTCATGCGCATGCGCGTCACCGTGTACAGGTAGACAACATAGACGCAGGAGAGATAGACATCCGTGCCAAGCAGCCCACGCCCTCCATGCTGGAAACCTGCCGCCTCGCCCACGCCATTTACGAATGCCATAGCTTCTCCCACTTTCAAATAGGTCAATCCGGGAGTCTCTCCGTGCAGATCGTACTCCTGGATGGTCACTAGCGGCAGAGAACCCGTGTTATGGGCGGGGTCCCACATCCAGCGTGTCCAGAGCCAGTACCGCTCAAAATCCCAGTAGTGCAGGCACTCACCGGCCAGGTCGCAGCGCGTCGCCAGGTCAAGTGGCTCTAATTGCGCAACAAACAGATCGAATCGTTCTGCAAGTGGCGCTGAGTCATGCAACAACCTGTTTACGGCGTTACGAAAGAGGTCTGCATCAACCAGAGCCATGACATCCGCAGCGCGGCGGCGCGTCGAGAATACCGAGCGAAGCAGCGCGCGGAACTTGTTCTCGTCAAACGCGGGCAGTGCATTCGGCGCGAACATTTGTTGAACGCGCTGGCTTTTTGAGCGCAGTTCCGCGACGATAGACGTCAACTCTTCCTCGGTGATTTTCTCCAGAGCCTCGCGCATGAATTCGAGCGCGCTGGGCGTGTCAACGATCTGACCTACTGCTTCATGGTTGTTGGATGCTGGGGCCGGCATTGCTACTCCCCTCCGCCACCCGCTGACGATGCTAGAGAAGTCTGACGTATAGCACGCCGCACCGTGCTCACGGCTTTCATGGCAGCCGTACCCGCCATGGAAATGCTATCCTCGATGTCTTTAGGACCGGCTGCCGCACCGGCGACGAAGATACCCGGCACTGGCGTGGTGACGGTATCCAGGGGAGCGCCGACCGTTTCCAGGAATCCGTGACGCTCGCGCGGCAGGTTCAATACTTTAGCCATCTCGATGGTTCCGGCGCTCGGCACCATGCCTACGGAGAGAATAACCACATCCATAGGAATCTCCATAGGCCGCCCCATTGTGGTGTCTTCGCCCTTAATCACCAGGGAGTCGCCGCGCCGCAGCACCTCGGTCACGATGCCGCGAATGTAGTTGACCTTATGCTCCTCCTGCGCTTTCCAGTAGAGTTGATCCTCCCAGAAGCCGTACATGCGCATATCGATGTAGAAGATGAAGACTTTGGCATCAGGGAGCAGCTCTTTGATCTCTATAGCTTCCTTAGAAGCGACGCCGCAACAGACCTTGGAACAATATTCATTGCCCAGGCGGCGATCGCGCGATCCGACGCATTGAATAAAGCACACACGTTTGGGCGGTTCCCCGGTGGAAGGACGCACGAACTGCTTCGCCTTCAGCATCTTCTCGGCATCGACGAGCGTCAGCACGTCTTCGTACTCATAATAGCCGTACATCTGTGTTTCGCGGCCAGGATCGAAATGATCAAAACCGGTGGCCACGATGATTGAGCCAACACTCAATTCGCGCGTTTCGCCGCTTCTGCTGGCCAGCGTGACAGCAAAATCGCCGGGGGTGCCCCCACCAGCCGTCACGCGAGTTTGCAGCAGCATCTCTATCAGTGGGTCATTGCTTACCTCGTTCACCATGCGCTGCATGGACGTTTCAGCATCCTCAAGGTGCGGAGTAAACGAGGCATAGTTCGCGGTTATAGGCGTACCGCCCAGGTGTTCGCGTTTCTCCACCAGCACAACAGGTGTGCCTAAATCAGCGACACTCCGCGCGGCATACAGCCCGGCGGGGCCGCCGCCGATAATCAGGACAGTATCACTTGGCATCTGCATCCTCCCATGTTAAAAATTGCATTTCGCCCCTGCGTAAACGCTCGATATCTGCCTGAAATTCAGCCCAGCGAGCCTGCCAGTCAATGCCCATCTTTTCGAGCAGTGGCCGGTAATCCACGCTGTGCCAGTGCAATTGGCAGACGCGATAGGGGTGCGCTCCCATTGCCAGCGCAGCGAACTGCGCCTCGGAAAGGACAGGAATCCCGACATTGCGTCCATGAGCGCGCGCGGCAAACTGGCTCTTATCCAGGGTGGTCACGCAGCCAGTATCGTGGGTGAGCGTTACATCGGGGTTGGCTTCTTCTTTCATGCGCTCGATTTTGCGCAGAGTGGCGAATGAACGCGTGAAATCGCGCTGCACCAGGATGTGGCGGAAGCCAAAGCCACAGCAATCAAACCAGGTGGAGTAATCGGCAACCTTCGCTCCGAGGGTCTCAACGACGGCGGTGATAACTGCGGTGCGTTGTCCCCCATAGAGATCGGGATCGTAGATGGCATCTTCGGCCACGAGCTTGTAATAATGGCAGGCGGGGTGAACAGTTACGGTTATGTTGCTCAGATCAAAAACCCTACGCTTGGCAATCTCGAAGCGCATGGCATGCACCCACTCGCTGTAGTGGACGATCTCCTCCGGAATAATCAGCGGCTTGCCCAGCTTTGCCATGATCTCGCGTACCTGCTTGCGCAGTTCGGGATGATGCACCAGCTGCTCTCGCGTCTCCTTGTAGTGTCCATAGCTTGTGCCGCAGTGAATCATGGGGTAATAACCCGTTTCGTATGCCGCGGCGAAGTTGCGCACGGCTACAGCCGCCTGCGCTGCCGCGTTGGATGTCGCCGAAGCATAGTAGTTCCAGGCCGTGCAGGAAGTCTGGTCGGTTGGGTCGTTATATTCCATACCAAGCTGCCGGTGCAGCCAGAAGATGGAAGTCGAATAGCCTGGAATATGCCCGCACTGGCCGCAACTTTTATGATGCCAGGTGAACTGACGCGGAATGCGCTTGGTGCGACCATACTTGGTCATGACTTCGATGTTATCATCGGGAACACGTTGTACAATCCACTCGCCCTGGGCTTCAAGTTCGAAGAGCTTCTCCCGGATATCTTCAGTGGGCGCATTGGCAGGGTCACGCTGAAACACTCGCTGCGGAATGGTGCCACGGGTGAGAGCGGTCACAGGGATAGGAGCTTCGCTGGTCATATTACCTCCATACCGGTCCTGGCTTGAGCGTCATAAGCGTATGCAACAGTGTCGGGTGGTTGCTAAACGCTAAAGCCTTTTTCTTCAAGGGCCTCTTCCATTACATCCTGCAAAATCATATGCAGCCCCTCGTCAATTTCCTTAATCATATCGAGCACGCCTGTCATATGCCAGATCAGGTAGAGTTCTGTAAGCGTCTTTTCATCGACGACCCAGGCAGATTCGGTGGTGTGATGTGTCTCTGGTGGGATAGCGCGTCGCCAGAGATCCAGATTGTCTGAAACATCCTTCACTTCCGGCCCCCAATCGGGGAAAGCGTCAGGCTGCAACATGTCGGGCGAGACCTGTGTCCCTGTTGACATAATCTTGTAGACGATGCGGCTATAGCCCTCAAGCGCCTCCTTCGCGGAGTGCAGGCCATTTTTGACCGCAACTTCGCGTAGGATGGTGATTAGACCACCCGGAGAGTTACCCCGCGGGCAGCGATCGCACGAAAAGCACTGCGAGCAATTCCAGACATCTTCGTTCATCTGCTTGTAGACGAGATCGATATCCTCGCGGGCTACGGCCTGGGTGATTTTACGCGGGCTGAAATCATAGAAGCGGGCAGAGGGACAGGCCGCCACACAGATACCACATTCATAACATCCTTTGAGATAGTCATGAAAGCGCATATCCTGCGTGACCTGCGTGAAGAGCCGCTCCTTCTCTTCATAAGGAACATCGGTATGTTGAGTCGTCAGCTGGGCCAAAGGAACACCTCCATGTGGGCCTACGGCACATCCTCGCGCCGGTGATGACCTCAGAAAGAGATGACAGCATCAGCTTCGAGCGCCATATCGTTAAAGGCAGCGCCGCCGATCATCTCGACGCCGTCGATCAGGTTCTCATAGGCGACGTTGTTCAAATCAAGGCTGGGTTGACAGACATAAAACTTGACACCAAGTTCAGCCGCCTGGTCGATGAAGCGGCGCAACGGCGCACCCTTCCCGTCCTTCTTGGGAATGAGTTCCTCGGCTACACCCCGCACAAGCAGGGTCGGGCCGTTGACTGTGAAGTAAATGCCGACTTCAATATCCATAGCAGCGGCTGAAGCGGCGAGGTAGAATGGGGTGGCCGAACGCTCCGGCGCTTCAATGCCATTGGTCTGGATATACAACAATTTCTTGGGGATCTCGTCCATAGAGCTACTCCTCATTCCACTAGGTTAATCCGATGGCCGAACCTTCGTCTGCGCTCAACGCTTTTTGCGGACGTAGAACTTGAAGACTTTGCCTTCCTGTTCTACCTCGAGTAGATCATTGCCAGTCTGCTTCGCCCACGCGATCATATCTGCCTTCGAGCCGGGGTCGTCGGCGAGCATAAGCAGGGTCTGGCCAGGTTGCAAGTCTTTCACCGCTTTGCTGATCTTGATGATGGGTACGGGACAGAGGAGTTTCAAACAGTCCAACGTGCGGTCAACCTTTTCGTCTGGTGGCATACAAACTACCTCCTTAGTGGACTTCCGATTTTGCACACACTTTCTCTACGTGAGGACTGCTCATATGAGCGGGATAGCAAATTTCCAGCTAAGCTGGAAGAAGATTAGTTGCAATATTTCGAATGTTAGAAATAATGATAATAGATATTTTCTGGAAAGTCAAGTGTTTTCAACTTCTTCCCAGCCCCATAACATGAAGCGAGAAAAACTATTTACTTCTGTCACGACCTGTGTTAAGATTACCATAGTAACTTAATAAGGCATACGCGAGATATGTCCCTCCCCGGAGGTTTACAGAGAGGATGCGCCGGCGGCTGAAAGCGCACCAACCAGCAAGGAGCGCCGGTACCCCTCGCCAGCCTGCACCGTCGAAGATTGATTGACGATGTAGGGACGCGATTTATCGCGTCATCCGTAATCGGTTCGCGTCATCCGTAATCGGTTCGCGTAACCAATGCGCGTCATCGGTCACATCATAAGGTGTACGTCTCGGCCACGTTAGAGGTCGCAAAAGCGCATTTGTCCAATGAGAATTGTGCAGGACTGCTTGCATTGGCAATGCGAAAGCTGGGTGGAACCACGAAAAGTTTATATGCCTTTTCGTCCCTTGAGGGGATGAGAAGGTTTTTTTATTGTTGTTTTGCTGTTTGAGGAGGCTATTGTTATGTCGGTCGTAGCAGAACTGGACGAATCGGTCAATTATACGCCGGTTCAGCGCATGCGTCATTCCGCGGCGCATATTATGGCGGAGGCGGTGCTGGAGATTTTCCCGGATGCCAAACTCGCCATTGGGCCAGCCATCGAGGATGGCTTTTACTATGACTTCGATCTGCCGCGCACCCTGACGCCCGAAGATTTACCGGATATCGAGCAGCGCATGCGGCGCATCATCGCGGGCAAGTATCCCTTTCAGCGCGATCGCTGGCCGCGTGAGAAGGCGTCGGAGTACTTCCGCGCCAATGGACAGTCGTACAAAGTCGAGCTGATCGAAAATCTGCCCGATGCAGAAGTGGGTATCTACACGCAGGATACCTTCCTCGACCTGTGCCGGGGGCCGCACGTGGAGAATACGGGCCAGGTGGGACCGGTCAAGCTGATGAAGATTGCCGGAGCATACTGGCGCGGCGATGAGCATCGCCCCATGTTGCAGCGCATCTATGGCACGGCCTGGTTCACGCAGGAGGAACTCGATCAATACCTGTGGCGACTGGAAGAGGCGCAGAAACGCGATCATCGCAAGCTGGGGCGCGAATTGAAGCTGTTTGTGGTGAGCGATGAATTACCGGCGGGTGTGCCGATGTTCCTGCCCAATGGTGAGACGCTGCGCTATCAGATGGAGAGCTACGTGCGCGAGACGCAGGAGAGATACGGCTACCAGCACGTGTGGACGTCGCACCTCGGTAAGGTGAAGTTGTACAAAACATCTAAGCACTGGTACAACTATCGCGAGAATATGTTCCCCATCATGCAGGGCGAGCAGGAAGCCTCGGAAGATGAAGCGTATGTGCTCAAGCCGATGAACTGCCCGCACCATATCACGCTCTACAAGTCGCAGATGCACAGTTATCGCGAACTGCCGGTGCGTTATGCCGAGTTTGCCACGCTCTACCGTTATGAAAAGGCTGGCACACTAACGGGCCTGGCGCGCGTGCGCAGCCTGACGCAGGACGACGCGCACGTCTTCATGCGCCAGGACCAGATTCAGGAGGAGTTCAACCGCGCCATCGACCTGACGCTGGAGGTTTTCAATACCTACGGCCTGACGGACTACTGGATTGCTCTTTCGCTGCGCGATCCCAACAAAAAAGAGGATTACGCGGGCAGCGACGAGGTGTGGGAGATGGCCGAGAGCGCGTTACGTGAAGCGGTCGAGAACAAGGGCATTGCATATCGTGAAATGATCGGCGAGGCGGCCTTCTATGGTCCCAAGACGGACTTCATGGTCAAGGATGCGCTGGGCCGCGACTGGCAGTGCTCGACGGTGCAGCTTGACTTTGTGCAGCCTATGAACTTTGAACTCGAATACATCGGCGATGATGGCCAGGCGCATCGCCCGGTCATGATTCACCGCGCCGTCACGGGTTCGACGGAGCGTTTCATGGCCCTGATTATCGAGCATTTCGCGGGAGCTTTTCCGGTCTGGCTCGCGCCGGTGCAGGCAATGGTAATCCCCATTGCCGACCGACACAATGAGTATGCCAACAGCGTGCTGGCCGCGCTCAAAGCGGCCGGTGTGCGGGCCGAGGTGGACGCGCGCAGTGAGCGCATGAATGCCAAAGTACGCGATGCACAGATGCAAAAGATACCCTATATGCTCGTTGTCGGCGACAAGGAGGCGGCTGACAACGCCGTCGCCGTGCGCCTGCGCACCAACGAAAACCTGGGCGCGACGCCACTTGATGCCTTCATCGAGCGCATCACGAATATCGTGAAGACGAAAAGCAGAGATCTGTAGGGGCGTCCCTACCGCATTACTTCAGATACTGATACGCTGGCAGCGTCAGAAATTCGACGAACTGATCGCTGGTGATGATCGAATCCAGGATTTCGGCTGCTGTTTTGAATGGACGTTTCTCGAATTGCGCGTCACCGATGGATGAACGCAGCTTCGCTGTCTCGTCTTGCAGCAATGAGCGGAAAAGTTCAATTGTGACTTTGCGCCCGTCGTCGAGGATGCCCTGGGGATGGCGGATCCATTCCCAGATTTGCGCCCGCGATATTTCAACGGTGGCGGCGTCTTCCATCAGGTTATTGATGGGAACGCAGCCGGAGCCGCGCAGCCAGGATTCGAGGTATTGCAGGCTGACGCTGATGTTGGTGCGCAGACCGGCCTCGGTAATCGTGCCGTCGGGAATCTTCAACAGGTCGGCAGCCGTGACATGCACGTCTTCGCGCTTGCGGTCGATCTGGTTAGGCCCCTTCATCACCGCGTCAAATTCTTCCATGGCGATTGCTACCAGCCCTGGATGCGCAACCCAGGTGCCATCGTGACCGTCGGTAGCCTCGCGATGTTTATCGGCACGTACCTTCGCCAGCGCCTCCTCGTTGGCCTTTGGATCATTCTTAATAGGAATCTGCGCAGCCATACCGCCAATAGCATGGGCATTGCGTCTATGGCAGGTCTTGATGGCGAGCAGCGAGTACGAGCGCATGAAGTGCGTGGTCATCGTGACCTGGGCGCGGTCGGGCAGGATGTAATCGGGTATGTTGCGGAACTTCTTGATGGCGCTGAAGATATAATCCCAGCGCCCGCAGTTCAGTCCCGCCGAGTGCTCGCGCAGCTCGTACAGGATTTCATCCATCTCAAAGGTCGCCAGGATGGTCTCGATCAGCACGGTGGCCTTAATGGTTCCTTGCGGGATGCCCAGTTCATTTTGTGCCATCACGAAGATATCGTTCCACAGGCGCGCTTCCAGGTGGCTTTCCAGTTTGGGCAGGTAGAAGTAGGGGCCGGTGCCTTTGTCGAGCAGCGTTCGCGCGTTGTGAAAGAAGTACAGGCCGAAATCGAAGATGCCGCCGGAGACCGGCTGCCCATCGATCAGCACGTGCTTTTCTATCAAATGCCAGCCGCGCGGGCGCACCAACAGGGTGGCGATCTTCTCGTTCAGCGCGTACTGCTTGCCGTCGGGATTGCTGAATGTAATGCTGCGGTTGACGGCGTCGCGCAGGTTGATCTGCCCTTGAATAGCGCCTTCCCAGGTGGGTGAAAGTGAGTCCTCGAAGTCGGCCATAAAGACTTTCGCGCCTGAGTTCAGGGCGTTGATAATCATTTTACGTTCCGCAGGGCCGGTAATCTCGACGCGGCGATCTTGCAAGTCGGCAGGAATAGGCGCAATGGTCCAATCGCCCTGGCGAATATGTTCCGTTTCGGGCAGGAAGTCCGGCATCTTACCAGCATCGATTTCGGCCTGTCGCTGCGCCCTGCGCTGCAAAAGTTCTTCGCGCCTGTCACGAAACGCGCGGAACAACGAGGCGACAAAGTTCATCGCCTCGGGCGTCAATATTTCGGCAAATTCGGGCGTCAATATTTCGGCAAATTCGGGCGTCACCTCGCCGGTAAATTCGATATTTTGTAGAGATGGTTTGCTGGTGGTCATGCTGGTGGTCCTTTCGCTGGTATGCGCGTCATATTTTGCTTCAAGCGTGCGTTAACCAGGGCGGGGGGCCGCGAGAGCGGCGAAGCCCCGTCCCTACCCTATACGATATAACATTCCATATCGATCCGTACAGGGTAGGGGCGAAGCCTCGCCGCTCTCGCGGCCCCCCGCCCTGGCAACAACTGGCGATCAATGGAATTGCGCGACCTCGGTCGAGCCGGCTAGCGCGGTTGTCGAAGACTCGCCGCCGGCGATCGCCTGAGCTACCTCGTCGAAGTAGCCGGTGCCGACCTCGCGCTGGTGTTTGGTGGCCGTGTAGCCGTCGTTCTCAAGGGCGAACTCGGCCTCTTGCAGTTTGGAGTAGGCTGCCATGCCATGCTCGCTGTAGCCCTTTGCCAGTTTGAACATGCTGTAGTTGAGGGCGTGGAAGCCTGCCAGTGTGATGAACTGGAATTTGTAGCCCATCTTTGCCAGGTCATGCTGGAAGCTGGCGATTGTTTCGGGATCGAGCTTTTTGCGCCAGTTGAAGGATGGCGAGCAATTATAGGCCAGCATCTTGCCGGGGAACTGCTCGTGAATCTCGTCCGCGAACCGCTGCGCCTCTTTGAGGTTGGGTTCGGCGGTCTCACACCAGATCAGGTCTGCATACGGGGCATAGGACAGGCCCCTGGCGATAGCGGCCTTCAAGCCGCCATGCATATGGTAGAACCCCTCCGGTGTGCGTTCCAGCGTGAGGAATTTGTGGTCTACCGGGTCGATATCACTGGTGATTAAGTGCGCGCCATTGGCATCGGTACGCGCGACAACCAGGGTAGGAGTACCCATCACGTCAGCAGCAAGGCGCGCTGATACCAGGTGTCTGATGGCGGTTTGTGTTGGAACCAGCACTTTTCCGCCCATGTGCCCGCATTTTTTCTCTGACGATAACTGGTCTTCAAAATGCACGCCTGCCGCGCCCGCTTCGATCATGGACTTCATCAACTCGAAGACGTTGAGTGGGCCACCAAAACCGGCTTCCGCGTCGGCTACGATGGGCGCGAACCAGTAGGTATCCCCTTTGCCCTCGGACGTTTGAATCTGGTCGGCGCGTTGCAATGACTGGTTGATGCGCTTGACTACGTGCGGCACGCTATTGGCCGGATAGAGGCTCTGGTCGGGGTACATTTGCCCGGCAAGGTTAGCGTCTGCCGCGACCTGCCAGCCGCTCAAATAGATCGCTTTCAACCCTGCTTTGACCTGCTGTACGGCCTGGTTGCCGCTTAGCGCGCCGAGCGCCGCGACATATTCATCGGAGTGTAAGAGGTTCCAGAGACGTTCGGCTCCCAGGCGCGCCAGGGTGTATTCGATCTGGATTGATCCGCGTAGCCGAACAACATCTTCGCCACTATAGGGGCGCGTGATGCCGCGCCAGCGCAGGTTGCCCTTCCAACTGACTTCCAGTTCCGCAGCCGAAGGTCCGCTCATTTGATATTTGCCGTTGTTATGTCCGTTCATCATATGCTTCCCATTACCATTGACTGAATGTTGTTCGCTCATCAGTATGACCTTTCACCTGTTAAAGGCTAACGGATGGATACAGCGAGTAAAACCCCGTCGTTTACCGTCTCACGCCCATCCCTACACAAAGGGTAACATGGAACAAGCGTAAAAAGCTATGAAATAGGTTCAGAAGTTGTGAAGCTATGTATAAGCAAAGAGTTATGTTTAAATGAGACACCCATTTCCAGGGCGACCACGAGGGTCGCCCCTACCATACAACGAGGCGATTGGCGAAGCCCGTATATGGTAGGGGCGACCCTCGCGGTCGCCCTGGAAACCCTGGCCGCTCTAAATTTAGTCCCTATGCTCCGTGGCATTTTTTGTATTTTTTGCCGCTTCCGCAGGGGCAGGGATCGTTGCGGCCAATTTTGTTGGATTGCACCTGGCGTGGGACAGGGGCAGCAACGGCAGTACGTCCATTCTGGCGAGCGCCAGAGACCTGCCTGCGGCTCGCGCCACTATCCAGACCATCGCTTTTGGCCTGACCGCTGGCCCTGGCGATATCATCGATGTTGGTGCGCAGGTTGCGCGGGGTTTTGCGCTGCGGCGCGGGCTGCTGCACTTTGATGGTGATGTTGCCACGCAGGAGCTTGAGCAGGTCATCGACGATATGATGCTGGATATCCACTTTCAGACTCTCGAACATGCGAAACGCTTCATTCTTGAACTCGACCAGCGGGTCGCGCTGCGCAATCGAGCGAAAATGGATGCTGTTGCGCAGGACATCTATCGAGTCGATGTGGTCCATCCACAGGCGATCAATCACTTGCATAGTGTACTGGCGTTCCAGGTCGCGAATACTGGGGATGCCCAGACCCGCGTTCTCCTCAACCAGCATATCTAGCTGCTTGCCGCGTTCCTCGTAGTGGTCAGTAACCAGTTCGGTCAGCCTGTTGAGCAGGTCGTTTTTGCGTATCGCGTTGATGTTTTCAGGCAGGACCTCATCGGGTATCTGTATCCAGATTTCCAGCGCGCTGAAGAGATTTGCCAGTTGCTCTTCCTCGTTGATAACACTACCGGGGACATACATATCCACGATGCGCCGCACCTCGTCGCGCATCATGTTCAGCACGCGCTCGTGTAGATCGGCGCGTTCCAGCACGGCTCGGCGGTCGGCGTAGATCACCTCGCGCTGTTTGGCAATTACGTCGTCGTACTCGACCACATTTTTACGAGCGTCGAAGTTGTAGCCCTCTACCCTGGTCTGCGCCTGTTCGATGAAACGCGAGACCATGCCGCTTTCGAGCGGCGTGTCTTCGTCCATGCGCGCGAACTCCATCACCTTGGAGACGCGGTCGGCGGCGAAGCGCCGCATCAGCTCGTCTTCCAGCGACAGGTAGAAGCGCGATGAACCGGGGTCGCCCTGACGTCCAGCGCGACCGCGCAACTGGTTGTCGATGCGGCGCGACTCGTGACGTTCGGTGCCGATGATGCGCAGGCCACCCTGATTGACTACTCGTTCGTGATCTTCTTCGCATTCGCGAATCTTTTCTTCCAGGATGGCGTTGCGCTCCTCTTCCGACATGGCGGCGATGTATTGCTGGATGGCCTCTTCTTTGTCCTGGCGATCATCTTCGTCCTGTACCGGCATCTCGCGGATGAAGTCAACTTGCTCGGCATGCCTGCGCAGGATGGTATCGAAGTAACCGGCGGGATTGCCGCCCAGCAGGATGTCGGTACCGCGACCCGCCATATTGGTGGCGATGGTGACGGTTCCGCTGCGGCCAGCCTGGGCCACTATCTGTGCCTCGCGCTCGTGGTGCTTGGCGTTTAGGACGTTATGCGATATGCCCTGCATATCGAGCATTTCGGCAAGATGCTCTGAGGTTTCGACCGAGGTGGTGCCGACCAATACCGGCTGCCCCTTCTCGTGCAGTTCCCGAATCTCCTCAACCACCGCCCTGAATTTGCCCTCGGCTGTGCGATAGATCAAGTCGGCCTGGTCTGCGCGAATCATGGGTTTGTGCGTCGGAATGACGATAACATCCAGCTTATAGATTTTGTTTAGTTCTTCGGCTTCGGTCAGCGCGGTACCTGTCATACCTGACAGCTTATCGTACAGGCGGAAGAAATTCTGGAAGGTGATGGTAGCCAGCGTGTGGTTCTCGCGCTGCACTTTGACCCCTTCTTTGGCCTCGATTGCCTGGTGCAGGCCTTCGCTGTAGCGGCGTCCGGGCATCTGGCGACCAGTGAACTCGTCAACGATGACGACTTCGCCATCCTTGACGATGTAGTCTTTGTCGCGTTTGAAGATGACGTGCGCTTTGATGGCGTTCTCCATGTAGCGCGTCAGTTCCACGTTTTCCGCGTCATAGATGTTTTTCACGCCTGCCAGTTGTTCAATTTTTTCGATACCTTCTTCCGTCAATATGACGGTGCGTGTTTTCTCTTCAACGGTGTAGTCGGTTTCAGGTTTCAGGCGCGGTGCCCAGCGCGCGAACCTGGCGTAATGGTCGGTCGATTCCTGACCCTGACCGGAAATGATGAGCGGGGTGCGCGCTTCGTCGATGAGGATGTTGTCCACCTCGTCAACGATGGCGTAGTTCAGGTCGCGCTGTACAAGCTGGTCGAGCGAATTGACCATGTTATCGCGCAGGTAGTCAAAGCCGAACTCGTTGTTGGTGCCATAGGTGATGTCGGCGTTGTAGGCGGCTCGCCGCTCGGCGGTGAGTGGTTCGACGGCGTTCACGATCACGCCAACGGTCAATCCCAGGAACTGGTAGATTTGCCCCATCCATTCGGCGTGGAACTTCGCCAGGTAATCGTTCACTGTCACTACATGTACACCTTTGCCAGGGAGGGCATTCAGGTACGCGGGCAAAGTCGCGACCAGCGTTTTACCCTCGCCGGTACGCATCTCGGCGATTTTACCCTGGTGCAGCACCATGCCGCCGATAAGCTGCACATCGAAGTGGCGCATTTTGAGGGTGCGCCGCCCGGCCTCGCGCACAACGGCAAAGGCTTCCGGCAGGATGTCTTCGAGCGTTTTACCTGTACGATAGCGTTTCACAACCTCGGGCAATAACTGGTCAATGGCCTCGGCTTTGAGCGCTATCAGTTCGCTTCTCAAGCCGTGCAGCACATCGCCCAGCATGGTTTCCAGGCGTTCGTCCGCGCCATCTTCTTTATTGGCCGCGTTGCGCTTCGCTTCTTCGAATTTTGTCCAGGCCTTTTCAAAGGCTTCATGCTGGAAATCATCATCAATCTCATCAATGACAGGCTCGATCCTTTTGAGTAAGGCGAGTGTAGCCTGCTCAGGGTCTTTTGCCTCGTCGGGCCAGTCCTGCGTTTCCTCCGCCCTGTCCATTGCCGCGTTGACACGCAGCTTGTTGAGCGTGGGATTCAGGGTCTCGTAGGCATGTTCAAGACATTCGGATAGCGTGTCTTGCAAGTTGTCGCGCAGCATTTTCTCCGGGTCGCGGTGTCTCTCGATAACCCTACGTGCTTCGCTGATGGCTTCTCGCACCTGCTTGTCGGTGCATCTGGCTGCCTGCGTCTCAACAGCATCCAGCGCTTCGCGGAAGATTTTGAGTAGTTCGTCCTCCAGCACCGCACCACCTTTGAGGTAGAGGTAAAGTTGCGCGCGAAATTCGCCAGTTTTCGCGGCTAATTCTTCGTCGCTCAACTGCTCTATCTTCGCTTCGAGCGCATTAATTTTATCTATAGTTGGCTGGATGGCCTTGATCTCTTTCTTATTGGGGTCGCCCAGCATCTTTCCCAGTAATTGCATAGTTTCAGGTTCTCCTGGTTATCGGCGTTCGCGTCGTTATCTATGGTTATTAATGTTGTGTTTACAGAAAATATCTCATACATTATACCACGTTTCGGCTATTTGAGAGAGGTTTCTGCGCGACTCGCATTTATTTCTTCCCGTATCGTCTCACCATCTCTCCTCGCGACATCCACACTTCCTGCGGGTAGGTTCCATAGGTAGTGCCTTGCAGGAGGCGATCCAGGCCGTGCTCATGATACAACACCAGCAGACCGGTCATGAAGAAGCGGTCGAACCAGGCATGGATGGTTTTGGGGCGCTCGCGCAGGGTGAATCCGAGGCGGCGACCTGCGCGGCTGAGGAGGGTGATACCGAAAAAGGCATGGACTTCGGTGGGGAAATCGGGCTGGTGCGTCCAGTCTGCCAGCGCCTGGAAATCCTGCGAGATCATGCGCAGCAGTCCCCAGGGGCTGTTATTCGAGGCAACCTGTAATATTACCCGATTGCGGAAGTGCAGTTCGCCGATCAGGTCGCCTTTTGCCACGCGCGTGCCATCGGTTAAATCTATGGGGCGACCCTTGTAACGGGTGAAATGCACCATCAGCAGCCCGTTTGGCGCGTGCGGTACAGATTTGACGTGCCAGACGGTGAGTGTCAGCCATTCCCAGAACGGCCAGAAGAGCAGGAATCCGCGCGCTCGCCCGGCGCGCGTGCGGAAAGCCAGTTTCCAACCAAATCCGAAGGAGCGGCGCTGTTCGCGCTGCTTCTCCTCAACTGCCACACCTGCCTGGCGTTCAACGTCCTGCGCAAGACCCGTTGCCGTTCCGCGAGCAAGCAAAACCTCGCGTTTCTCGCGCACCTTGAGTATGAATACGGCTCCCAGCAGCAAAACTATTGTAGCAAGCAAGAAAATCAGGCGATAGCCTAATTGCGTCTGCCCGAAGTGGTTGGCTATGGCGATGATGACGCCGCCAGCCAGCGGCGCGATGATGGCGGGCAAGGTGGTTGAGGCATTCCAGATGCCCAGGTCTTTGCCAACCGTATCTGACGATGGCAGAGAGTCGAGCGTCAAGGCCCAATCTACACTGGTGTACGCGCCGTAGCCCAGGCCAAAGAGGATGCCCAGTGGCCATAGCACGAGCGTGCCAGGGAATAACACGAAAGCCAGCGCCGCAATCGACATGCACAGTGTGGCGAGAGATACGATGGTCACACGCCCGGTACGATCTGAGAGCACGCCCAGTAAAAATGCGCTGAATACAGCTCCCAACAGAGCCAGCACGGCTATGGCTGCCGTCGTTTGCACGTAATTAGTGACGCGCGCGACATTGGCAAAATAGTATTCGATGAAAGTCATGAAAAGCGTCAATCCCATCATGACAAAAAAACGTGTCAGGAAAACCCAGGTAAAATTGCTGTCTTGCCAGGGCTTGAACCAGTTCTCGCGCGACCATTCGCGCCAGTCGAACGCTTTTTTCTCAACAGGTTGAGTAGTATACTGGACGGGCGAAATCGGTACCTCATGTATGCCAGTTACGGTGACAAATATACCCGCGAGCAGCACAATACCGCTCAGCACATAGAAAATGATCGCTCCTTGCCGGATAGTGTCGCCGGTGGAAGAATTGAGGGTAACGGAACCGAGCAGCCACGCAGCCAGCCCTAGACTACAGATGTTGCCCAGGATAGTCATCAGTCCCAGGTAAGCGGATGACGCACCGCGTTGTTCCTCTGGCACGCGGTCGGGAATCAGACTCTGGTAGCCAGCTGTACCGGCATTGACGGACAGTTGGAAAATCACCAGCCCCAGCAGGAAGAACCAGATGTTACTGGCAAATCCCAGAATCAGCCCGCCAAAGAACATGCATAGACCGCCCATCAAAATGTATGGGCGGCGACGCCCCCAGGAACTGTAGGTGCGGTCGGAAAGCATGCCAATGAGTGGTGGGACGAACAGCGTCATGACGGCTCCGAGGGTTGATATCCATCCCAGTAGTGTTGCCTGCTGCGCGTTACCAACCTGGCCGGGGGTCACGAAGAGTAAAATTTGCGTAGGGATGACGATAGGAAGAAGCGCTGCCGTCTGAAAGTTGAGGGAGAACCAGAGAACGCTCAGCGTGAGCTGTTCACTGACGGAAAGCCGGTGTTGACTATCATTTAATTCCATAAGCTAGACTCGATATCATTTTCTAATGAGCGAAGACAGCGTACAGTTGATCGGCGCAGTTCAATAAAACACTATCGTATAGCAAGAACTGACAGCTAATAGCTTCAACAAGTTTCCTCAAAGGTAAATTCCTTATATCTATGATCCCTTGTTCAAAGTAATCGACCCGGCATTGGTTTTTAATGTCACGGTCGCCTGGGGCGCATTGCCAATATCACCGTTAAGCGTCGCGCCGACTGTGCTGTGATTGACGGTAACGGGGAAACTTGTGGTGATTGAACCGGCGTCGGTGCTGGCATTTACATGGAAAGCAGATGTAGCGGGCAGCACGATATCGATAGAACCGGCGTTGGTCTCGAAGTCATAGGTGCCGCTCGTGCCGATAGAGCCGGTAAAATTTACGCTTCCCGCGTTGGTCTTGAAGGTCGAACTACCTGTCAGAGTTGATCCATTCACCCCAATCGACCCGGCATTGGTGTTGAGTGACATGGTTCCCCGCACACCGCTGATATTAAGATTCCCCGCGTTCGTGCTGACCTGGAGATTCGTAGTATCTGGCACGGTGATGGCGAAATTAACGCCGGACGTGTTAAAGAAATCTTGCCCCGAATGTGTGACCGTCACATTGAGCGTGTTCGTCGCTCCATTCATAATGATCTGCGTATGTATATTCTTAATATTAGCGCCGAAATGGGCAAATCTGGTTGGCTGAATGGTAATCAAGCCCACGCTTCCGCTTTTGATGGTGACGGAACCGGCCTGGTCGTTAACAACGAGGGTGGGATTTGCCGCAACATGGTAGGAGGCTAGCGGGTCGGTCACGCTAGTGCCGGTGAGTCCGGCAAAGCCGAGACTAATAGCGAGGAAAGTTCCCCCGGAACAGAGGAGCAACGCGATCACCAGCGCAGCCAGGCACCCACACAACAGACCGCGTCTCCTGCGTGGTGATATAGCCCGAGTTTGATATACGGGTTGTCCATAATAGGGAGTCTGGGGCTGTGGTCCTGGGTAGGGCTGCTGCCCCTCAAAGGGTGGCTGCTGAGGATAAGATGGTCGTTCCTCAAAGGGTGGTTGCAGTTGTTCGGGCCGCGGCGACATCTCGGGGTAGGGCTGTTCCTCAAATGGCGGTTC